>PXAH01000107.1 GCA_003565945.1 Candidatus Omnitrophota bacterium
ATAAAAGCCACTCGCTTAATGTTTTCAGCCCGGTCTTGCCGGGAAAACCCTAAGTCAGAAGAAAGAGTTTTTCGTACAATATCTCCGTCTAGGCGCTCAACTTTTCTAACATATTTCTTTAACCTTTCAGCTGCTAAGTCAGCCACAGTAGTTTTGCCCGAACAGGGCAGTCCCGTAAACCAAAGAACAAAGCCTTTTTCCTGTTTACCCGCCATAACCTGCCACCCTATTCATTAAATAAGTCATCAAAAAAGACATTGTAAAACCAAGAACCGGCGAAGCCGTCCAAATTATAAATGATTTTTTTATTATCCGGCGGCCAAGCTTTCGCATACCTTTCCCTTTTTGAGCCACGCCAAAACCAAAGATAGAAAAAGCGTTAAGCTGAACCAAAGACTGCGGCAAACCAATCAAAGAGGCGGCAATTAACAAAGTGCCGGTAATTAAACTGATTAACCCCGCTGAAACTAAATCTAAAACAGTTACTTTCTTTCCAATTGATTCCAGGTTTCCCCTTCCCAGGAGAAACCCTCCGGCGCCAAAAAAAGGCGCCAGTATAAAAGTCGCGGCTTTACTTCTAAGGACTCCTGCTCCTTCTAAAACCCCGGAAGCATTAGCAACATTGTTTGACCCGATGCTAAAGGCAGTATAACAGCTTGTAGCTATATCCCAAAATTTTATTGATTTATGGCTCCAATTTTTTATTTTGGGATACAAGTACCTTCCCAATAGATAAGAAAAAATAAAAGAAAGTACCGGCAATACCAGCCATAAGGGGATCATCATCTTAAATATATCCCACTTAACCGAACCATAGAAAAAACCATAACCTACAATACTAAAAACGGTTATTTGACTGGTTGAGGCCGGAATCTTAAACAGATTAGATAAAAATAAAGATAGGGTGGTTGCCGTAAAAATAATAATACCGGCGGTAATATTTATCAAATCTTGATTTATCAAGCCCCCGCTTATAACCCGAACCACCCTAAAACCTAAGAAATAAGCACCTAACAAAACAAAAAAAGCAAATAAAAGACAAGCCGCTTTTTTAGAAATAACCCCCGCGCCGTATTCGGCCGAAAAAACAGGGGCAATCCCCGAACCACCCATATTGAGGGCGAACAAAATTGATAAGGAAACTAGAAAAAATATTAGCATTTAAGCTTTTCCTTTTCTTTTTAAGTATGAAGAAGTTATTTTATCTTTTTAATCAGAAAGGGTCAAGGCGTTAAAAAACTGCTTATATCCATGGCCGTGCAGATAAGGCCGGGGTTAAGGAGAGATTTTTTATTATAAAGAAAGGGTTGGCCTTCTAAAGTATAAGTTTTCGCTCCGGCTTCAGCGGCTATGCACTGGCCGGCGGCTGTATCCCACTCCATAGTCGGGCCGCCACGCAGGTATATATCAGCCCTTCCTTCGGCAACAAGGCAGAATTTAAGAGCGCTTCCGGCATAAATAGTTTTAGTTTTACCCAGCTTAGCTAAAATCGATTCTTCCCTTTTGTTTTTGTGAGAACGGCTCCTGGTGGCAACAAGGGTATTGCCGGGTTGGTCCTTGGCCTTTATCGGGCATAAGCTGCCTTCTGCCTCTTTTTTATAAGCGCCACTTCCTTTAGCCGCAAAATAAACTAATCTTTTTGTTGGTGCCGCGATTATCCCGATAATCGGGGTATCTTTTTCAATTAAAGCTAAATTAATAGTAAATTCTCCATTTTTTAATATAAACTCTTTAGTTCCGTCAAGCGGGTCAAGCAGCCAAAAATAAGGCCAATTCTTTCTTATATTATAAGGGGTAATTTTTTCTTCTTCAGAGATTACGGGAATATCCGGATATAGTTTCTTTAATCCGGCAGTTAAAAGATGATGAGAAGCTTCATCAGCCAGAGTAATCGGCGAGTTATCTTTCTTTTTCTTAATCCCTAAATTTACCGACCTATAAATATCTAATACAGCCTCAGCCGCTTTATCAACCAGGGATAAAATTTCTTTTTTCTTCTTTTCTGTTAACTCCATAAAAAAACCAAAAGCAAATTAAGCTTATTTTCTACTAAAAAATTATTTTAATAAATTAATTAGATTTGACCCCTTTTTTTAGATGTTTAATCACGTATTCAATTTTTTCTTGCTCCATGAAGGGGTAAATGGGTAGGCTTAAAACTTGTTTTGTTGCCTGAATTGTGTTTTTTAGGCCAGAAGATGCCCGGGCACTGCTGAAGGCTTTCATTTGACTGAGGCTGGCCGGATAATAAACTCTAGCTGATATTCCTTTAGAATTAAGATAATTATTAAGTTTATCCCGCATCCGGGCCGGAACTTTTATAGTGTAAAGATGATAAATATGGGAGAGCGGCCGGTTTTTTTCTTCCCGGTCAAGAAACGGAACCTGAATTTGAGAGATATCTTTAAAGGCTTGGTTGTATTTTTGAGCAATTTGAATTCTTTTTTGATTAAGTTTATCAATAGATTTTAACTTCGCGCTTAAGACCGCGGCTTGAAAAGAATCAAGCCGGCTGTTGTAACCGCAATAATCAGCTCTATATTGAGAAACCTGCCCATGGTTGCGCAATATCCGAATTAAATCAGCTATTTTTTTTCTTTTTGCCGTAATTAACCCTCCATCGCCAAAGCCGCCTAAATTTTTAGTGGGAAAAAAGCTAAATGCTCCCACTTCTCCAAAAGTACCTAATTTTTTAAAATTCCGGCCCGATACCGGATAAGCCGCTCCAAAACTCTGGGCGCAATCCTCTAAAATAAATAAACCATTCTCCTTAGCTATTTTTTTAATCTCAGGCATTAAAGAAGCCTGTCCATAGATATGGACAGGGAGAATCCCTACACTTCTCTTGGTTAAAGCCTTTTTTATTTCTTCAGGAGAAACATTAAAAGAGTCAGGGTTAATATCGGCAAATACAGGGCGGGCACCGGCTCTTTTTATTGCTTCAGCAGTAGCCACAAAAGTAAAGGGAGAGGTTATTATTTCATCCTTTTTATCAAAAAATTCTTTATTTTTCAAGGCTAAGGAAAGAGCCCGCAAGCCGATAAGCAAAGCGTCTGTTCCAGAAGCAACGCCTATCGCGTAATTTACCCCTAAATACCGTGCCGCTTCTTCTTCAAACAAAGAAACCTGAGGCCCTAAAACCCACTGCTGACCTTTCAGGCAGTTTTTTAAGTTTTTATCAATTTCTTTTTTGAAAAACTGATACTCCAGTTTTAAATCCAGAAGCGGTACCTTCATTTTATTTTTTTCCCAGCTTTTTTTTAAAATATTCTATTGTTTTTTGAAGGCCTTTTTTTAGCTCGGTTTTTGGCTGCCAGCCTAAAACCTCTTTAGCTTTAGTTATATCCGGCTTTCTTTTTTTCGGGTCGTCTGCGGGTAAAGAAAGGTTTTTCACCAAAGATGAGGAACCGGTTTCTTTTAAGATTAATTCTGCAAGCTCAGCAATAGTAACCTCCTCTGAATTTCCTAAATTAACTGGTTCGGTACAATCAACCTCAGTGAGTTTCTGAATGCCTTCAAGCAAATCATCAATATAACAAAAAGAACGGCTTTGTTTTCCATCACCGTAGATAGTTAAATCCTTACTTTTTAAGGCTTGAACTATAAAATTAGAAACAACCCGGCCATCATCAGGATGCATGTTCGGGCCATAGGTATTAAATATTCTTGCTACCCGCACATCAACCGAATGCTGACGAAAGTAAGCATAGGTTAAGGCCTCAGCCGCCCGCTTAGACTCATCGTAGCAGGAACGCGGGCCGGTTGAACTAACATTGCCCCAATAATTTTCAGGCTGGGGATGAACCAAAGGGTCACCGTAGATTTCTGAAGTCGAAGCTAAAAGAAATTTGGCTTTTTTATTTTTGGCAATGCCCAGGCAGTTATAAGTTCCCAGTAAACCAGATTTTAAAGTCTTTATGGGATAGTTTAAGTAATACTTGGGGGAAGCAAGTGAAGCCAGGTGAAGGACCCAATCAACATCTTCTTTAAAGTAAAAAGGGCCTGAAATATCAAACTCAATAAAATTAAAGTTGGAGTTATCAAGCAGTTCTTTTATGTTTTCTTTTGACCCGGTAATCAGATTATCTACACAGATTACCCGGTGACCTTTAGCCAACAATTTAACGCAAAGATGTGAGCCGATAAAGCCGGCACCGCCGCTTATTAGTATATTCATGTTTTTTCAGTCTTGTGGTCTTGTAGACGTCCTACTGATTTTGTAGGCGCCCCGCTTGTCCCGCTCTTACAATAGACAAGTAGGATGTCTACAAAATCAGTAGAACGCCTACCGCCGTGTAAATTTTTTATACCACTCTATGGTTTTTTTTAAACCTTCTTCAAAAGAAAATTGAGCTTTAAAGCCAAACTCCTTATAAGCTCTAGCTGTATCCAGACGGCGGCGGGGCTGGCCGTCCGGCTTAGTTTTATCCCACTTAACTTTACCTTTAAACCCGGTTAACTTTACGATCAAAGACACCAGCTCCCTTATTGATATCTCAAAGCCGGCACCTAAATTTACCGGATCAGACTTATTGTAACTTTTTGTGGCCATAATTATGCCCCTGGCGGCATCTTCAGCATAAAGAAACTCACGCGTAGGCTCACCCGTTCCCCAAACAACAATCTCATCTTCCTTGCTCTCTATCGCGTCAAAACATTTCTTGATTAAAGCCGGAATAACGTGAGAAATATTAGGGTCAAAATTATCCCTGGGCCCATAGAGGTTAACCGGCATCAGAAATATAGAATTAAATCCGTATTGAGCCCGGTAACTTTCTGATTGAACAAGAAGCATTTTTTTAGCCAGGCCGTAAGGAGCATTGGTTTCCTCCGGATAACCGTTCCAAATATCTTTTTCCAGAAAAGGAACCGGTGTAAACTTAGGATAACAGCAAATTGTCCCTAAGATAACAAATTTCTCAATACCTCTTTTCCTTGCTTCTTCTATAAGCTGCAATCCCATAATCGCATTATCATAAAAAAACTCACCCGGCTTTTCGCGGTTGGCGCCGATACCTCCAACCTTAGCCGCAAGATGAATAACTATATCCGGGTCAGCATCTTTATACATCTTTTTGACCGCATCAATTTGAGTTAAATCATAATCTTCTTCTCCGGGAACAAATACATTTTTACAGTCATTTTTATTTAGTTCTTCAAGAATATAAGAACCTAGGAATCCCTTGCCTCCGGTAACAACTATATTTTTATTTTTTATTTTTTTATCCATCGCTTTAATCCTTTTCCCACCAGCGGTTAGGAAATTTCTCGGCTAAAATCTTATCACCTTCTCCAATCGGAGCAAGGCCGGCTCCCCGCATATCAGCATCAAGCATGATTTTTGCTAAATCAGGCAGAGTCACTTTAGGCTCCCAACCCAATTTTTCTTTAGCTTTGCTTATATCCGCTAATAAATCTTCAACTTCGGTAGGACGAAAGTATTTCTTATCTATTTTTACATATTTTTTATAATCAAGGCCGGCGTAATCAAATACTTCTTTTAAAAACTGTTCAACAGTATAAGCTTTCCCGGTTCCAATAACATAATTGTCCGGCTCATCTTGTTGTAAAATATTATACATCGCTTCAATATATTCAGGAGCATAGCCCCAATCTCTTTTTGAAGATAAGTTACCAAGATAGAGTTTGTCTTGTTTTTTAGCTAAAATATTAGCTACTGCCCGGGTGATTTTTCTGGTTACAAAAGTCTCTCCCCGGCGGGGGCTGCCGTGATTAAAAAGTATTCCGTTAGAAACAAAAATATCATAGCCTTCACGGTAATTTACGGCCATAAAGTAAGCATACACCTTTGAAACCGCGTAAGGGCTGCGGGGGGAAAAGAAAGTTTTTTCGCTTTGAGGCGATGGTGCTGCCCCAAACATCTCACTGCTTGATGCTTGGTAAAACTTGATTTTTTTCCGGCTTATTCTAATTGCTTCAAGAATCCGGGTTGTTCCCAGTCCAGTTATATCCCCGGTATATTCAGGCATCTCAAAGCTCACCTTAACATGAGACTGAGCCCCCAGATGATAAACCTCATCCAGACAAATATTGTTAATAATATTTGAAGTCTGTTCAAAGCTGGATAAATCACCGTAATGCAAAAAAAGCCTTGCCTTTGGATTATGTGGGTCAACATAAATATGATTTATTCTTTCGGTATTAAAGGTAGATGCCCGGCGCACTATTCCGTGGACTTCATAGCCCTTAGATAAAAGTAATTCAGCCAGGTAACTTCCATCCTGACCGGTAATCCCGGTGATTAAAGCTTTCTTCATTTTATCTTCCCCCAATATCTTTAAACCAACTAACCGATTTCTCAAGCCCTTCTTCGAATTCAACTTTTGGCTGCCAACCCAATGCCCCCGCGGCTTTGCTTATATCAGCACAAGTCTTTCTTACGTCTCCGGGACGAGGCTCTAAATAGGTTGGTTCACAACTTTTAGCTGTTATTTTTTCAAGAATATTATAAAGTTGATTAACCGAATAAGGCTTACCACCGGCAATATTGAAAACCTGGCTGCCAATATTATCCCTGATTAAAGCTAAAATGTTGGCGTCAACCACATTGTCAATATAGGTAAAATCCCTTTCCTGCTCCCCATCTCCATATATAGGCGGGCCTTCATTTTTCAACAAAGAAACTATAAATTTAGGCACAACTACAGCATAGCGATTCTCAAGCGATTGACGGGGGCCGAAAACATTAAAATAGCGCAGGCTCACAACATCCAGGCCGTAAAGGCCACTAAAAAGAAAAGCGTAGTGCTCTCCCATAAGTTTGGTTGCCGCGTAAGGAGAGGCCGGCCGGGGCAGGTCATCTTCTTTTTCGGGAAAATCAACCCGCTCTCCATAGACTGAACTGCTGGAAGCAAAAACTATTCTTTTGGTTCCTTTCTTTTTTGCTTTCATAAATAAATTAAGGGTTCCTGTAACATTTACCTTATGATAGTCAAGAGGCTTTTCTACCGATTTAGGCACACTTCTTAAGGCGGCCTGGTGAGAAACTAACTCCACTCCCTCAAGGGCTTCCTCTAAAGCGGCATCATCAGTTAAATCTTTTTGGATAAATCTGATTTTTCCTAAATAACCTTTTATGTTTTCCTTTTTACCGGTTATTAAATTATCTAAAACCGTAACATCAGCCCCCATTTCAACTAACCGGCCTACTATATGGCTGCCGATAAAGCCGGCACCGCCGGTTACCAAAACTTTCTTATTTTGGATAATATTTTCCAAGCTAGAGCCTCCTTACATTTGAATAATCTTTTTTATAGACATTTCTGGTATCAAATATCAGTTTCGCGTATTTCTTTATTTTTTTATAATCGACCCTGGTATGGTCGGTAATAATTAAAACGCAATCATATTTTTTTAAATTTTCCGGAGTTATTGAAATAGACTTTAAATTAATTCCGTTGATATCAAGATAAGGAATCAGCGAATCAGAATAATCAACCTTTGCTTTTTTTTGCAGTTTTTCGATTATTTCTAAAGCCGGAGATTCCCTTAAATCTTTCACATCTTTTTTATAAGTTACCCCTAAAATTAAAATTTTAGAATTTTTAGTTCCTTTTTTCAATAACCCTTCAACTCTTTCTACTACATACTCAGGCATAAAATGATTCATATAAGAAGCTAAATCGACCATTTTAGTTTTAAAGCCCAGTCTTTTTGCTTTCCAGGATAAAAACTTAGGATCTGTTGGGATGCAATGCCCTCCTATGCCGGGGCCCGGATAAAAAGGCATAAACCCAAAAGGTTTTGTTTTTGCCGCCTCAATCACTTCCCAAATACTTATGCCTAACTTGTCAGCTAGCATGGTAAACTCAGACACTAAAGCAATATTAACCAAGCGAAAGGTATTTTCAAGCAGCTTTGAGGTTTCAGCCACTTCAGGCGAAGACACAAGATGTATTTCTTTTATAGCTTGAGAATAAAAAATTTGGGCTAACCTGGTAGCTTTAGATGATATTCCACCCACTAATTTCGGTATCTTATCGGCAGGATGTTTTTTATCGCCCGGGTTTACTCTTTCAGGCGAAAAGCATAGAAAGAAATCTTTTCCTTCTGATAAGCCGCTTTTTATAAGCTCCGGTAAAACTACCTCTCGAGTAGTAGTAGGATAAGAGGTGCTTTCTAAAATAATTAGCTGGCCCCGCCTTAAGTATTTTTTTATAGTTTTAGCCGCCTGCCTGACAAAAGACACATCGGGAGTCTTTACCTTACGCAAAGGGGTAGGCACACAAATTACCACAACATCGGCTTCTTTTAATACTTTTTCTTCTCCGGTAGGAAAAAAAACGTTTTTGTTGATTAGCTTCCGGACCGCTTCCGGCTTAACATCGGTAATATATTCTTTTGATTTTTTTAGCTTATCCAGGCGGGAAGAATTATTATCCAATCCGTAAACAAAAAAACCTTTTCTGGCAAACGCAACCGATAAAGGAAGGCCTACGTAACCTAAGCCTATTACGCAGATTTTTGCCTGTTTTTTTTCTATTTTTGCTTTTAGTTCTTCAAAGTAATTCATAATGATACTATGTTAAATTTTATTCGTTTTATAAGCATATATGCACATGTATCATCAACGAATATACGAATCTATTACGAATTTACGAATTAATTTATTATTCGTATATTCGTAGGGATTCCTGCCTCGCCTTCCGGCTCGGCAAGGCGGGCGTAAATTCATTGATTGCTGCGCGTATCTCCACTTTCAATAGGTCCTTGTCATGACTTCGCTAGCTAAAATGTTAGCGGCCGATTCCGATGTAAGAAAAACCTAATTTTACTGCCTGATCTTTATCGAAAAAATTTCTGCCATCGGCCAGGAGGGGGTAGTTCATTTTTTCTTTTAATTTTTTTAAGTTAAGTTTTTTAAACTGTTCCCACTCAGTAAGAAGGCAAAGACAGTCACAATTTTTTGCTGCTTCCTGAGGCTCATTGAAAAACTTTATTTTTGCTTTTTTCTTAAATATTTTTTTTGCCTCACCCATGCTTTCCGGGTCATAAAGCCGGAGGCTAGCGCCTTCCTGGAGAAGCCTGTTGATTATGGTAATTGAAGGAGCAAAACGCATATCATCTGTGTCTGGCTTAAATGAAAGCCCAAGCACCGCTATTTTTTTCTTTTTTAAAATCCAAAGGTGTTCTTTAATTTTCTCGATAAAATATCCCGGCTGTTTTTCGTTTATGTTTTTTACTTCTTTTAAAAGATTAAAATCATAGCCTAACTGCCGGGATATATAAATAAAAGCTTCAACATCCTTGGGAAAGCAATTGTGCGTAATAATTCCTTCAGAGGTAATAAAAGTATGGGTGCCGGGAACTTCCAAAGAATAAACATCATCTTTTACGTAATAAGATTCTATGCCCTTGACCCTAACACTGCAAAAGTTGTTATCTTCCCTGGCATAACCGGTTGGCTTTATATGCCTTTTAAAACTCGCTAATCTTGAATCTATTTTAACCTGAGTATCACTGTCCTTGAAAAAGGGCAAAGACTTTATTTGCTCACGCCCTGAAACCTTTATCGAGTACGTAGGAACTGTTGATTTAGAAGAGCGGAATTTCCTAAGATGGGGGACAATACCGATAGAGTGCAGCAAAATCAACATATTTTCTTTCAACTTTCCGCTCACAGTTCCATATTCATAGGAAACACTGGGAGTAGAAACAGGAAAATACACTGACCCGTCTCCTCTGTGAAGCGCTGAAAGAAAAGATAATTTATCTTGTTTTGATAAAGATAACAAACCGGAAGGAACATTCGCGTCATAAGAATTATTACCGCACTTTAATATCTCCCTGATTAAATAAGCAAATATTTTTGAGCTTATTGTAATTCTTATAACTTTATCTTGATATATATTTCTTAATCTATACTTAAGAACTAAACGGTCAAGCCCTTTGAGCAATTCATCTATATATTCTTTTTCCTTTTCGTTGAAAGAAAAAACAATTCTGTCTCGAACACCCCTCAAACTACTTTCAGAGCTAATATGGCCTTCACTCACATAATAGCCTAATATCTTTAAAATATTACTATCTAAAGGAAACTTGCCTTTTATGTAGGTAGGAGCACCTTTTGTGGTAAACATTAACATATCCTGGCGCCTTAAAGGGCTAATTAAATTAAATTTCTCTAACAATAAATAGTCTTTCAGCGTAAGATAATTCTTCCTCTTAAAATCATAGACCCTTGTCGATTTATAATTCCTTTTTTCCCTTAGAAACTTAAAAGTTTCCCGAGGCAACACATTTAAGTTACTTCTTTGAGGACGAACTTTTACTCTATCAAAAAAATCAGCCCCTTTAAGAAGGTCAAATAAATCAATAATAATTTTCTTCTCCAGGGAAGGAAAATCCGTAAACAGAAGGAAATTATCGTTCTTCCTAACTTCATCAGCGCAAACCGTGCTAAAAATACCCTTACTGTAAACAACCATGGGATGGTCGGCAGTAACAATAATTTGCCTGCCCATAGAAGTCTTGAATTTAATCATTTTTCCCTTATATTTTCTTTTTGAAACCAACGCTAAATCTTTAAAAGTAATATTTTTTTTGTTTAAATCAAAGCTCAATACTTGCGTTTGGTTAGCTTTAAACTGTCTGTATAAATCCTCCACAGAAACCATACCTATCCTGTTTTTATTATTTTTTACTATAATCTTTTCTCTTTTATCCAGGCAAAAACCACCAAAACCAACCCCCGCCTTCAAGAAATCTTTCCCAATTCTCTTATCCAGGCCCATGGCCGAGGCAACTCTTTCAACATCAGCACCGGCTTTATCGCAAATCCTGGCTACAGCATTGATAAAGGATATCTTAGTAGCTAAAAATGAATTGGAAGCGTGTTTTATTATTTCAGCGGCAACAACATCGGTTACAATGATTTTTGTTTTTATCTTGCGGTAAATATTTTTTAATATTTTTTCGGCTCTTTTTGATTCTACCCCTAAAACTATCCGGTCAGGGTAAAAAAAATCATATACCGCTTTTCCTTCCCGTAAAAACTCAGGATTTGAAGCAACATCAAAAGAA
>PXAH01000025.1 GCA_003565945.1 Candidatus Omnitrophota bacterium
GAAGAATCGATAAAAATGATATTGGACAAGTACAAAGCCGCCGGAGTAGATAATCTAATGGCCTTGAGGGGAGATATACCTGATTCGATGGAGGGGCGGCCCAAGGGTAAGTTCTGTTATGCCAGTGATATTGTAAGGTATATAAAAAATTACGGGCACTTTGGTATTGGTATTGCGGTCTACCCTCAGGGGCATATCGAAAGTAAATCTCGTGAAGATGATCTTGAGTACACAAAAATAAAAGTAGATTCCGGGGCTGACTTTGCTATTACCCAGATGTTTTTTGATAACCGCTATTACTATGATTTTATGGAAAAAATAAGAAATATGAACATAAACATTCCCGTTATTCCCGGGATTTTGCCTCTCACAAATCTGTATAAAGCGGAAAAGTTTTGTTCCGGCTGTGGTGTAGCTATACCTTCATCTCTAAAGAAAAAGTTGGAAAAGTTCAAGGGCAACCCTGAAGATATGGCCAAGGCTGGTTTAGATACTACCATTAGCCAATGCCGTGATTTAGTAGACAGGGGGTTTAGTCATCTTCATATTTTTACCTTAAATAAATCTGCCGCGCCAAAGCGCATAGTCGAGGCGGTTTACCCCGTTAAAAAACCTCCGTTTTCTAGCGGAGGTTGCTAAAGTTATGTCAAAATACTATAGAGGAAAACGCAAAAAAAATGTGTATACTCCCGGAGAGCCGTCACCTTTTCGTTTAAGCCGAAGCCGCATAGAGCTTTTTATCCAATGTCAGCGGTGTTTTTATATCGACAGGCGGCTCGGTGTTGACCGGCCCCCAGGCTTCCCCTTTACCTTAAACAGCGCGGTTGATGCTCTCTTAAAAAAGGAATTTGATTTACTGCGCAAAGGTAAAGAGCCGCACCCACTAATGAAGCAATACAATATCGATGCTATACCAGCTCAACATCCCAATCTAGATCAGTGGCGAAACAATTTTAAAGGGTTGTCTTGTCTTGATCAGAAAACTAACTTGTTTATTACCGGCGCGATAGATGATCTCTGGCAAAATTCTCAAGGAGAATATATAGTCGTTGATTACAAATCAACCAGCAAAAATGAAGAAATTATTGCTTTAAATAAGGACTGGCAAGATGCTTATAAAAGACAGATGGAAATCTATCAGTGGCTTCTACGTCGCAACTTGGATAAAGTTTCACAAACAGGCTATTTCGTTTACTGTAACGGCAAAACTAATTTAGATAAGTTTGACGCGAAACTTGAATTTGATATTACTTTAATTCCTTATCAGGGAGATGACAGCTGGATAGATAATGTTTTAGTTCAAATATACCAATGCTTAAATAGTGATAGGCTTCCTGAAGCCGATAAGGATTGTGATTTTTGCCTATATAGGCATGAAGTAGGGTCTTTACGGATTGAGTAATCAAGTAAATTCCGGGAGAAATATTATGAAAAAAATAAGCAAAAGGTTGCGGAAAATTCTTAAAGAAAACGCTGAATTCGAAAAAAAAGCACCCTATAACTTTTGTGACCGCTGGTGCCAAAGATGCCATCATAACAAACAAATTTCCTGCCAGCTTTACCTGGATGAGTTTGAGCGCAAAATAACCTGCATTGCTTACGGAAAAGATGAAGATGATCCTCAAATAAGCGAAAATGTCCTAGAAGCACAGCACCGGGACTTTGAAGAAAAATTGAGTGAATTGGCTGATGAAACCGGCATTGATCTTGATTGCTCAGACAGCGACGAAGGAGAAATTGGATGTGAGGAAGATTTTGAGTTTGAAGAATTAGCCGGCGGAAATGACCCGTTAGAAAAAACAGCCAGAAATTATTCTAATAAAGCCGCTATTTTTTTAAAAGAAATATTCAATGAGAAAACTCGGCTAAACCAAAAGCAAGAATATGATTTTGAAACTATATCCTGGTACCATCAGCTTTTGCCGGCAAAAATAAACAGAGCATTAACCGGCTTTCAGGAACAACTCAAGGAAGATTATATTTCTCTCTGTGATGCTGTAGCCCAAGTTGAGGTTTGCAAGAAAGCAATCAAAGAATCAATTAAAGCCCTGCGTAAAATAAAAATATTTTTTCCTAAACAGCAACGTCAGATAATTGAGCTTGTAGCTTTACTTCACAATGTAAACGCCCGTTTGGAACTATTATTGACAAATATTTAGCAAAGGGTTGGAGCCAAGGGCTTGAAACAGAATCTGCTGGTATCCGGGCGCATAGCTCAGTTGGTTAGAGCGCGTGCTTCACATGCACGAGGCCAGAGGTTCGAGTCCTCTTGTGCCCACCAAAATTGACACCAATGAACATTTCCCCGGAAGAAAAAAAACTAATTAAAAAAGCGGTAGGCCTAATATCTAAGAGTAAACGTATTTTGTTTGTGACCGGTGCCGGCATATCCGCGGATTCTGGTTTGCCGACCTACCGGGGCGTAGGCGGGCTTTACAATAATCGAAACACAAAAAATGGTATCCCTATTGAGCAAGCATTATCGGGTGAGTTTATTAATAGCCGCCCGGATATCAGCTGGAGCTATATTTCCCAAATCGAAAAGAAGTGCCGAGGCACCATACCAAACCGCGCCCATCTGGTAATAGCCTGGCTAGAGAAAATCGGCAAAAAAATTTGTGTTTTTACTCAAAATATTGATTCTTTTCATCAACAGGCCGGATCGTCGAAAGTTATTGACATTCATGGTGATATTCATAAGTTAAAATGTGTAAGTTGCGATTGGCACTTAAAAGTTAAAGATTACCGAAAAATAAAAATTTTTCCACCGCCTTGCCCGAAATGCGGCGCCTATCTACGCCCAGATGTTATCTTTTTTGGCGAAACTCTGCCCATCGATAAGCTGGAAAGGTTTCAGCGAGAATTAAGTAAGGGGTTTGACCTGTACCTTGCTGTAGGCACCACGGCCGTTTTTCCGTATATCCTGGAGCCTTTACTGCATGCTAAAAGAACCGGTATGCCTTTAATTGAAATAAATCCCGGCTGCACTAATCTTTCCTCAATAGCTGATATTAAAATTAGTATGGGTGCTTCTTCTTTTTTTAAGTTAATTGAAAACGAAATAAAAAAACAGGCATGAAAAAAAGAATAATTCTAGCGGTTTTAATGCTTGGTTTGGTTTCACAGGTCGGCCAAGTGCTTTTACTGCGTGAGTTTTTAATGGTTTTTCAGGGAAATGAACTTTCTATCGGAATTATTTTAGCCGCATGGATGTTCTGGGTAGGTTTTGGAAGCTTTTTAGGTGGATTTTTGGCCAACCGTTGGGGCAGCCCGATAAAATTTTTAAAAGTTACTGCCGCAAGTATGTTGTTAGTTTTTCCGGTAGTTCTTCTTTTGATTCGAAACCTGCGCCATTTTTTTGATATTCTTCCCGGTGCTTACCTCTCGCTTTTAGATATAACTGTAGCCTGTTTTTTAACTATGTCCCTTCCCTGCCTGTTTCTTGGAATCCAATTTGTTTTACTGGCACAAATTTGGCGGCAAAAATCGATGGCTTCAGACACTCTATCTGCCGGAAAAACTTATGCCGGAGAAGCAGCGGGAAATATGATAGGCGGAATTCTTTTTACTTTTTTTATGGTACGCTATTTAAGCCCGCTTCAATCGGCGTTTATCATTGTGGTTTTGATATTTATTGCGTTTATGTTTATTGAGCCGCCGCAAAATAATTTCCAAAAGTTTCGTTTTTTTTGGTTAATTTTACCAATCTTTTTTGTTCTGATATTTCCTTATCTAAAAAATATTGACAATTGGGCGTATCAGGCCCAATGGAAAGCTTTTAAGCCTCACTATAATCTTGTTGGCATAACCCACTCAAAACATGGTACTATTTCTTTAGCTGAAAGAGAGGGCCAATACAGTTTTTTTCAAAGCGGGCATCTGATTTTTAGCACTGCCGGCCCTGAAACTTTAACTTCGGAACTGGAAGAACAAGACGCGGTAACTTTTGCCCATTTTTCCATGCTCCAACATAAAAATCCGCGGCGGATACTTTTGTTGGGAGGCGGCCTGCGGGGCACCCTGAGTGAGATTGTTAAATATCCGTTAAAAAGCATCGATTACATTGAATTAGATGAGGCACTAACCGAAAAAGCTACTCCTTATGTTTCCCAAAAAACACTGGACGCCCTTTCTGACCGGCGGCTGAAGATTAAACATACTGACGGACGCCTTTTTTTAAGAACAACAAAAGAAAAATACGATATGATAATTGTAGATATTCCTGATCCCGCCACCGCGGTCCTTAACCGTTACTATACAAAAGAATTTTTCCGTCAAGCTAAAGAAACTCTTTCGTCTGGCGGAGTCCTTGTTTTTGGAGCCACATCAACCCCAGATTTACGCGGCAAGGCAATAGCTAACCGCAACACAGCTATATATCATAGCCTTAGGGATGTTTTCAGGTATGTGCTTGTAGGCGGTGAACGTTTCATGTTTTTTCTTGCTTCTGATGAGCCTGGCCAAATCATGGTAGATGACCGTCTTTTAGCAGAAAGGTTTAACGAGTATAATCTTGAGACCACTACCTTTCTAGCTCAACATTTCCGGACATTGCTTCCGGAATCTCAACTTCGGCGCCTAAATTGGATAGTGCGTAATCACGGCCGCAAGCCAATGGCTCACATTCAAGGGCCAAGGCCCGGCCCGCTCATTATTGGCCCGGTCAAAGCAAAGATAGAGAATGATAATGAGCTTTTGCCGGTAAACCGCGGTTATTTTATTAATTCCGACTTTAAACCCATTGGCTATTTTTATACTTTGATGTTTTGGGAAAGTTTAACCCGGGCGGATAAAGGAAGGACCTTCAAGCAAATCCTCGGCATCAACTACCGCCGCCTATCAATTTTTCTTTTTTTGCCGTTAATTATTGTTTTAATTTTAAGGGTTGGTTGGCGCCAGAGGAAAAAACAGCTTGATACCCGTTTTGCGGTCATTTTTGCTGTTTTTACAACTGGCCTCTCCACAATGGCTATGCAAATTGCTCTGATATTTTCATTTCAAAGCGTATACGGTTTTATTTATGAGGTTATTGGAATAATTATCGCGATTTTTATGTGCGGATTGGCCTTAGGAGCTTATTTAGCAAATCGACACATAAAGACTAAGTCAAACTTAAATATTCTCGCCCTGGTCCAAATTATCGTTTTTCTTCTGGCGGGGTTAATAGCAGTTTTTTTACCTCTTTCAGCCCGAATACCTTCGCCGGTTTTGATTTTTATTTTATTTTCAATGTTTACTTTTGTGGCGGGAATAGTAAACGGCCTTGATTTTCCTCTGGCAATAGCTTGTTACGCGAAGCTCAACCGGCAGATTGAAAAATCTACCGGAATTGTTTACGCTATTGAGCTGGTTGGTGCCTGCGTGGGGGCAGTATTAGCCAGTGCAATTATCGCGCCGATGATGGGAGTTGTAGCTTGTTGCTTTTTGGCTGCGATTGCCGCTTTTTTAGCATTTTTAACAATTTTAGCCAGCAGGAGGAGCTATGCTTAAAAAAAATAAATTGAAAGAAAAATTCGAAAGGCGAAAATTGCTCAAAGCCGCCGCGGCCGGCGCCTGTGGGTTTGGTTTGGCCGCTATTTTTGAAAGCAGACAACTACTGAAGGCTTCGGGGCTAAATTCTTCTCCCGGAGCGAAAAAAGGATTCTTAAGGCCGGTTCGTTCTAGGTGGTTTGAACAACTTAAAGGCAATCAAATTGAATGCCGGCTTTGTCCGAAAAAATGTAAGCTAGCTGAAGGGCAGCGAGCACCTTGTCGGGTTCGCGAAAACCGCGGCGGTTATGGCTACACTTTGACTTACGGAAATCCGGCTTTAGTCCAGGAAGATCCTATAGAGCGTAAACCTTTTTTTCATGTTTTACCGGGAACTCGAGCTCTTTCGGTTTCAACGGCCGGTTGCAATCTGGAATGTAAATTTTGTGAAGTTTGGGATATGGCTTTAGCTAATCCGGAGGAAGTATTTAACTATGATTTAGCGCCAAAAAAAGTAGTGGAGCACGCGTTGGTGTCAAAAGTTGCTTCTTTAAGCTACGCTTTTGGTGAACCGGTTGTTTTTTATGAATACATGGAAAAAATAGCCGGTTACGCGAAAAAGGAAGGGCTCCTTAATTTAATGCACAGCGCCGGTTTCATTAGCCCTGAACCTTTAAAGGAATTAACTAAAAGCATAGATGCGGCCAATATCGATTTAAAAAGTTTTGATCCGGCCTTTTACCGGGATGTTGTCGGAGGCCGCCTGGAGCCTGTACTTGAAACATTAAAGTTTCTTAGGGGCAGGGGGGTTCACATTGAAATTACAAATATACTCATACCTACCCTAAACGATGATTTAAAAATAATCAAAAATATGTGTAAATGGATAATCAAGGAATTAGGTCCGGATACTCCTTTACATTTTGCCCGTTTTTACCCGCTCTATAAACTTTCTTCCTTGCCGCGAACTCCTGTTTCAACTTTAGACAGAGCCCGCCAAATCGCGATGGATTTAGGTTTAAAATATGTTTATGTAGCAAGAGTAACCGGCCATCAGGGAGAAAATACTTTTTGTCCGGGATGTGGAAAAAAAATTATCGATAGAATCGGATTTATGATAGATAGGATTGAAGTTAAAAAGGGCAAATGTAATTTTTGCGGCACGTCCATATCCGGCATCTGGAAGGAAGGTTAATGAAACATTCGCCGGAATCTTTCAAGGCGGGAAGAAGACCTTTCATCCAAGTTTGCAAGCCCCGCTTCTTTAGCCCAGTTTAGTGCCTCAGAAAATTCTTGATAATTTACCGCCCGGGCAATTTTTTCGTATTCGTAGGCTTTGTGTTCAACCCGATACTGGGACATTATATTTACGTAAGTTTCGGTTGAAAGATTTTTAGCTACCCATTTGACGAATTCCCGGGCGCCAGATACATGGTTAGGCATGACCAAATGGCGCAATATCACCCCTCGCAAAGCAATATTGTTCTCATCGGTCACCAAATCTCCTACTTGCCGATGCATTTCAATAATTGATTCTTGAGCATTTTTGGGGTAGTCATGGGCGCCGGTAAATACATATTTATCGGCTTGTTTTCCATCCATAAATTTAAGATCCGGCAAATAAATATCAACTATTCCGTCTAGTAGCTTTATGTTTTCGACAAGTTCATAGCCGCCGGTGTTGTAGCAAAGAGGTATGCGCAAGCCTTCTTTGTGAGCCATACGGGCCGCGGCAATAACGTTAGGCATAAAATGGGTAGGGGTAACTAAATTAATGTTATGGCAACCACGCCGCTGCAATATGAGCATTATTTCCGCTATTTGCTTGTCGGTTACCTGGCGGCCGCGGCCTTCATGAGCTATAGGCCAATTTTGGCAAAAAACACAGCGAAGGTTGCAGTTAGAGAAAAAAATAGTACCGGAACCGTTACGGCCTACAAGCGGCACCTCTTCGCCGAAATGGGGATTGTAGCTGGCAATTGCTGCGTTTGCCGAGGCGCGGCAAAAGCCTCTTTCTCCTTTAAGCCGGTTTACGCCGCAACGATGTGGGCATAAACTGCATCTGCGCATCTTTTCATAAGCTTCTTCTATTTTCGTTTTTAACTTACCCTTTTTTTCAAGTTTTGAATAGGCAGGATTCCAATCCTGAGAGTTCTTTTTAGAAGTTGCGTTACTTTTCCAGCCAAAATTAGCAAATAACGCTGCCGCAGCAGCGCTAAAAAAAGCAATTTTTAAAAAATTTCTCCGGGATAATTTCATTTTTTTATGGTATTGTTGAGGTTAACCTATACCAACTATAGTATACAAAAAATTCAGGTAAAATTCAAGCCATTCAGGGATTAATCGATGTTTTGATTATTTTTATTACTTAAAAGATTAGTGATTGCTGTCTTGAATTATCATTTTTTTTCGGTTATACTTAAATGATGAAGATAACCCGCCGCACTTTTATTCTTTATACTTTGACCGCCGTAGCTTCACTAATCGGTTTAAAGTTTATTATTGATCAATTAAAACTTACTTCGCAGTCACCTCTTTTCCGTAAAAAAGACCTAAAAGCACCAAAGAGAAAGGAGCCTTTGCCGCTATCTTACAAAGAGGCGATGTTTTATCAAAGCCTTGGAGGAGAAAAAGTACGCTGCGGACTTTGTCCGCAAAACTGCTTTTTAGAGGCAGGGGAACGGGGTCTTTGCCGGGTTCGTGAGAACCGCCTAGGCAAATTGTACACCCTGGTATATAACCGCCCTTGCTCAGTTACTATCAGTCCCGTTGAAAAAGCGCCTTTTTACCACTTTATCCCCGGACACCAACGGCTCTGTATAGCCACTGTAGGCTGCAATCTAACTTGTAAATTCTGTAATAACTGGCATATTTCTCAAGCGTCACCCGGTATTCCCCGGGAACAAAATCTTTCTCCCGAGCAAATAGTTGAAAAAGCAAAAAGGCTTAAGCTTAAATCTATTTCTTTTACCTACACCGAACCAACAATTTTTTATGAATACATGTATGACATTAGCTACCTTGCTAAAAAAGAGGGGATAAAAACATCCATTGTCTCAAACGGGTATATTAATCCGGAACCGCTTAAGCAATTAATTAAATTTTTAGACGCGGTTAAAATTGATCTTAAAGCTTTCAACCGCCAGTTTTACCGGGAAATTTGCGGGGGAGATATGGAACCGGTTTTAGAAACTCTAAAACTCTTAAAAAATGAAGGCGCTTACTTTGAGATTGTAAACTTAATAATTCCTACTCTCAATGATTCCTTTAGCGATATCAATAGGATGTGTGTTTGGATAATGAAAAATCTTGGGCCTGATGTGCCTGTCCATTTTATTCGTTTTTTTCCTCACTATAAAATAACTAACCTGCCAAAGACACCGGTTGAAGTTTTAGAATCTGCCATAGGAATTGGGAAAAACGCCGGGTTAAGATACGTTTATATAGGAAATGTTCCAGACCATCAGTCTAATTCTACTTTTTGTCGGAATTGCGGCCGCCGTGTAGTTCATCGAGTTCATCATTCTATTCAAAGCAACCATACCGAGGAAGGTAAATGCAGGTTTTGTAAGTTTCCATTGCCGGGGATTTGGAAATAGAGGTGTTTTTGATATAATATCGAATGAAGCCGTGATTTATTTGTAGGCGTCCTACTTCCTTTGTTTACCGCTAGAAGTAGGACGCCTACAAATAAATCACTGTCTGAATTCGACCCCCACACCAATTGAGTAAATAACGTAATCACTACAATTAGTGTGGGGGTTAATTCGACTATGTATTTTTTCTGCGCCTTCGGCTTAAAAAAATACAAGTCTCATTAAAGGAGGTCTTATGTTTCGAATGATTTTTGCTTGGCTGCCTTCAATTGGTTTTCCGGAACTTATTTTAATTTTTCTAATTATCTTGCTTCTTTTCGGCGCCAAAAAGCTTCCGGAAATCTCACGGGCCTTAGGCCGCTCATTAAAGGAATTTAAAAAAGGCTCTAAGGAAATCAAAGAGGATATTGAAGATAACCTCCAAGACAAACAGGAAGAAAGTAATCATAAAAAAGATAATTAAAGTACAACCTAAACCTTGCCGCATAGGACAGGAATGAAAGAAAGCCGGCATACCTTAGTCGAGCATCTTGATGAGCTTCGGGCCAGGATTATTAAGTCGTTATTTTTTCTTTTAGCTGCTTCTCTTTTTTCTTTTTACTTCTCTGACCAAATTATTTCTTTTTTAGTCAGGCCGGTAGGCACCCTTATCTTTACTGCCCCTCAAGAAGCTTTTGTCAGTAAGATAAAAGTTTCTTTTTTTTGCGGTTTACTGATTGCTTTTCCTCTTATTTTTTACCAGGCTTGGAGATTTATATCGACAGGATTACGGCCGCAAGAGCACAGGTATGCTTTAGTTTTTCTTCCCCTTTCTTTTTTGTTTTTTTTTGCCGGAGCCTGGTTCGGCTACTTTATAATTGTGCCCATCGGGATAAGGTTTCTTTTAGGTTTTGCTACTGATTTTCTTTCTCCCATGATTACCATAAATGCCTACCTTTCTTTTGTGCTTAATCTTACAATAGTTTTTGCCCTTGTTTTTCAGACGCCCATAGTTATGGTTTTTTTAACAAAAATTAATATTTTAACACCTGCTCATCTATCCGGCCGCCGCAAGCACGCGATAGTCGTTATTTTTATTGCTGCCGCCTTATTTACGCCTCCTGACGTCATTACCCAATCTTTAATGGCTATCCCTTTGCTATTATTGTATGAACTGGGTATTTTATTTTCCAAATTAGCTTATCAACTAAAACAAAATACCTTAGAATAGGAAGATAAAGGCTTTTTTCAATTTTCCAGCCATACCAACAAAACCCTTGACAGTTTTGAAATTTTGATTAAATTAGTTAGTACCTTTCCAATAAAAATAGGTTTAAAACCAACCAATAAGGAGAAAAATGAACAATCTAAACAAAAAGACCAAAGAAATTACCGACGTCATTATTAAAGCCAGAGATAAAGCGCGTTCTGAGATAGACACCGCAGCTGAATCAGAATTTGTACGCAGTGTTAAGTGGCCCGTGGAATGCTTGGTCGGGCCGGGACTGGAAGGGGCTATTGCCTGCGAAAGTAAAGTTGGGTATGTTAACGGCTCAAAAGGGTGGCTTGTTTACAGGGGTTATGATATATTCGAACTTTGTGCTTACTCTAGCTTTGAAGAGGTTTCTTACCTTCTTTTATATGGAAAACTGCCTAATTCAGACCAATTAAAAAAGTTTAAACAAAAACTAATTGAATATAGGAAAATTCCTAAAACGATCCGCCTCTTATCTAGTTTTCCGGTGCAGGAAATGAATGCTATGGCGGCATTGCGTTTAGGAACAAACTTAATGCGTCAAGAATGTAC
>PXAH01000056.1 GCA_003565945.1 Candidatus Omnitrophota bacterium
CTAATTTAGAAAGAAGCCTAAACCTTACCTTGCAGTTAATTAAGGCCAAAAAACCGATGGTGGTGGCTCTTAATATGTGGGATGAGGCGGTTGAACACGGTATTGATATAGATGTAAAAAAACTTGAGAAATTACTAGGTGTTCCGGTTATAGCTACCTGCGCTTTAAGCGGCGAAGGAATAAAATCTTTAGTTAAAAGTATAATTAATCGGGCTTCTCCCTCCGGGTTGAACTTTGATTACCAAAATATCTGGAATGAAATTGGTCAAATAGTTAGCCAAGCCCAAAAAGTAAGTCATCGCCACCCCACTTTAGGCCAAAAATTGAGCCACGCTACAGTGCATCCGGTTATCGGGCCCTTTTTTGCTGGAATTATTCTTTTTTTTAGCTTTGCTTTTGTCGCTTATGTCGGGGAATGGCTGGTTGAGATGATAGAGGGTATTTTTGAATTTGCTTGGCTTCCGGTTGCAGAATTTCTTTCTTCTTTATTGGGTGGGGCAGGATTCTTCCATAACATTCTTATCGGAAACCTCATTGACGGCTCAATATGCTTTGAGGAGTCCTTTGGCTTGCTTACTACCGGTCTTTTCATTCCGATTGCCGTGGTTTTGCCTTTTATTTTTTCTTTTTACTTTATCTTAAGCCTATTAGAAGATATCGGTTACCTGCCGCGGCTGGGAACCCTGGTTGATAATCTGATGCATCGGATGGGGCTGCACGGATTTTCAATTGTACCGATGCTTATGGGCCTAGGTTGCAACGTGCCGGGAGCTTTGGGCGGACGGGTACTTGAGACCCGAAAAGAGCGGTTTATTGCTTTGACTTTGCTTGCAATTTGTGTGCCGTGTATGGCTCAAATCGCGATGGTAGTCGGCTTAATCGGCCAGGCCGGAGCATTGGGCTTGATTGTTTTTTTTACGGTTTTATTTTTTCTCTGGCTTAGCCTGGGTATGCTTATGAAATTTTTTATCAAGGGAGCTACTCCTGAGATACTGCTTGATATACCGCCTTACCGGATGCCACACTTTAAAACCTTGGTTAAGAAAATTTATATGCGTATGCGCGGCTTTATTAAAGAGGCACTGCCTTATGTTTTGTTAGGAGTATTTTTTGTTAACGTTCTTTATACCTTAGGGGTTATTGATTATATGGGAAGGATTTTTGGGCCCGTAATAACCCGGGTTTTTGGCTTGCCGGCTGAAGCGGTGGGCGCTCTGCTTGTTGGATTTTTACGTAAAGATGTAGCGGTAGGCATGCTTGCGCCGCTTGGGCTTAATATGCGCCAGTTAATTACAGCCAGCGCGGTGTTGGTAGTTTATTTTCCCTGTGTGGCGACCTTTGTGGTTATGTTTAAGGAACTTGGTATTAAAGATTTAATTAAATCAACTTTGATTATGGTTGCGGCAGCTCTTCTGGTAGGGGGAGGGCTGAATTTTTTATTAGGGAGAGTTATATGAGCAAAAGCTTAACCCCGGTTATGGAAGATTACCTAGAAACTATCGCTGTTTTAGATAAAAAAAAGGGTGTAGTTAGGGTAAAGGATATTGGGCAAGCTTTGGAAGTTAAAAACCCTACGGTTAATTCGGCTCTTAAAACTCTTTCTGAGAAAGGCTTAGTTAAACATCAAAAGTATGGTTATGTAAATATTACTCCGGCAGGGTCTAAGGCGGCGCAACTTATTCAGGATAAACACAACCTTATTTTTAAGTTTCTTACCAGGATTCTCGATATTAATCAAAAAAAAGCTTCTGAAGATGCCTGCCGCATAGAGCACGCTATAAGCCCGGAGACCTTTAACCGCTTGGCCCAGTTTATCCGGTTTGTTGAAACTGGCTTAAATCAAGGCAACCCCCAGTGGCTGAAGAGCTTTAAACACTACCTAAAAACCGGGAAAAAACTAAACTGCCCGGCACAAAGCTTGGCTTTAAAAAGAAGGGGAAAAAGAAGGTAAAAAATTTTTATCAATTAAGTTAGACTACTCTAACATTATCTTACAGAGAGAAATGAAAAATAAAGACAATCAAATACGTTGTGAATGCGGCAAGCTTTACCTGGTAAAAACCAAAGAGGGCTATGAGTTCAAATGCCCGCGGTGCAGAAGGAAATGCTTGCTTAAGTACGAGCAGCTCATAGTTGATTATTTAACCAAGGAAGAGGTTTTTATCGATGTAAGCAAATTATAAGTATTATTTCCGGCAGAGGTCAGAGATCCTGAATCCAGAACCCTAAATATTTATTAGTTAGGTTTCTGGATTTTTTAATTAAAGTTAGATTGGAAAAGGAGGTGTTTGATGAAGTTTTTGCGTTGTTTCTTTTTATTTTTACCGGTTCTTTTTTTGGTTGGTTCTGTGTGGGCGGGTGAACAAATTAAATTAGGTGAAGTTGTAGTTACGCCAACAATGGGGCCAAGGCTTTTGGCTGATGCTCCCGGTTCAGTTGAGGTTATTACCCAGGAAGATATCCAGGGTATGAATGCGGTAAGTGTGGATGAGGCATTAGAAGAAGCTGCCGGCTTAACTGTTTCACGGCACTCAGGAAGAACAAGATCAGTAAGCGTCCGGGGCTCAAGAAGTGAACATACTTTAGTGTTACTGAACGGACGTCGGCTTGCCTCTGGATTTAATGAGCGGATTGATTTAAGGCAGATTCCGGTAGTTATGATTGAGCGCATCGAAGTTGTGCGGGGCCCGGCTTCTGCTTTATATGGCAGCGATGCGATTGGAGGAGTTGTTAATATTATCACCAAGGCTCCGCCGGAAGAACTTTCAGGCGGCTTAAGTTTTCAATATAGCCAAAATCGTTCAGGCCAGGCAAGAGAACCTTGGGGTAGTTTTTTAGTGGGAGGGCCTCTGGCAGATAATTTGAGGGCGTCTTTTGCCGCTCAATTACGGGACAAAAGTGGCTGGGATGAATCAGGAGCCCGGCCGGATGACGGCTTCAAAGAAGAGGCTCTTTCTTTGTTTGGTAACCTTGAATACGATGTAGGCGACTGGGGGCTGTTAGCCGGAGAGATTGAATATATTCGCGAGAATCATTTCGGAGAACATGACCGGCGCAATCGTTTTCAGGAAAGGGATTACGACGCAAAACGCAGGGGTTATTCTCTTAAATTTGACGCGAATCTGGCTGAAAACCAGAGCCTCTTTTTTAAGGCGAATAGGTCCGAGCATAAGTTTGATATGGAGTTTAACCCTATAGCTGCTCCTTATCAGGGAGGCGAACGTGCTCTTGGCGATAGGGACGCGCGGCAATATCTTCATCAATTTTTGTCGCGTTATTCTTGGCAAGTAAACAACAACAGCATTTTAACTCTCGGAGCTGAATATTTAACAGAGCGTATAAAAGGCGTTAACGAAGAAGAGGTTTCTGGGCCAGGTGGAAGCTCTACGGGTTTAGATGTAGGCTTCAATGAATCGGTAAATAATTTCAGTACTTTTATTCAGAATGAATTTTTACTTTTTAATACTTTAGATGTTTTGCTTGGGATGCGTTACGATAAGCACTCTCAATCCGGGCAAGAAGTTACCGGCCGCGCCGCGGTTGTTTATCCTGTAGGTGAAAATTTTCGCTTAAAAGGAGGGTTTAGCCAAGGGTTTAAAGCGCCTACTCTTTCTCAGCTATACATCGATACCTACCGGCGCAGAGGTCAAGATGAATACTTAGCTAATCCCAACTTAGAAGCTGAAACCGCAAATAGCGCTGAGGTTGGTTTTGAGGTAAACAACGATACGGCTCGCCTGGGATTAACTTATTTTTTCAACAGAATAGATAATTTGATATACGCAGAAGATCTAGGTGGCAATCAGTTCCAATATCAAAATCTTTCTAAAGCTACCATTCAGGGAGTTGAATTTTCAGGAGAAACCGAGCTTGCTTTAGGTTTTTCCTTAAAAAGTAATCTGACTTGGACCCACTTGGATGATGATATGGATCAGGATGCAGCCAGTGATTTTCCCGAGTATAGGGGCAACCTAAAACTTCAATACCAACTTCCGGAGTGGCAGTTGGCGGCTAATTTGAGGATGTCTTACTTTGGCAATGCGGCTTATGATGCCGGCAAAACTCGTTCTTACGGATTATTTAGTTTTCACTCATCAAAAGGGTTTGGAGAGAATTTAGAATTTTTTGCCGGGATAAGCAATATGTTTAATAAGCAGTACGAAAGAAATAACGTTACTCAAGTTGAGCCGAGGACTTTTTACAGTGGAGTAAGATATCAGTTTTAAAAAATTAAAGGAGGTAAAAAAATGAAAAAGATTATAAAACAGCGATTTTTCTTGAGCGGGTTAATTTTTTTGGTTTCTTGGGGTTTTCTAATTAAAGGGTTTAGCGGCATAAATGATTTCGATTTATCAAAACTTAATCCAATTAAAATTTATAGCAGCGGCTGCGCTGGAGGAGATTTAGTTGAGTTGTCAGTTAAAGACGCGGTTAAATACAGAGGAGGTGTATCAACTTGTTTAATCATTGCTTATCGAGCTGTTGAAGCCGCTTCTTCCCATCTTTGGGGAGAGGATTATCCGGCAAGAGGTGATTTTAAAATAATTAGCTATCATTCTTGTGGAGGTTCAAGAGATGTTTTCGAATTTATTACCAGGGCTGTAACCAGAGGAGAAGGCGATTTTAAGGCTAAGGATCCGGAAAATCAAAACCCAAACCAAATAGGAATTGATAACTTTACTTTTATTTTTACCCGAAAATCAACTCAAGACTCAATCAAGGTTCAGGTAAGAGAAACAGTTTTTCCCGATAATTTTTTTCAACTAAGGCAGGAAGCAAAAAAGCCTGGGGCTGGCCCAAGAGTTATTCAGGAGTTTGAACAAGCCAGGCAAAAACTGACAATTAAGATAATCGGTTTATCTGAAGACAAACTTTTTAATTTTACTAAGCCATAGAACTTATTCTTTTAATAAGGCTTAAGTGATACTGTCAAAAGTTTTATGAAAAATAAGGATGAAAAATGAAACGAAACTGTGCCGGAAACGTCAAAACTCCAGGCGTCATTCTGAGGAGTCCCGTGATAAAAAAGTAGGGACGACGAAGAATCTCCGCAAACTGGCCTTGCTCAGGATCAATTCGACTACAGCCTCGGCTAAGTCTTATTGAGATTCTTCGGCCTTCGGCCTCAGAATGACGCTGGAAGAGTGGTTTTAAGGGGGAGGGAGGAATTTTTTGAGAAAAGCTTTTAAATCAGTAACATTAATGAGTATTGTCAGAAAACTTTTGACAATACGGCTTAAGTAGTTGGGGGGGGTAAGGTATGTTTGATTTTTTATTGAAGGGAGGCTTTTTTATTTGGCCGATTTTGTTGTGTTCGGTTATTGCTCTTTCGGTTACCTTTGAGAGGCTCTATTACTTTAAGCATTCGGCCTTAAAGGCCGGCAATGTTTTAGCCAGGGTAAAAAAAATGATTTTAGATGGTAAAGCCGGCCAGGCAGAAAAGTTTGCTAAATCCTTACCCGGCCCGGTTGCTCATATCGTCGGCTTTACTGTTCATGTTGGTTCCCAAGCCCAGCCGGCTCAGGAAAAAGAAAAGATTATTGCTCAAGCCGGCGCTAACCAGATGCGAAAAGTGTCAAAAAACTTAAGAACCCTGGGGATTATCGCTCATATTTCACCCTTACTTGGCCTTTTAGGTACGGTTACGGGGATGATAGCCGCCTTTATGCAAATAGAGGATTTAGGCGGCCGCGTTGATGCTTCGGTATTGGCCGGGGGTATTTGGGAGGCCCTCATTACAACTGCCGCAGGGCTGGCTGTTGCTGTTCCGGTTATGGTTGCTTATCACTACCTTGAAGGCCAGGCTGATGAAGTTTATGCTCAGATGAAAAACGCGGCTCAAGATTTGTTTAACTTATTTGGAATAAATTCTTCTAATAAACCGGCATCAGATAGCCCGGTAAAAGAGGACCTAGAGTATGGAGTTTGAACGGCCCAAGCAAATAAGGATGCATTTAGATATTGCCCCGCTTATTGATATTGTTTTTTTGCTTTTGATATTTTTTATGTTAACGGCTAATTTTATTATTGAGCCCGGAATTAAGATAACACTACCCTCAGCCCAAAGCGCTAAAAAGCAGAAAACCCAGCACCTAGTTGTATTTATAGGCGAAGGCGGCAATGTTTATCTAAACAAACGGGAGGTTGATATTGCCAGCTTAGGCGGCCTCTTAGAGAAAAAAATAGATAAATCAGAAGAAAAGATTGTTACTTTAAAAGCCGACACCAAAATTGATTTAGGCTTTGCTGTTAAAACTATAGATATTGCCCGGTCTGCCGGCGCTAAAGATGTTGTTATCGCAACCGAATTAACTAAAGATAAAATAGGTAGTAATGAGCCGGGAAAATGATAAAAAAAGAGTAAAAATTGCCTTTCTTTGTTCTTTGATTTTGCATGTTTTCTTAATCGGTGCCGCTGACTTTAATTTGGCTGAAAACATCGAAGATGATTTAAGCGAGGACCTTTCGGTAACTATCCAAATTGAAAAGCCACCCCTTTTGCCTCAAGTAGAGGCACCCAGCCAAGAAAAAAAGTTGAAAGAAGTAATCGAGAAAAAGAAAGCAACCTTTAAGGTAGAAACAGATAAGCCAGAAACTGTTAAGCCCCAACCGGCTGAGGATTTAGCTTTTTACGACAACAGTATTTTTGAAAAGAGCTTGGATGAGCAATTGATTCCGGATAAATCAAAAAAAGAGGATACAGGAAAAAAAGAAAATATCCAAGACCTTGAAAAAATAGAAGTTTCTGACCCTGACCAAGAAGAGTTGTTGCGCTATCAGGATATGGTAAAGCAAAGAATCGAGGCTAACAGGCGTTACCCCAGATGGGCTTATCGAAATAATTTAGAGGGTATTGTTTATCTTAGCTTTGAGGTGTTAAGCGACGGCTCGGTAAAAAATTTAAAAATTGTCGATTCTTCCGGAGTTAATATTTTGGATAAAGGAGCTTTATGCACGGTAAGAAGGGCCGCCCCCTTTCCGCCGATTCCGGCTGACTTTGAGGTTTTAAGTCTAAAGATGGATGTGGCAATTGTATTTAGGGTAAATAAAAATTGACAAGGAGTTTTTTTCTGATATTCTAAATGGAAATAATTTCTATTTAGAGGAGGGAAGATGAATCAATATTGGGAAAAAATAAAAAAAGCAGGGCTTAAGCTTACGCCGCGGCGCAAAGCAATAGTTGATATTTTTATTAAACTTAACCGTTATGCTAGTGCCGAAGATGTTTGGGAAATTTTGAGCAAAAAGTTTAAGCGCTGCGGTTTGCCCGGTGTTTACCGTAACCTTGAATCACTCGTTGATTGCGGTGTTTTGGCTAAAGTTGAGAAGTTTGATAATAAAAAATATTATGCGCTATGTTTAGCCGGTAGCAGCCATCATCATCATATAGTTTGCCTTAATTGCGATAAGGTTGAAGATATTAGTTGTTATGCCGGAGAAAGCCTAAAAAAAATCAAGGGTTTTAAAGTTTTAAATCATTTTTTTCAAGCAAGCGGAATATGCGCTGCTTGTGCCAGAGGAGGTAAGGCATGAGAAAGATTGTTTTCGGTTTTATTTTTCTTGTTGGTTTATTTTTAGTTCAGCCGCAAGCTACTGCTGGCGACAACTCTGAAGTTGATTCACTTAGGCAGGATTTAAAGGAGCTAAGAAGCCAGTTTAATCAGATGCAGCAGGCCTATAGTCAGAAAATAAGCCGGATGGAGGCAAAAATAGAAAGCCTTGAAGCTAAGGAGGTAACAGCGGCGCCGGTTGGTGAGCCAACTCCTTTGCCGGGATTAGGCCGGCCGGCTTTTGAACTTCCTGATATTAGCGCGATTGGTACGGTGGTAGCAAACTACGGGAATAATAAAGACGACCCTAACCGGAATAAACTTTTTTTAGATGAGATTGAGCTGGCAATTCAGGGTTATCTTTATCCTGATATTTGGGCGAACTTTATTGTTGCCTTGCACCGTGAAAACGACGGTGATTACGATGTCGACGTAGAAGAAGGTTATATCGAGTTTCAAACCTTGCCGCTTATCGACGGCCTTAGCTTACGTGCCGGCCGTCAGTTGATTGGTTTTGGAAAAATAAACCCGGTTCACGCTCATCACTGGAACTATGTAGACCGGCCGCTGGTTTTAGATGGTTATTTAGGTGACCACGGTTTAATCGGCCAGGGAGCTAATTTTAGCTATCTCATGCCACTTCCTTTTTTCGCTCAACTTGATTTAGGCGCCTGGCACGTTGATGAAGGTGGTCATGGACATAACGGCCATCACCACGGAGCCCTAAAAGATGAGACTTATTCAACTCGCCTCTGGTCATCTTTTGCTTTGTCGTCTGACCAGGAATTAGAGATTGGTTTAAGCGGGTTAAAAAGTTATGAGGATCACGGTGACCGGGCAATTATCGGCGGAGCCGATTTTACTTACCGTTATCTGGGCGAGGGCTTGCGCCGGTTTCTTTATCAGAGTGAGTTTTTGCATTGGACCAGAAAGAGGTCCGGCGGTGATGTAAACCGGTGGGGGTTCTATCAGCATCTTAACTATCGCTTTGATAAGTATTGGGATGTTGGCTTACGTTATGACTGGTTGCAGGAACCTTCACGTACAAAAGAGGTTAATCAGTCAGTTTCGGGAATTTTAACCCGCAGCCTTACTGAAACAACTAAACTAAGGCTTCAATATCAGAATGCCCCGCGCCGGGATAATCATACCGTATTTTTGCAAGCGATTTTCGGGCTGGGCCCCCATGCTCACCCCCTCGAATAAACCAAAGTGACCGCGGGAGTCACTTTTGCTTAAAGTGACCGCGGGGGTCACTTTTTGGGTCGGGGGTCACTTTTTGGGTTGAGGTTTAGGTTTTTGAAATTAGGAGGAAAGATAAGATGAAAAGAATTTTAGGGTTACTTTTTTTATTGACTTTAATTCCCGCTTGGGCTAGCGCCGCTACCTTAGATGTAGTTACTACAACCACTGATTTAGCTTCGATAACTGAAATAATCGGGGGCGAGGTAGTTAGAGTTACCAGCTTAGCCAGAGGAAATCAAGACCATCACTATGTGGAGCCGAGGCCTTCGATGGTGGTAACGGTAAGAGATGCTGATTTATTGATTATGATTGGTATGGACCATGACATTTGGGTTCAGGCTTTGATTAACTCGGCCAGAAACCGCAATATCAGGTTCGGCCAATCCGGCTATCTTGATGTCTCGCAAAATATAAGAAAATTAGAGGTGCCTTCCGGCCAAATTGATGGGTCAATGGGTCATTTGCACGTTTATGGAAACCCTCATTACTGGCTTGACCCTTTAAACGGTAAAATAATCGCGTCCGATATAGCCAGCCGCCTAAGCCAGCTACGTCCGGATAAAAGCCAATATTTTCAAAGCAACCTTGATAACTTCAAGCAAGAAATTGATCAGAAAATTGGTGAGTGGCAGGAAAAACTCAAACCCTTTAAGAATGAAAAAATTGCCGTCCATCACGGCAGTTGGCCCTATTTTGCTCAAAGGTTTAACCTTGAGGTGGCAGTCGAACTTGAGCCCAAGCCCGGCTTGGCGCCGACTCCATCTCACCTACGTCAGGTTGTTGATACGGTAAAGCAAAAAGAGATAAAAGTTATAATTTCAGAAGTTTTTCACGACCGGCGTCCGGCAAACTTTGTGGCGGATGAAACCGGCGCCAGAGCGGTTGTAGTTCCTAGTTCGGTTGGCGGGGTAGAAGGAGCTGATGATTATTTTAAACTTTTTGATTTATTGATTGATAAGTTGGTGGTGGCATTAAAGAAATGAGCCAAGAAAAATTAGTTAAATTTTGCGATGTTAAGTTATCTTATGGGAAAAAAATAGTTTTTGAAAAACTTAATTTTTCCATCAACCAAGGTGATTTTTTAACTATTGTCGGCTCAAACGGCTCCGGTAAAACTACAATTTTACGCAGCATTATGGGCTTGTTGCGGCCGGCAGCCGGGCGTATTTTAAAGACAAAGCCTTTGCGTTTTGGCTACTGCAAGCAAAGGCAGTTTGTTGATACCCTTTTTCCTTTTACTGCTTATGAGATTGTGATGATGGCAAGAATCAGCCTTATCGGTTATCTCAAGAAACCTTCTTCTTTTGACCGTAAAAAATGCCTGCAGGCTATGGAAACCGCCGGCATTGCTTCTTTAGCCTCACAACGCTTCTATAATCTCTCCGGCGGTCAAAAGCAAAGGGTTTTAATCGCCAGGGCCTTGGCTCTTGAGCCAGATTTTTTAATTCTTGACGAACCGACAACCGACCTTGACCTAAAAGCCGAAAGAGAAATACTTGGTTTGATTACCGGTATTCATAAAGAGTCAAAGAGCTTAACCATTGCCTTGGTAAGTCACGAATTCAACGAATTTATAAACTTAGCTGATAAGTTTATCTTTTTAAAGAGTAGTTTTATCGATAAAAGTTACCGGAGAGAAGACTTAAACGAGGCTTTGCTTTCTCAAGTTTTTGCAACTCCGGTAA
>PXAH01000048.1 GCA_003565945.1 Candidatus Omnitrophota bacterium
CGACGACTTTTTGTTTGTCCTACAGGCTTTGATAGCTTTATTATTCATTGTTTTGCCCTAAAGACTATAGCCCGCGAGAGGAGTCGAACCTCCGGCCTGAACTTTACGAAAGTCCTGCTCTGCCAACTGAGCTACGCGGGCAGTACCCCTCTTTGCTAATTTCTCCACTTATGATACTATCTTAAACCATTATTTCAAGAAAAAAAGTTACAAGTCGAAAGTTAAAGTGTGTGGCAATTTTGTTTACATAGCAGGCGGCCGATGCAATAGGCAAGTGCTGGCAGAAAAGGCTTCAATCCCTTTTCTACGTGCAGGTAAGGTTTGGTTGTTTTTTCGAAAAAGCTTAGAAAAAAACAGGTGGGAAATTATCTCCCAGATAAACCTTTTTTTCCCTGCTCACTTTTTTGAAAAAAACAAAAATACCGGCTAAAGCAACCGGTACAAACCTTAAGAAATGAGTTGATAAATTCAACTTTTCCATGCTAACAAGAAGATAACACGTGGGCGGGTTTGTTTTCAACAGAGGGGGCGGAAAAATTGAAACCGTTTTCAAATTAAACGATTATATGCTTTTGAATTGACTTTTTCTGCTGGTGAGCAGTTTATATTGTTACTTAAGGTAGGCGCGGATTATTTTTTGCTCGGTGAGCGGGCGATCTCTTGAATCGGTAGCGGTGTTTTCAATCTGCTCAACAACCTCCATTCCTGAGACAACTTTGCCAAATATTGTATGGCGCATATTCAGCCAGGGTGTTGGAGCCGTGGTGATAAAGAATTGGCTCCGATTAGTGTTTGGGCCGGCATTGGCCATAGCCAGTAACCCCGGCCGGTCAAAGGTAACTTCCGGAGTTAGCTCATCTTCAAAAGGCCCGCCCCAAAGAGAATCACCACCCATTCCGGTTCCCTGAGGATCGCCTCCCTGAACCATAAAGCCTTTTATTACCCTATGGAAGATAACCCCGTTGTAGTAGCCTTTTTTAGTTAACCCGGTAAAGTTTTCGACCGCTTTGGGGGCGACTCCAGGCAGAAGTTTCAGTTCAATGTTCCCTTTATTGGTTTCCAGCACAACTATCGGTTTTTCTTCGGCAGAGCAGCCGGGAGTAAACAAAAATATTAACGCGCTTAAAGTAAAAACTAAAAAAGCTTTGATTTTCATGGTTAAATAAATTATACACAAAAAAAAATGTCCGGCAACCCTTTTTTTTTGAAAGAGATAAAATTACTTGACATATAAGGACTTGTTGATAAATTAATGAAAACAAAAATATTTTATTATGAAAATATTAAACAAAAAAATAATCGCGGAAACCAACCAAATAAAAATTGTCCGCTTTGAAATCTATTCTCCCCTGATTGCTTCTAAAGGAAATCCCGGCCAGTTTGTTATGGTTATGGCTGATTCACATTCCGAAAGAATACCTTTAACTTTGGTTGATCGTGACAGCAAAAGCCAAAGTATTACCTTAATCGCCCAGGAAGCCGGATTTAGCACACGGCGGCTGGCTCGCCTCCAGGCGGGAGACTCCTTGTTTTCCATTCTCGGCCCTTTAGGCCAGCCGACTGAGAAGAAAAATTACGGGAAAGTAATTTTAATCGGTGGCGGGGTTGGAATAGCCGAAATTTATCCTATAGCTAAAGCTTACAAAAAATACGGTAATCAAATTACGGTTATAGTCGGGGCTAAAACAAAAGATTTATTGATTTTAAGAAAGGAATTAGAAGAGATATCCGACAGTTTCTACGTTACTACTGATGATGGTTCAGCGGGAAGCAAAGGTTTTGTAACCGATAGGCTAAAAGAGTTAATTGATAAAGAAAACTATGATTTTGTTTACGCGGTTGGGCCGCTGGTTATGATGAAGGCGGTATCTGATACCAGCAAAGAAAAGGAAATTAAAACGGCTGTTTCTTTGTCAGTTTTAATGGTCGACGCGACAGGAATGTGTGGTTGTTGCCGGGTTACGGTAGCCGGGCAAACTAAATTTACTTGTATTGACGGGCCAGAGTTTGACGCTCATGAAATTAATTGGCAGGAAGTAATACGAAGAAATAATATGTATATTGATAAGGAAAAGCATATTTGCAAACTAGATAAGCTAAATAAAAATGAAAAATAAGGTATCTCCCAAAGAGCTAAATTCAGAAGAAAGAATAGAAAGTTTTAAGGAGGTGGTTTTGGGTTATGGCGGCCAAGAGGCGGTGGAAGAAGCGAAAAGGTGCTTGCAGTGCGCTCACCCAAGATGTATTGAAGGATGTCCGGTTGGGATTGATATTAAAAAGTTTATATTTCAGGTTGCCGAAAAAGATTTTAAAGGCGCTTTTTTTACCATAAAAGAAAAAAATAATTTTCCTTCTATTTGCGGAAGAGTTTGTCCGGCTGAATATCAGTGCCGAAAGTATTGTGTATTGACCAAAAGAAATTCTTATTGTGCTTCAAAAAACAGTATTAACATTCATTTCTTAGAACGTTTTGTGGGAGATTATGGGATTGACCGTGGTTTGCAGCTCCCCGTTCGGGCTAATTCTAAATTAACAGCTAAAAAAGCGGCTGTAGTTGGTTCGGGGCCGGCTGGTTTATGTATTGCCGGAGAGTTGGCCCGGGTAGGTATGCAGGTGGTTATTTTTGAGAGCCTGCATAAAGAAGGTGGTGTTTTGCGTTACGGGATACCTCCGTTTCGCCTTCCTCGTTCGATACTACAAAATGAAATAGATTATTTAAAAAAAATCGATGTGAAAATAAAACTAGATACAATTGTTGGTAGAGCAATAACTTTAGACGAATTAAGGCAAAAGTTTTCAACCGTATTTTTAGGTTTAGGCGCGGGAGTTCCTTCTTTTTTAGGCGTAAAAGGAGAAAATTTAGCAAATATATATTCGGCTAATGAATTTTTAACCAGGGTTAACCTGATGCATGCTTTTGAATTTCCTCGCTATCAGACACCGGTTAATATTGGCAGGCATATAGTGGTAATCGGCGGCGGTAATACCGCTATCGATTCGGCAAGAGTCGCTTTGCGGACACAGGTAATTAACGGCTTGAAGCCGGATGTATCTGTTTTGTATCGGAGAACTGAAGAGCAAATGCCGGCTCGCCGGCTTGAGATAGAACATGCTAAGGAAGAAGGTATTAAGTTTAGATTCCTGACCCAACCAACAGGTTTTTTCCCAGACGGGGAAAGCTTTGTTCAGGAGACAGAAAGCTTAGAGTGCCGGCTAGGCGAACCGGATTCATCCGGAAGAAAAAGGCCGGTTGCCAAAGAAGGTAGCAATTTTAAAATAAAATCAGATTTAGTTATTATCGCCGTAGGCTTGCAGTCTAACCGTCTTTTAACCAGCCTTACTCCCTCACTCAAAACAGATCAATGGGGAAATATTATCGTTGATAAGGATATGAAGACATCAGTACCGAACGTTTATTCCGGTGGAGATGTAGTTGGCGGCGAAGGTACGATAATTGAAGCTATGGGGATGGCAAAAAAAGCGGCCCAGGCAATAATAAACTCCTCCATTTAATCATTTCATTTGGCAAAAGGATTCTTTTTTTCTAGAATTTTTCTGTGTTGGTAATATCTTTTTTGCCAAGTTTTTTTATTAAAATAAAACCCCATCGTGATTCCATGCAGCAGATCAGCTGAGCTAATGGCCAGATAGACGCCGATTGCTTCCAAAGCAAAGGTTCTTGCCAAAATATAGGCAACCGGTATTTTCCAAAGAAGCTGGAATATACCGGTCAAAGCGGCTGGAGCGGCTGTGTCTCCTGCCCCGGTTATTCCCTTGCCTAAAATCAAGGCCGGAGTCAAAAAAGGCATACTTATCGAGATGTAGCGAAGAAAAATGGTGGCCAACTTGATTACATCAATGTCATTGGTAAAAATTGATATTATCTGGGGGGCAAAAATAAAAAAGATAATTGCTAGAGGTATAACTAGTATTTGATAGTATTTTACTGCTTGCCAACCGCAAAGTTGAGCTCTTTTGGGCTGGTTACTGCCCATACTTTGCCCGATTAAAACACTAGCAGCAATTCCCACGGATATGCCAAACATAATAATAAAAAATTTTAAGCGTACAACTATTCCGTAGGCTGCCAGGGAAGCTGTTCCAAAAGCAACAATTAACCTTACCAGAAAAAGGTAAGAAATTTGGCGGATTAAAACCTCAATCGAAGAAAAAAATCCAATTTTTAACATTCGGGTTAAGACTGGGATATTAATATTTATAACTTTTTTACTTATGTGTAAACTTGAATAATCAAAGGCAAAATGTTTCAACAAGAATAGAAGCCCAACTGCCCTGCTGATTACCGTAGCTAAAGCAGAGCCGGCGACTTCAAGCCGCGGGAAAAAACCTATTCCGAATATTAAAAGAGGGTCAAGAATGATATTCAAAATATTTGCCAAAACAAGGGCTTTAAGCGGAGTTAGCGTGTCTCCTGAACCGCGCAGAGACTGGTTGAAGGCGAAAAATAAAAAAATTAAAAAAGAAAAAGCAAAAGCAATTTTTAAGTATTCTGAAGCATAGGTCATTACTTCGCCGGTGGCTCCCATAAGTAAGAGTATCGGTTCAATCCAAAGAAATCCCGCTGCCAATACAAATCCTCCCGAGATAATACTTAGGATAATAGCTTGAACTAAAACATTATCAGCTTTTTCATACTCCCTTCTCCCGGTATAGTGAGCAATTAGTGCTGTAGCGCCGGTAGATATACCAAGAGCTACCATAATTATTATAGTAAGGATTACTCCGGCTATAGTCAGAGCGGCTAAGGCCGCCGGGCCCAACCGCCCAATAAAGAAAAGGTCTACCAGGTTGAATAGGTTATGGAGAAAAGCTCCGCTCAAGAGAGGCCAGGATAAGCGGAAAAGAGAGGTTTTAATGCTCCCCTCGGTTAACTGATGGTTTATTTTACGGCTTCTTTCCTTTTTCATTTTAAATCAGTTAACGAATTTTAACAAAAATCGCAAAAGGGTCAACTATAAGATAAAAGTAAAAATAGGAAAAAAATAGTTGAAATTTAGAAAAAATAGTTTATTATATATAACATTATTTATGGATAATGCCGAAAACGAACCAGGGATTTTTACGAAAAAAAATGAAAAAAAAGAAGGATTATTACTGTACCAATGGCCACATGAGTTATGCCGGAAGGCACTTGATTATCGAACTCTGGGATGCCAAAAACCTTTCTTCGCTTCCTAAAATCCGAAAAAGCCTTAAAGATTCAGTAAACGCTATAGGAGCAACTCTGCTCAATATTCATCTCCATAAGTTTTCTCCCTCCGGCGGTGTATCCGGGGTGGCCCTTATTTCTGAATCGCACATAAGTGTTCATACCTGGCCTGAGTATAAATATGCCGCTTTAGATATTTTTGTTTGCGGAGAGGTTAATCCTTACGAAGCAATTAATATTTTAAAAAAGCAATACGAAACATCGAACATACAAGTTAGTGAAATCAAACGTGGTATCTTTTAATAGGATGTATAGCATAGCGTGTAGCGCCAAGCGCTTAGCGTTAGTTTTTGCGCTATGCACTATGCTTTTTGCGCTATGCCAAGGAGTTAACTAGCAATACAATGTGGTTTTACGAAACTTTACATTCAGAAATAAAGCTTGGGATAAAAGGACGTCTCCTCCATAAGAAAAAGACGCCTTATCAGCAGTGTTGTATTTATCAAACAAAAAACTTTGGGCGGCTTCTTTTGCTTGATGATGCTATACAGACAACCGAGTATGATGAATATATTTACCATGAAATGTTAGTTCATCCGGCCCTGATTTCTCTATATAAGCCAAAAAGCGTTTTGATTGTCGGCGGCGGTGATGGCGGGGCGTTGCGGGAAGTGTTGAAGCATCCCGTTGAAGAGGTGGTTATGGTTGAAATTGATAAAGATGTTATTGAGTTGTCAAAAAAATACCTCCCCTCTTTAAGCAAAGGCGCGTTTTCTGACAAACGGCTTGGTTTGATAATTGATGATGGCGCAAAGTATATAAACGAAACAGGTAAAAAGTTTGACGCGGTTATTATTGATTCACCTGATCCAGTCGGGCCGGCGAAATCGCTTTTTTCATTGAAATTTTATCAATCGGTTTTTAATGTGCTTAAGGCCGGAGGCATTATGATTCGCCAATCCGGCTCTACTTTTTTACAGTCTGGTGAGCTCAAAAGTAATTATCGAAAAATTAGCAAAATTTTTCCTTACGCGGCTGTTCAAATAGCTGCAATACCTACCTATATTGGTGGTTTTTTTAGTTTTATTCTCGGCTCAAAGAAAATTAACATTCGAAGGTTGAACGAAAAAAATATCGAGGAAAGAGTTCTTAGCCTTGATTTAAAAACCAAGTACTATAATTCTCAAATTCAAAAAGCATCCTTTATATTGCCTAATAAAATAAAAGAGAGGATAAAATGAAAAAAGGGAAACAGATATTCGGTTATGAATTAATCATTAACCTGAGAGGTTGCGATAAAGAAGTACTTACCTCGAAGAAAAAACTGCAATCCTACGTTGATCAGCTTTGTGATCTAATCAAAATGAAAAAATTTGGGAAAACTATATTGAAATATTTCGGCGAAAATAAGGATTTTACTAAGGGTTTTTCTTTGGTTCAACTTATAGAGACCAGTTCAATTACCGGCCATTTTTCAGACAACTGGAATGCTGCCTATCTTAATATCTTCTCCTGCCAAAAATATGATCACCACAAAGCCCGTAAATTTACCAAAGATTTTTTTCGGGCAAAAAACGTATCCTCCCGCCTTCTAGTGCGCTGATTTTAAATCGTGCATAGGGCATAGTGCATGGCGTGAAGCGCTAAAATAACTACTTAAATAGCTTATGGTTGGGTGATTCGCAGGCCTTTGGGTAGCTGTGGATTGAGTTTTTCCTGGCTTCAAAACAGCACTTTTAAGCATCTCGACAAACCGCCTAAAATAAGGGTTTTTCTCGCAAAGGTAGGGAATAAACAATAAACAAATTACAAATTACAAACAAATTCCAATCAACAATAAACAATATACAAAAAATACAAAGCAAGACTTGATAATTTCAAGTCGGGGTAACCCCGGAAAATCAGAAATTCAATACATAAACAAACTATCAATTTCAGTATGGAATGAGTATAGTATTAAGATTTATTTGTAATTTGTTTATTTGGTATTGTCTATTGCGAGCGTCTTTGAGAATGGTTGGGTGACTCGCAGGCCTTTGGGTAGCTGTGGATTGAGTTTTTGGATAACTTCATCGGGTGGGATTTTTTTGTTAAAATAAAAAGTTGCCGGAATTTTGCCGGCTTTGCCTAACTTCAGGGCGCCTTGAAAGCTGATTTTGATACGCGGCCGGAAACCCTTGGTGAAGTAATTGGGAAGGTTTGCTCTCCTTAGAGCCCGCGTTAAGACAAGAAGTGTATCTAATTGAGAAAAGTAAATCATTTCCTCCTTCTTTTCTACTACTAAATTAAGCGAAAATTTATTATCTTGCATGCTTTGGCCTCTCCAACTCTACTTTCTACCCTCTATTTTCTTTCTCTATTTTCACTTTCTACCTTCTATCATCTATCTTCTGCTTTCTATTCAATAAACGACCAGGGAAAATTTAGGGTTTCAGCCTTGGTATATCTTTGCCAATCAATTTTTTCTTTTCTAAATTCTTCTTTCCATATTTCCCAGGAAAAAAGCTTATTTTCTTTTGTTAATTTATGCCATTTTTTCTGAATATTCAGTAAAACCGGCCCGATATCGGCATCAGCCCGGGAGAGTATCACTTCAATTAAACTTTTATCTAGCTGGGAGGTTGTAATTTTTATTTTTTTGCTGAAAGGGATATTGTTTAAAATAATACTTTTCTTAGCTTTAGCATCTTCAATTTGGCAAAACGGGATGTTTTCCCAGCGGGAGCAAGGTTTAGGTATAAACAGGTTAATGCTGGCGTTTATCTTCAGGCGGGTTTTTTCCTTTAGCTTCCGGATAAAATTTCCAATAGCTATCAGGTCTTCTTTTTTTTCTTGCGGAAAACCATACATAAAGTAAACTTTAATTTGTTCTAAGCCAAGTTTAGGCAAAGTCTCAGCCCAAGCAAATAGTTTCTCTACCTCAATATTTTTATTTAATTTTTTACGCAGATTGTCAGTTCCGGCCTCCACCGCGACAGTCAATGGTGTCTTTTGAAAGGAAAGTAGTTTTTTGTAGATAGTTACCATTGAGTCTCCGATCTTTAAGGAAGGCAGGCTGAGTAATATTTTATTTTCTTGAACAAAGGGAATTATTTTCTCTAGTAAGAGTTCAATTGAGGAGTAATTAGATGATGAAAGGGAAAGAAGGGAAAAACTTTCATAGCCGCTATTTTTATAAACTTCTTTTATTGTTTTTTCAATATGACCGGCACTTTTTTCGCGATAAGGTTGATAAATATTTTTTGCCTGGCAAAAATTACAATTATTTGGGCAACCGCGTGCGATCTCAAGCGGTACTCTGTCTTGGATAAGTTTTGTGTGGGGGGTTAGCCATTTTAGAGGAAAAAAGCTTTCATTTAAGTTTTTTACCTTTGCTCTTTTTAAAGGAAGGCGGGCCTTAGGATATTTTTTTTCAAACTCATATTTTTTGCCCGAAAAATAAAAATTATAAAAAGAAGGTACATAAAACCCTTCCGCGCGGGAGAGAGCTTGCAGGCGGCTTTTTTTATTTTTATGGCCGCGCAAGGCATGAATTAAGTCAGCGCATACAGCTTCAAATTCCCCTAGGCAAAAAGCATCAACAAAAGAGGCTAGTGGCTGAGGATTAGCGATTCCTCCCCCGATAATTATATTTTTTTTTCGTTTTTCCGCTTCAAGCGGAATTCCGCCAGCCTCCAACATTGTTAAGAAGTTAAGAAAGTTTAATTCATAGCTGAAATTAAAACCAATAAGATCAAATTGACTCAAAGGGGTCTTTGTTTCAAGAGAAAATAAGGGTTTTTGAGTAGTTTTTAAATAATCAATTAAATCCGGACCGGGTAAAAACGAGCGCTCGCATACTATATCCGGGAAGGAGTTAAGCAAGCCATAAATTATACGCAGGCCCAGGTTATCCATTCCGATTTCGTAGAGATCCGGATAACAAAGACAAAAAGATATTTTTCCGGAATGGTTTTTTTTAACGGCATTTAATTCGTTGCCTAGATAGCGCTGAGGCCTTTGGAAATCTAAAAAATTCATTTTTTTTTTAGGTGTAGTTTCGGGAAATATTGAAAAATATTCCCATTAAGATAAAACTGCAGATAATGTGTGAGCCTCCGTAGCTAATAAAAAGTAGCGGTAAACCAACAACCGGAAAGACCCCCAGAGCCATTCCGATATTTACAAAAATATGGACGAAAAAATAAACAGCAATACCGATGCCCAGTTGATAGGCGAAAGGGTCTCTAACTTTTTTTAACCTGTCGAGAATTTTTTTAATTACCAGCCAATATATAAAAATAAGGATTATCGATCCCAAAAATCCCCACTCTTCAGCAATAACCGTAAAAATAAAGTCAGTATGCCTTTCAGGAAGAAAATTAAATTGGTTTTGGGTTCCGGATAAAAATCCTTTGCCGAGTACCTGCCCGGAGCCAACCGCTATCTTTGATTGGATTATAGTATAGCCGGATCCGAGGGGGTCAACGTTAGGATTAACGAAAGCAATGATTCTATTTTGCTGGTAACTTTTAAGCAAATTCCAGCTAAAAGGGGCCGCGATTAAGATAAAAACAAAAGCTAAAACAAAATATTTCTTTTTCACCCGAGAAAATAACCCAATTAAAAAAGCAGTTAAGCCGATAATTAATCCGCTGCCTAAATCGGGCTGGTTGATTATCATCAAGACACAACCTCCAACAAAAAGAAAGGGAAGGCAGAAATCAATCCAAAAATTATTTTTGGGGGGTTGGGAAAAAAAGCGGGCCATTAAAATTACAATTGTGATTTTTGCAAACTCTGATGGTTGGAAGGTCAGGCCTCCGACGGTAAGCCAGCGCTGTGCTCCCATAGCCTCGTATCCGGCCACATAAACCGCTCCAACCAAAATAATGCTTAAGGCGTAAAGAAAAAAAGATAATCCGTAGTAAAGGCGGTAGTTGATAGCCGTGATTCCGAAAAAAATAAGCCAGGCAAGTAAAATCCAAATTATTTGCCGCAAAAGTATTTCTTCTCCCACAAACTGTCCTTGCTGGTGGAGGCTGCTATATAAGGACAATATGCTAACTAGGTTGAAGAAAAGCAAAGAAAAGGCAATAGTTTTAAGCCCGCTTAGATTATTTAGTATTTTACGCAAATTTTCCATTCTTCATTTGAGTAAGTTTTCTTTTTCAATTTTTTCTAAAAAATGATAAA
>PXAH01000127.1 GCA_003565945.1 Candidatus Omnitrophota bacterium
ATGTGATTGACCGGGAAAAATTTGACAAACAGTTGGGAGAAGGGCTTTTAATTAATTTTGAAACTAAATTTGTCGGGCTTGAAAAAACAAAGAAAGGCTATCTTATCGAGACTGACAAAGGTGGCATTGAAGCCGATATTGTGGTTGGCGCCGACGGCACTCAGTCAAATGTAAGAAAGTTTGTTGCACCCCAAAAAATTAATTATTTAACCGGAGTACAGTTCCGGGTTAAAACAAGTTTATTTAAAGCTCAAAGGGTCGAGGTGTACTTTAGGAAACCTTATTTTTATTGGGTTATTCCTGAAGGGGAAAACATTATAAGGATAGGCGTTTTATCTAAAATTCCCTATCAAGATCTTGTTGATTTTATCGCCGAGAAAAAAATAAAGGGGAGAGTTTTAAAGAAATATGCCGGCATTGTGCCCCTTACTCACTTTTTTCCTTTAACTAAAGGTAAAGTTTTTTTAGTGGGTGACAGCGCCTCTCAAATAAAGCCTCTTACTTATGGAGGTGTTTATATGGGGATGCGAGCTGCTGAGATATTGGCTGATTGTATTATCTCTGGGCGGCTGTCGGAGTATAGCTCACGTTGGGAATCACGGTATAAAAGAGAAATTAAGATTTCCCTTGCCGCTCGGAAAATTTTTCAGGAGCTTTCAGAAAAAGAGCTGAATAAATTATTTTCTTTAGCTAAAAAACATAGTACAATTATAGAAAAGAAAGGAGACTTTGAAAAGCATACTTTGCTTTTAAAAGAGTTAATGAAGGAGGCAGTGCTCTCCAAAGACGTACTGTTTATTTTGCTGAAAATTATCAGGGCGGGCATATAAAAATTTTTATATTTTTCAATTGATAAGGAAAAATCAAATGCAGTCAGTAACTTTAAAAAGCCGGATTATAATTATTGTTACAATATTTACTATTGTTTTAGTAGGTGTTTTTATTTTTATCCAGCTAGCTCATGAATTAGACAGGATAAATGAATCAAAAAGCTACCAGGCTTCTCTGACATCTTATTTATTTAGAAGCCATTGGCAAAGCCTTACTCAGTCTCCTTTAGAAGAGAAAGATATTATTTTATCGCTGATAGAAAGGGGTCAGATTTTAGAAAATGCTGATTTTGTTGAAAAGATTTATATTTTTGATAAAGACGGAAACCCCCTTGCTCATTCAGAGCTAATAGAGGATATACTGACTAGGTCCCAGAGACTGGAGCTAATTCGAAGAATAGAGAGAGGAGAAATTACCGAACAGGAGGAGATAGTAGATAAAGAGAAGAAAATTTTTTCAATATATCTACCTCTCCGCGAAAAAGGGGAATTGAAGTTTATCGCCGGCTTATTTTTTTCTTTAGCTGACATTTGGCAGGCTTTTGCCAGGGTTTACCGGCCGGCTTTTAGCGTAGGTATGTTGTTGGTTATAGTAAATGTAATTATGGCTACTTTTCTTTCTCGCTTGGTTGTTAATCCGATAAGAGTGTTTAACCGGGCCGCTCACAGGATTGCTTCCGGTGACCTTGATTTACGAGTCAAAATTCTTACTGGTGATGAGCTTGAAGAAATGGCTCAGTCTTTTAACCATATGGCTAAACGGTTAAAAATAATGAAAGAAAAAGCTGAAAATGTTAATCCTCTTACCAAGCTTCCGGGCAACATAGTCATTATGGAGGAGGTAGAAAAGAGAATTAAAAGCAGTGAAAAATTTATCGTAATTTATTGTGATTTAGATAACTTCAAGGCCTTTAATGATAAATACGGGATTCACGCCGGTGATGAAGCAATTCAGCTGACCGGGCGTATTTTTAAAGAAGCTTTGGAGAAAAAAGGCGACAAGGAAGACTTTATTGGGCATGAGGGTGGAGATGATTTTCTTATTTTGACTTCCTTTGAAAAAGGTAAGGCCATAGCAGCTTATATTATTTCAGAATTTGATAAGCGAATCCGCGGGCTCTACGATAATCAAGACTTAGAAAGAGGTTATATTGAGGCTAAAGCTAGAGACGGTTTACTAAGTAAATTTCCTATAATGACTATTTCTCTAGCCGGCGCGACGAATCAATTCCGAGAAATCAAAAGCTATGCCAAAGTTACCAATATTGCCGCGGAAGTTAAAAAGAAAGCAAAAAGTTATCCGCGCAGCTGTTTTGTGATAGATAAAAGAAAAGGATAATTTTACCCTAAGTTATTTTTCTTAAAATTCGTATCAGCGGTTTTCTTGAAAAAGACGAGGAGATGTCAGGCTGAAATCTTCAATAATCGCATCGGTTGGTTGGATAGTAGAGATGCGTAGAGGAGCTGTTGGCCGGCTGGGATCAATGACTATTGGTTCTTCTTCTCCATTTTCGTCACCATTTCGCGGATCTACCCTATCTGGAGGCAAGGGGCATTCATCCGGTTCAGCTCGCAACAAAGGCAGCGGACCGGAGAAGGCTAGCCCGATAATAGCAACTAACAGAAAAAAAAGTATTTTTTTATCTTTCTCCACCTTTAAAATATAACATATTATTTTCACCTTGTCAACAAAGAGCAGGTAAGATATAAAGTATTGCTAAATAAGGGGTTAGGTTTGAAAATTATTTCTTTTTTCTATCTTTTTTTATTGCTTTTTTATCTTCTTACTTTATCTTTTTTTTCGACTCGTTTGGTTCTTTTTTCAAAACCTTTAAGCGGCCTGATTGCTTTTGGCGCGCATGCCCTTTTTATTATTTTTATTTTTTTGCTCTTTTTTTTCTTTAGAATCAGGAAAAAAGCGGGATTTTGGTTAGCTTTGTTTTTCCATGTCTTTTTTTTGGCTAATTTTATATCTATATTGTTCTGGAAGATTCCCCTTTTTTCTTTAGAGAGCCCTTATCCGTCAGAAACACTTGTTCCTACCACCTTTTTCCTTTGGCCGGCAATAATAATCAATGTAGGCATTATTTTTTATCTGTTATTTTGCTATTATTCAGCTAAAGGGAAAAGTCAAAAATAAGTTCAAATTTTACGTATAAAGGTTGCAAAGGGCCTGGTCAAATAGTAAAATATTACCATCTATGCGTAAAAAAGTTTTTTTCCGGACAGGCCTGCCTCTAATTTCAGCTTTTGTTCTAGCTGTTATCTTTTTTATAAGTTATAATCATTATCTTCTGGATAGGTCTTTGGCTAATTTGCGAGTTTCTTTAAGAGAAGTAAAAGGCGCAAGGACTCTTGAAGATCTTCGGAAAGTAAGAAGCGTCCTTGATAATACTTTTTTATACGAAATAACCCGGGATGATTTTGATTTTGCTTCTGCCTTAAGGATAGAGGCTTCCGCCCAAATAGCTCAAGAAGCATCTCAGAGCGGCCAACTACAGGATTTAAAAAATCTTCTAGAAGAAACTATTCAAGATATAGCCGATGAAAGGCCTGCCTTTCTTGCTCGTTTCGATAATTTTTTGCTGAATATTTTCCCTCAGGAAAGGCGGGAAGAAGAAGAGGCGCTTAAATCGGAAATTAAAAGAATTGAAGGCAGGCTTTTCCGTTACCAGGGACAAGAGCTGCAGCAGCAGTATCTTAGGCTGGTAAGGCTTTGTGTAAGGGCAATGGATTGGGATAAGGTTTTGGAATTTACCGGTTCCGTGAAAAATATTGACCCGGAAAGTGACGCCGCTTATTTGGCTGGTTTTTATGAAGGGGTAGCTTATAAATTTCAGGGTGATTTTGAGCAGGCCGCGGCGGTTTTTCAGCGTTTAGGAGAAAGATTGGCCGGAAATTGGAATTTATTTGTTTCTTATCAGCAAGCTGATTCTCTTTATCAGGCAGGCGCTAAAGAAGAAGCTTTAAAGTTATTTGAAAACCTTTCTGAAAGGGCCCCTGTTTCTGAAATAGCTAAGGTTGCTCAATTTCGAAAAAGGTATATTTATCTTTACGATGAAGATTTATCAGATGCCAGACGGGCAAGAGAAGCACAAGAGAGGTTAAAGGAAATAAGGGATATAAGAATAGAGGAAGAGCCCAAGGCTGATCTTATTGAAAGAGCCGAGCCGGAGAGGATTGAATTTTTTGAGTCGGATTTCCAAGTTGAAGAGCCGCCCGAAAGTTATCTTGAGGAGGGTTTTGCTTTTTTGAGGCAAGCTTATTTTGCTGATACCGAAGCAAAAAGAGAGGAGTTAAGCTTGTGGGCTCTGGATAAGTTCAGAGCTTCAGAGGTGAGAAAAGAACATAAAGGGTATTTGCATATTGGAAAATCCTTGAGTTTTGAATTTTTAAATAATCATCAGGAAGCCAAAGCCCATTTGCAAAAAGCTTTAAATTACAGTCCGGTTAATTTTATTGTTTTACAATACGCGGCTTATGTTTATTATCGTCTGGGGCTAATAGATAGGGCTACAAGTACTTACAATAATGTTGTTTTAGCTAACCCGACATCTTATATGGCCAGGTATAATTTAGCGACTTTGTATTTAATTAAAGATAATTTAAGTCAGGCCGAAACTAATTTAAGATTAGCGATAAGAAATAATCCTCGCTTTACCCCCGCCTATAACAATTTAGCTTATGTGTTATGGCGCAGAAGAGAATACGGGGAAGCCGAGGAAAATTTACGGATTGCTGTCAATTTAGATCCCAATTATATTGATGCCCATTACAATTTAGGAGTAATATATTATAATCTGGGTGATTATAGCAAGGCTATTGATCATTTTAGTAAAGTAGAAGAAATAGATGAAAGCTACAGAAAGGTTATTATGTACCTTAATGATGCTAGAAGGGCTTTGAGGTCCCGGTGAAAGAATAGGGGTAAGAAAAGTAACCAGAAACCAGTCCTTCGACTGCGCTCAGGACTGGCACTGAGCGGAGCCGAAGTGCCAGAGTACAGAAACCAGAAGAAAATAGAGGTTAGGGATGGAGGGGTTTAGGTTTGATTTTGAGGATTTAAAAGTTTATCAGAAATCTTTGGATTTTATCGATAGAATATTTAAAATTTATAAAAAACTGGATTCAGAATATAAATATTCTATTGGAAATAATTTAATACGGGCAGGGTTGTCTGTTGCCAATAATTTAGCTGAGGGAAACGGAAAAAGATCAAAAAAGGAAAAAAAGAGATATTTTGATATTTCATCTGATTCAACACGAGAGTGCGTTTCTGTTTTTAATGTCTTGAAAAGGCAGGCAATGATAGAGAATAAAATTTATTTAGAATTAAGAGTAGAAGCCAGAGAAATTACCAGTATGCTCCGGGGCCTAATCGATTCCCAATAACCTGGTTACTGTGTTCTGGTTGCTGGTTTCTAAATCTATTATACGGGAGGTATATGGCCAGTAAAATTAAAAAAATATGGTTTTTGGTAAACAAGGGCAGGGACAAAAGAAAATCCTTGAGGCTAAGGGGGCATCATCTTATTAAATATGATTTGGGTAAAGAGAGTGATAAAAAAGTTACTTTTGCTCAAAATGTTAGTGAGGGAGGAGCGCTTGTATATTTTTCCGAAGAAGTAAAAAAAGGAGATGTAATAAAATTTGAAGTTTTATTTCCTTTTTACTCTTCGCCTGTTAAAATAGTAGGTGAAATAGTATGGGTTAAATGTATCGAAAAATTTAATAAATACAAAACAGGAATTAAGTTTCTTGAAATTGATCAAAAAGTGAAAGGAAAAATTAGTGAAATAGCAGAGGATTTTCAAAATAAAAAAAAGAAAAAGGCTGGTTAAGCAGAGCCAATGTTTTTTTTAAAAATAATTTGTTTATTTTTTTTATTCGGATTATCCTCTTTTGTTTGCCAGGCTCGGGTAAATAGGGAAGATATAGTATCTTTCACTTTGGATTATTATCAATTCAAAGGCAAAGAAAATGACTTAGAGCCAAGGCCGGAAAGAGCAAGTGCACAAGAGGTTAAAAGAGAAGATAAGTCTCTGGAGCCGGAAGCAAGGCAGGAAGAAGTAAAAAGTTCTTTCGGGGATTTTTTTAGGAACTATATCAGGCCTAATTTGAAATTGACTGCCAGCTTAGAGCAGCAGTATGATGATAATATATTCAGAACCAATACCAACAGGCATTCAGAGTGGACAACTAACTTAAATCTTGATACGGAATTTCTTTATAATTTGATGGATTTTTTAGCCTGGGAGGAAGAAATTGGCACAGGCCACACCAATATTGTTTTAGGGTTTAGAGGGCCGTATCTGGAGATGCCTTTAGGCCAGAGCCTGGGTCTTACATCAAGAGACAGGACCACAAGAAGAGAGAGGAAGTCTTTGTATAAGCCAAGGTTTTCGGCCTTCAGTGCCCTTAACTATAAGCGGCAAAAATATGGTTTTGACCTTTTTTATGAATTAGAGAGGGATTACGCTAACGCTGTTTATATTGTTACTCAGGATGATTTTGAAAAGCATGAAAGAGAAAGAGTTCATTTTTGGGTGCATAAAACAGAGGCCAGGATTTTCGCGGATTGGAACCGCGTTCCTACTCAACTTATTTACCGGCGTGATGAGAATAGATATCCTACTGAATTTGAAGGTTCAAATACTGTAAGTGATAAGATATCTTTGTTGAGTCATTTTAATCTTACTGATTTTACCAAGTTAGTTTTTCAGTATGATTATGAGGATAATCGTTATCCGCATCGAATCGGATATGACTGGACCGCTAATACTTTTTGGCTTGGAGTAGACGGAACTTTTCTCCGTAGGCTTCAGTTAGCGGTAAAATACGGACAGACAGAAGTTGATTTTAAAGACAATGGAAGCAAGAGCAAAGGAGCCTTAGATATCGCGTTTAATTACATCCCTAAACCGGGTGCGCGGCTAGTTCCATCGCTAGGGGTAAGGCAAAGAACTGTAATGACTCCTTACGAGGATGAAATACTGGCAGAAGAATTTGAGGTTGATTTTGATTTAAGGATTTTGCCTCATTTTTTCAAAAAAATTATATTTCAGGTAGGAGGTTCCTACAGTGAGCATGATTTCGGTACTGGAAGAAAAGATAATTTTACTGACTATTATTTTTTAACTCAGTATCTTATGAATACCTGGACGGATATTTACTTTAGATATAAGTATAGCGAAAGGGATTCTGATATTGATGTTTATAATTATAAAAATAATGTTTTTACTACCGGTGTAAGGTTAAGTTTTTAGGAGGAAGGTAAAGATGTCTAAAAAAATTATTATTTTTATTTTAACGGCTCTTTTTTCTTTGCCCTTTGCCTTTTCCCAATCCCAGGCCAGAATTAGTCAAGGGGATGTTTTGGAAATTACTGTTCCCGGACAGTCTTTTTTAGATTCACAAGCTAGGGTGTCGGATGGGGGAGAGATTGAATTTGCTTTTTTGAATGTTAAAGTAGAAGGGCTTACGACTGGAGAGGCGGCAAGAGAAATTCAAAATTTACTTGAAATTTATTATCCTGTTGCCGGAAGGGTAAGGGTTGAAATAGTAAGTAAACAAGAAACTATTTCCGAGTGGGAACTTGCCAGAAGAGAGAGGCTAACCCAAGATTTTCCCGAAGCTGAAAGAAGGCGGTATTTGATTAACCCCTTTGATACAGTTGAAATTATTGTGCAAGATCAGCCGGATTTAAGTGTGACTGCTGCTGTCTCTGAAGAAGGAACAATTAGGTACCCTTTATTGGGAGAGGTTTCAATAGCCGGCTTAGATCTTAACCAGGCCGCGGTTAAAATTGAAGGTTTATTAGACCCGGAATATCTTGTTGCTCCGCGGGTAACAGTAGTTATTTTGGATTATAGCGATTTTTCTGTTTTAGGCGCGGTTAACCGGCCCGGTAGATATGATTTAGAGGGGCCTTATACTTTATTGGACGCTATAATTGTTGCTGAAGGCCCTGAAGAGGATGGTAATTTAAGAAGAGTTGATGTGTTTAGGTCTTTAGGGGTTGTAGGCCAAAAGCAGTATACAATAGATGCTGAAAAAGAAGGCGACAGTTTTTATATTAAGCCCAAAGATAAAATTATAGTTCCTCGCTATCGCGACATTTATATTTTGGGAGTTGTGGAAAATCCTGGCGCTTATAAATTGGAAAGAGGCGATCTTAATCCGCGTGAAGCTATAAAGTTTTTAGCCGGAGGAGCTAAATCTTATGCTAACCTAGAAAGGGTTAGAATTTTAAGAGAAGAGAGGGCCGATGAAGAAGAGTATATTCTTAGTTTAGAGAATCGAGAAGAATACCGGGATTTTTTTCTTAAAGAAGGTGATAGAATTTATGTGGAAGAATATGACCAATTATTTATAACCGGAGAAGTTAAAGAGCCGGGCATGTATTCTTACCGAAAAGGTACTACAGCTTTAGATGCTATTTCAATAGCTGGAGGATTTACTTCTGTTGCTAACCGAAATGCTGTAAGGGTAATTAGAAAAGATAGTGATGAAGTGATCAGGGTTCAAATCGGCCGGATAATGAGAACCGGTGACAGAAGTGCTGATGTGGAGCTTAAGCCGGGAGATACGGTTGTTGTGCCTGAGAGTTGGTTTTAGCAGTACAAAAAATAAACGATTAATATGATACCTCCACCAGAAGTAAAAGAGCTGGAAATAAAGGATTACCTTAATATAGCCAAGAAAAACATTTGGATAATTGCTATTTGCGTTATAGCTATTCCGGCTGTTGTTGCTTTTTATGTTTTTTTGCAGCCAGAGATATATGAAACGAAAGCATCTCTTCTTATCCAAACTAGAATTCCTGAAATTACAGGCAGGGAAGAGATTGTTTATCGGAAAGGGCTTTATACCAAAGAAGACCAGATGAGGCTTTTAACTTCTCCCGGCTTGGCGCGAAGGGTAGCTGATAGGTTGGAGTTAGATTCCGATGATGAAGGCGTGGTAAAAAGGCTTAATTCTTTATTGGTTAGGACAGTATCTCCCAGAGATAGTGACGCGGTTGATATTTATTTCCAGGGAGAAAATCCTTTAGAAATTACCAGAGTAGCGAATGCCTGGGTTGAAGAATTTATCGAAGCTGATTTAGAGGAACGGGGAATGGTTTTAAGTAAAGGCATAGAAGCTCTTGAGCAGGAGAGAGAAGACGCACGAAAAAGAATAGAGGAGATTGAAGATAAGATGACTCGCTTTGTCCGAGAGCATCAGGTGGATAGGGTTCCGGATATCATAATGGAGGGAGAAGCCTCTCTTGAACATATCAAGGAAAGAGAAGAAGAAATTGTAAGAGAAATGAGATCTTTAGCTCGGACTTACGGCCAGAGGCATCCCCGAATGCTTGCTTTGGAAGAAGATTTAAAAGATGTCAGGGAGTTGCTTGATCAGCGGCGGAAAGAGCTTTTTGCCCGTCAGGAGGTGATGGCGCGTTACCGGGATTTTCAGGACTCCCTTGAAGTACAAAAAAAGTTATATCAGGACTATAGCAGCCGGATAAGGGATTTTGAGTTAAGCCGAAGAATGATTACTTCGAATATAAGTACTCTTGACCAAGCGCGGCTTCCCGACAAACCGATAAAACCGCAGCCAGCCAGAAATATTACCTTAGCTTTTTTATTAGGTTTAGGGGTAGGCGCCGGCGCCGCTTACCTACGGGAGCTTATAGATTCAACCTTGCATACCCCGGAAGATGTTGAGCTTTATACCAATCTTTCTTTTTTTGGTGAGATTTACTTAGAAAAAAAGAAAGAGGAAAGGTCAGCCCTAAAAGTTTACAGTTCGCAATCTATCCTTTCGGAAGCTTTTATGAAAATAAAAGTTGCTCTTGCCTTTTCTTTTCCGCAGGAAAAGGCCCTTAAGGTTTTAGGGGTATGTAGTGCTATTTCAGGTGAAGGAAAAACTTTTTGTACTGCTCATATTGCCTCAGCTTTTGCTTCCTCAGGTGATTCGACTTTGGTTATTGACGCGGATTTGAGAAAAGGTTCTCTTTCTACTTTTTTCGGCCAAAAGACAAGAAAAGGCTTAAGTAATGTTTTAGCCGGTGAAAGCTCTTTTGAAGAAGTTATTTACAGGACCCCAATTCCTAATCTTTGTTTGCTTTCCCGCGGCCCTTTTTCTCCCAATCCAATAGAATTACTTCATTCAAAAAAATTAGATGAAGTAGTACAGCTTGCGCGGGAGAAATTTAAAAGAGTAATTATTGATATGCCTCCTGCCTTAGTTACTGCCGATGCCCTTCTTTTGGGGGCTAAATGTGACACTAATCTTTTAGTTATTGAAGCTGACCGGACCAGCTTAAGTGTGATTTTGAAAGCTGCTAAGTTGTTGGAGAAGAAAGTGAAAGTTATCGGCGCTGTTTTAAATAAGACGGTTAAGCAACAAAAA
>PXAH01000095.1 GCA_003565945.1 Candidatus Omnitrophota bacterium
TGAGCCGCTTCTTCCTGCCGGCTCAGTTCTTCTTTTAAAGCTTGTTCCCTGTTTTTAAGGCTTTCTTCCAGGGCGGCTAGCTGCCGGCTGTATTCTTCTTCTTGAGAGGCTAGTTTTTCCTCGATAAGCTGCTGAGATTTTTCTCTCCATTTATCTTCCGCTTTCTGTTCAAAAAACTCAAGCCACCGGCTTTCCTTTTCTAAAGATTCCTCCCGTAATGATTCTATTTCCTCTTCAAGAGCTTTTATTGCCCGGCCTTTCTCTTCAAGAAGCGGACCGGTTTCTTTTTCCCTTTCTCTTCTTTCTTCTTCAGTCAATATTTTTGTTAAGTCAACTTCGCTAAATGGCATCGTTCCGGCCTTAAACGTATCACCCCTCTTAATCCCGGACTCATCGTACAATTCAATCACTCTTGATATAGAAGAGTTCTCAGCCACAGAAATCAGCTCTATCCGGGCTATTTTTTCCTCGCCTCTATAGACTTGGGCAATATCTCCCCGTGCCAAGCCTCTGCCGCTGCCTACTGGCAGCATATAAGTCTGGTTCTTCTCTACTTCTACCAAACCGGTAATTGCAAAATTAATTTCTTGGCTATCCTGGGGCTGAGCCGGAAAGATAAAAAGAAAAAAGCAGGAAAGAAATAAAAAAACCGCGGCTAATCTTTTGATAGAATTCATTTACCTATATTATAAGCGTTGATTAGAGCAAAAGCAACAATTGAGTAAAGCAGGATAAGTAAATTAGAAACAATTAACAATATACTTACCCCTCAAGATACTCGTAATAGACAATACCAAATAGACAAATTACAAACAATAAACAATATACAATCTACAACTTACAATGTTTTTTCGATTATTGACGTAAAAATATTTCTTAATTCTTGAGCTTCCACGATAAGCGCATTAATTTTATTCTTATGGTTATTGTTCGCATGTTCAAGAACCTCCAGCCAATAACTACTCTCTTTGCACTCTTTTCTCGCGATTCTCATCCGAAATATAAAATCTTTCTTGCTAAGTTTTTCATTTGCTTCTCGATAATTGGCTCCTACTGAACCTGCCGCATCAAGCAATTGTTTTATATAGCGTTGATTTATTGTATTATTCGTCAAACCTTTGCATAAATCCACAACGGATTTAGTAAACAACAATGTCCTCTCTTCTAAATCAAATGGCTTCTTTCCACCATCTCCCTTATCCGTTTTCTTCATTGTATATTGTAATTTGTAATTTGTTTGTAATTTGGAATTTGTCTATTGTTTATTTCTCTCTACAATATGGCTTTATCTTCGATCAAAAGTCTCCCAGGTTAAAACATATCTTCTTACCCAGTTTATATCTCTTTTGTCCACGTCTTCGGCTCTTTCGGCCAAACGCAGGTAATTTTTAAAATGCTTAATCGCTTTTTCTCTGTTCTCCAGGTGTTCGGCGTAAACATAGCCTAAATTAAAATGAGTATCTAAATCATCGGGAACAAGCTCTATAGCTTTTTCAAATTCCTGAGCGGCCTTTTCAAACTCATTGTATTCGGTATAAAAAACCCCCAAATTATAATGGGTGAGGGCTGTTTGACGAATAAGAAACTTATTTTGCCGGGTTAACTCCGCTACTTTTTCCGGTTGGGCCGCTAATTCCCGCTTTAGATTTTCCACTCTTCTTAAAGAATTATTGTACTTTTCCCTTAAATACTGCACTTGCCTCTGGAGAGCGCCCGCTTCAGCCTGAGCCGCCATTTTTTCTTCTTCTAAAGCCAAAGCTGCTTTTTCCGTTTTTTCCAGTTCGTTTTTTAAGTTTTTATTACTTTCTCTTGCTTCTTCCAGCTGATTTTTAATAATCCCTAAAGACTTATATTCAATTTCTAAATCCCGCATCTGGCTTAAAACATCCTCTTTTTCTCTTTCGGCTTGCTCTTTTTCCCGCCTTACTTCTTCTATTTTTTCAGCTAACCCCTCCATAATTTGATGGAATTTTTCGATTTCGGCGTCACGGTGCTGGCGGATTTCTTCAACAGTTTTTATAAACCTGTTTCTCTGGCCTGCCCACTCCTCTCTCTCCTGCCTAAGCGCCTCGATATGCTCCTTAAGTTGAGCCGCTTCTTTTTCAAGCCTTTCTTTTTCGCTTCTTATGCCCGCCAGATGCCTCGTTTGCCTTAAAAGATTGTCCCTGTCTATCTCTAGTCTCCGGTATTCAGATTCTAACTCTTGGTATTTTTCCTTCCAATCAGAAGAATCTATTTCTTCGGCCCGCGGATAAAAAAAAGAAAGCGGCGCGGTAAATAAAACCATTATAAAAATAAAAAATAAGTATTTTTTCATCTTCTTGGCCCCGGCCTATACTCTAATTCGGATTCGTCTTTATAACCTGGATAATCCCGGTAAGTCCTGGGGCTGATTCTTTCCTCAACTAACTCTTGGCTAAAGAGCTGATAATCCCGGCGCTCGTCACTAAAAGTTTTTGCCCGGGGCGGCTTAATATCTTTAACTAATTCCTGGCCGGTAGTAATGTGCGGGGTCACCAAAATAATAATTTCAGAATTCCCGCCTGCCCGGCTTTCAGAAGTAAATAAATTACCTAATAGAGGAATCCGGCTAAAAAAGGGAACTTCTTTTTTAGTGCGGTAACTTTCTTCTTTTTTCAAACCTCCGATAAGAACCGTAAACCCATCTCTTACCATTACGGTGGTCTCGGTGGTCGAGGTGTTAATAATCGGGATTCTGTTCCCAGCAGAAGTTTCTAAAAAAGAAATTATGGTGCTAATCTCAGGCTTTATTCTTAAAGTAACAAAACCTTCTTCATTGATAAACGGAGTTACATATAGCTTTATTCCCGTATCTACATAATGGACTGATTCGGCTATTGTGGTTGTGGCCTCGGTAGCGGTTGTTGTTTCAGTCAGGTAGGCCTGCTTTTCTCCGATATGCACCCTGGCCTCGGTGTTGTTGACTACCGTTAATTTAGGATTAGACATCATCCTGACTTCTCCCAAAGTTTTTAAATATTTCAGGGCTACGTCAAAATCATGGCTGCCTATCATCCCTAAATGCATTTTTTCACTCCCAAATACCCTGGAACCACCGGCTATATCGCGGGTAGTGCCGCTGAAAGGGTATGAGCCCGGATAACCGACTCCCTCATACACCTCTTTTCGCGATTTCCAAATGCCTTCATCCGAAACAAGGCTGAAAGGGTAAGAACCTAAATAAGCAAGCCCGGCGTCTTTTGCCATCCCAAAAATCCCTTCCCACTCAACACTTCTTTCAAAAGAATCATCGAAATCAACTCTGACTATCTTAACATCAACAAGTACTTCGCGGGTTTTTACATCCAAAGATTTTATTAACCTCTCAATCCTGTTTATCCGCCCCGGTAAAGCCTCAACCACTACCTGGTTGTTACGGGTATCCGGCCGGATAGAGCCTACGTTTTTCATATCCAGCTGATTTTCAAGCTGGCGGGAAACATCTTCAGCGTCGGCATATTGAAGGCTATATACATTTACTACCGTCTTTTCCTCCTCAAGAGATTTTACCATTTTCTCCATCTCCGCTACTCTGGAAGGAACGTCTATAACTAAGATAGTAGCTGAGTCCGTATCCAGAAAAACTTTCCCTATTCTACTGGCCAGGTTATTGCATAAATTAAAAACCTGTTCGGGCACCGCGTATTTAAGGCGAAAACTCCTGGTTACTCTATTGTCTCCGAATTCCTCACCAAAGAAATTTTCATACTCTTCTTCGGTCATCACGTTATAGATACGCCCTCTTTTCTGGTAAGCCAGCCCGTTTGAACGAAGCATAATATCAAAAATATCTTTTACCTGAGCGCTTTCTACCGCAAGAGAAACTCTTCCCTCAACCTTCTGGGTCGGAACAATATTCATTCCGGCCCGCAAAGAAAGAAATCTTAACGCCTCTATTACATCAATATTTCTAAAATCTACCGAAATCTTTTTAGATAAAATATCCTCATCCCGGGCAGGCGGTTGATTTAAAATGTAAGCAAACTCATTCTGCCCAAACCCCAGCGGGCCTAATAGAAAAGAGCAGGCTATAAGTAAAAATAGTAATCTTTTTTTCACAAAAATCCTTAATTACCCCTAATTGCCTTTTCCCTGGCTAACTCTCTCGTACCTATATATAAGCACCGATATCAGGGATGCAATCAGGTTAATCAATCCGTACTGCCCCTTCGGCTTCCCGGATAATTAAAAACCGCCTGGCGGCATCAGCGTATTCATCGTCCGGAGCAAGGCTCAAGTATTTATTAAAGTGAGCCGCCGCCTTATCCGGGTCATCGAGAAACTCCGCGTAAATAACCCCTAAATTATAACGGGTATAAATATCATCCGGCTCTATCTCCAAAACTTTCTCGTATTCCTGGACAGCTCTGGCATAATCACCTCTATCGGAAAACAAAACTCCTAAATTATAGTGCAGGCGGGTTAATTCTTTTAAGTTTTCATCTTTGAAGCGCTGAAGGTCAGCGATATTCTGAGATGCCTCCGCCAGCTCTATCTGAAAAACCTGGTTTTCTCTTCTTAGGCCCGCCCTTTCTTCTTCTAAGCCCCGGATATAGCTCTCCTGGCTGGATAACTTTTCTTGGCTTTCTTTATTAATTTGGGCCAACGTTTCCTTATCACGGGTAAGCTCTTGGTTGATTGCTTCGATTTCTTTATTTCTAACCAACAGCTTTTGGATGCGTTCTTCGTTTTCCTGAATTTTTCTCTCCATCAGAGTGTTTGCTCTCCTAAAAATATTTTTATCATCAATTATTTCTTGATTTTCCGCTTTTGCCTGCCGCAGAAAATCTTCGGTATCGGCTAAAAGTTCTTTTTTGCTTGTAAGCTCATTTTTCAGGCGGGAAACTTCTTTATCTAGTTCAGCGGCTAACCTTGCTTTCTCTTCCCGCTCAGATTCAAGTAGAAGATTCGCTTTTTCCATTTGATTAAGCTTTTGCTCAAAATCAGCCTTTACTTTTTCCGCCTCATCTTTTACCTGAGCTAAATCCTGTTGAAAACTACGCTCCTGCCGGGCCAATTCTTCCTGATAATACTCTTTTGCCTCTTTCTCCCCCTGGCTTTGAGTTTTTACCTGCCGAAGCCTTTCTTGATGCTCTTGCTTTAAAAGGCTCAACTCCCGCTCCGCGTTCTTTAAATTATCCTGCTGGCGGCCGTAAGCGTCCTCTAAAATATTTCTTTCCTGGTTTATTCTTTTGTTTTCCTCGTTCAACCGCTCGATTCTTTTTGCTTTTTCAGTTAAAATCCGGCTGTTTTCTTCTATCTTCTCCCGGTAAGATTTAATAACCTCTTGATTCCTATAGGCCGCTAGCTCTGACGATAATTCTTCTAATTTAGCTTCAACTTCCCGATTTTGAAGTTTAACGCGGCTTAATAATTCTTCCCTGCCGGTTAAATCTTTCTCTAGTTTTTCTTTCTCAGCCAGGATTCTTTCTCTTTCTGATTCAATTTGCCTAATTTTCTCGATAGCTTTTTGATAAAGCCCTTTAAAGGTTTCATAGCTATCCCTTAAAGATTGATTTCGGCTTTCAGCTGCTTCTACCCGCTGCCGTAAGTTCTCTGTTTTGGATTCAGGCAAATAGTTAATTTCTTTTTCTCCTTGCCGCGCGGAAAAATCTCTATTTAGAAAAAAAACAGCCGCCGCCGCTAAAACTAAAATACTAAAAAATATTTTTCCAACCGGCTTATTATCTTTTTTCTTCAGCTGGTATTCTTTTGCCGCCATACCGCTTTACCTTAACCCCTTAGGCTCTAGTTTGTCCCTAATTATTTCATCTAACAAACGTTCTTCTTCTTCGATTTCTTTTATCTCTTTTCTTCTCAGTCTGTCTACCGGCCGGCCTGCTTTTTCATCTATCAAAACATCTCCCTCCACTATATGCGGAGTCATCACTATCAAAAGCTCTCTCCGCTCTGTTTCCGGAGACCTTGAACGAAAAGCCCGGCCTAAAAAAGGTATATCACCTAAAAAAGGTACTTTAGCCGTATCTTCACTTCTGCCGTCACGGCGCAGGCCGCCGATCACAACCGTAACACCGTCTTGAACCATTGCCCTGGTTTCTGCCTTGGTAGTCCCCAGTATAGGAATCTCATTTTGGGTAGGCGTAACTAAAACTGAAACCACCGAACTTACTTCAATAGAAACATCTAACGTAATATAGTTATCATCGTTGATAAAGGGCGTCACTTCAATTAAAGTTCCCACGTCGATAAAAGTCACATCTTCTGCCACCGTACCGATAGCCTGGCCGGTTGTGGTGGTGGTGGTAACATAGGCTTGTTTTTCACCTACGTGCAGTTTCGCCGGCCGGTTATGAACCGCTACCAGCTTAGGCGTGATTATTACCCTGGTCTCCCCTACAGTTTGCAAATATCTATAAAATACATCGAAATCATGCCTGCCGATTTTGCCAAAATGCAAAGCTTCACCCGGTATTACCGGCCGGCTTGAGCTCATATCACGGGTTGTTCCACTGAAAGGATAAGAACCGACATGGCCCACTCCGACAACTTCTTCTCCTTCCGCGTCATACCCGCCCTGAAGCACTGCCAGCCGGGAGCGCCAGGGGGCGTCTTCAGACTGAATAGAGGCAAAAGGAGTAGAGCCAAGGTAAGTAAGTCCCTTGTTACTGGCTAACTGAAGAAGGCCTTCCCATTCTAACTCTTCTTTGAGGCTGTCGCCGATTAACACATCAACGATTTTAATATCAATAAAAACTTCCTTGGTTTTTTTATCTAAACGGCTGATCAAATCTTCAATCTGATTCATTCTGTGGGCAAGAGTTTGGACTACTACTTGGTTTTTGTCAGAATGAGCCCTTATATAGCCTACATTTTTAGCGTCTAACTGATTTTGCAGCTGTCTTTCTACCATCTCAGGGTCAGCATAGTTTAAGTTAAATACCCTGACTACGCTTTCTTTGTCAAAAGTTTGCATGGCTTTTTGCATCTGTTTAATTCTGTGGCGGGAGTCCATTACCAAAACACTGCCGGATTCAGGGTCAACAACGACTTTTCCCACCTCACTTTTCATCGCGTCAAGCAAAGAGAAAATCTGCTCAGGAATAGCGTAATTTACGCGAAAAATTTCAACTTCTCTTATATCTCCAAATCTTTCCCCGTAAAAAGACCGGTATTGGCTTTCAGTCATTACATTATAAATTTCGCCTTGCTTATCGTAAGCTAAGTTATTGGAGCGCAGAATTATATCAAATACATCTTTAATTGGAACGTCTTCAACAGACAAAGAAACCCGGCCGGTTACCGCTTCCGTAGTTACTATATTTATGCCGGCTGTCTGAGCTAGATAGCGAAGCGCGTCTAGAACCGATATATTTCGCAAATCTACAGAAATCGTACCGGTTAAACCTCTGGGAGCTGGCTGGGTACCCATCAGCTCAGCTTCCGGCAAAGCGCCGCTTTCTTGAGAATAAATCGAAAAATTAGCGGCAAAAATAAAAAAAACAAGAAAAAAATAAATCTTTTTCACTTAAGCTCTACCTCCGCGCCTTTATACTCTAAAATAACCCTGTCTCTAAAAATAGCCTGGACTTTAGTTTCTCCTAAAGCCTGGCCTCTTTTGAGAAAAAAAGTTTTACCGGCTTTAGAATCTTCAATCAAAACATCCGGGTCCTCAGACCAGGAAATCCCTACCAAGCTATACCTTCGCCGCACCTCTTCTATCTCTTCGGCTAAAACCGCTTCTCTAGGGTCTTTCGTTTCTATCATAGCCGGCGCCTCTACCATAGCAAAAATGTTCCTTGAGCGCACTTTTTCAAGATAAGAAGACAAAGGCCTGGCCGGAGGCGGCAGCAAGGCTTCAGATTCTATTTTAGCTACCCTGTCTATATCACCGGCCACCCGTGCTTGGCTTATTGAAAAATAAAGCCGTATACCGCTAAATAAAAATAGAAAAAAAATACCCAGAGTTAAAACTTGATTTATATTTTTTAAATCTTTCCAGGACCACTCCCGTTTAAAGCCGCCGCTGAAACTGCCGCGAAAAAAAGAAAATGTGCCTTTTATCGCGTCCCAGGAAAAAAACTTTAATCTCCTGCGTGCCAGCCTAGTTTTATGAAAAAAACTGCTCTTGCCATCCCCTGATCCTTCTATCAGTTTTAGCAATTGCTTCTCAGGCGTCGGTGATTTTTTTTGTTTCATCTAAAATATCAATAACTGTTTTTCTGGACTAATTTACTTTTATGCCATCCTAAATTGATATCATCCTGAATCAACTCCCCCACAAGCTGTTGGTCAACAACAAATTTTTTCCTAAGCACCAGCGCCTTAATCGCTCTATGGCAAAAAGTTGTAATCTGACGGGGGTAACCTTTAGTATAATGGTAAATTTCTTTTATGGCTCCGTCTAAAAATAAATGCATATTGGCGCTATAGCCGGCTTTTTGAATCCGGAAATTTATCATCTCTTTAGTTTCTTTAAAGTTTAGGGGGTTCAGCGCGTATTTAAAACTCACTCTATCTTGAAAATTAGGCATATCGATTATTTTAGAATGAAACTCCATCTGGCCCAATAAAACAAGCTGTAATAACTTAAATTGGTTAGTCTCATAATTTAAAAGAATTCGCAGGGCTTCAAGGGTTTGCTGGTCTATTTTCTGGGATTCATCAATAATTAAAACAACAGTTTTGCCTTCAATTACTCCTTTTTGAAAAAGATACTCTTCAAAAGCGTCGCGCAACTCTAGCATCGCCGCATTCTTATAATCTATGGGTATATCAAAACTTCTTACCAAATGCTGCATAAAAGTTTTCTGGTCTTCAAAGTAGGGGTCTAAGATAATATGGAAAAGAAAATCCGGCCTTTCTTTTAATTCCTGGATAAGTTTGCGGGAAAGAGTAGTTTTCCCTGTTCCTACATCTCCTAAAATCACGCTCAAGCCCCGTTTTAGCCTTAGCTCAATCAGGGCGTTGGTTAAAGCTGTTTCATGATCCCGAGAAAGATAAAAAAATTCAGGGTCAGGGCTTGTGGAAAACGGCTCTTTTTTAAAATCTAAAACTTTATAATAAGCCACGGTTTACCTTTTTTTCTTTTTCGTCGAATTAAATAAATCTACCATTGCCCTTAGAGTATACCCTTTATCTTTTAATTTTCTAATTCGCTCCAGGCGTTTTTTTACTTCTGACTCCAAATAAAGGCGTTTGAAGCCCTTGCGGCCGTCGGAAGTAAGCAAGCCTAAATTGGTATAATGATTAAGAGTCTGGTAGGAAATATTATACTTCTCTACGATTTCCGGTGCAGTTATTTTAGCCGTCACTTAACCTCCTTTAATGAGCGCGTGACCCTTGACAATTTTCATTTGTTAGTACTTGGAAAAATGTCAAGGGTCACTGCGCGAATTAACCTTCATTTGATTTGATACCACATACCCCATCTATAGCACCTATAGTAACCACTGTCAAGCATAAAAGCTTATTTTTTAGATTGGCGGCTAAATATGGGGGGTAAAAAATCGAAGAAACACTACATATAGGTAATATATAGTTGATAAAATGAATTTTTTTTCTGACTTCAAAACAGCACTTTCAAGCATCTCGACAAAGCTCGTAAAATAACGGTTTTACTCATAAGGGTAGGAAATAAACAATAGACAAATTCCAAATTACAAACAAATTCCAATCAACAATAAACAATATACAAAAAATACAAGACAGGATTTGATAATTTTAAATTGGTTATCCCGGCAAATCAGAAA
>PXAH01000067.1 GCA_003565945.1 Candidatus Omnitrophota bacterium
CGTCGCATCCTCAGGCTTTCGCCCATTGGGAAAGATTCTCGACTGCAGCCTCCCGTAGGAGTCCGGGCAGTGTCTCAGTCCCGATGTGGCTGGTCACACGCTAATGCCAGCTACCCGTCTTCGGCTTGGTAGGCTATTACCCTGCCAACTACCTGATAGGTCGCGGGCCCCTCCTAAAGTGACAGCAGACAAAGTCTTAAGCCATCTTTCATCTCGTTAAATTAATAACGAGGCTGTATGGGGTATTACCTCCGATTTCCCGAAGCTATCCCCCTCTTTAGGGCAGGTTACCCACGTGTTACTCACCCGTTTGCCGCTATCCTGATTTATCCGCAAACTTCAGCCCGAAGGCTTCAGTTTACTTCATGGATCAAGATCGCTCGACTTGCATGCCTAATCCACGCCGCCAGCGTTCACTCTGAGCCAGGATCAAACCCTCCAAAGGTTTTTTTCAGAGAGCAAAAAAAGACAAAACATTGTTTTGTCTTTTATTTTTTTATTTTTAAGGAGTTCGACCCATTCCGTTTATAGGCTATCTATTTGTACAATATAATTAAAGTTTTGTCAAGGTATTTTTTATTCTTTTTTTAATTATCGTCTTTATGCTTTTTTTCAATTTCCAGCCGCTCTATTCTCTTCTCCAATCGATGTAGCACCTCAATTACCGGATCCGGTAATTTATCATGAGCCAGCTCAACACCACTTACTTTCTTCCGAGCAGAAGCAAGAACTACCCGTCCAGGGACTCCGACTACTGTAGCTGACTCAGGAACATTTTTAACTACCACAGATCCTGCTCCCACCCGAGCCCTATTTCCAATTTTTATCGGCCCAAGAAGTATTGCTCCCGCGCCAATAACAACATTATTTCCAACAGTCGGATGCCGTTTTACCTTTTGGATAGAAACCCCACCCAAAACAACACCTTGGTATATTAAAACATCATTACCAATTTCAGTAGTTTCTCCGATAACTACCCCCATCCCGTGGTCAATAAAGAACCGTCTTCCTATTTTTGCGCCGGGATGAATTTCAATACCGGTAAAAAATCTACCGAAATGAGATATAAGGCGGGCAAAAGTTTTAAAATCTACCTGCCAAGCCTTATGAGCCAGCCGGTAAAGCCATATAGCATGAAGGCCCGGATAACAAAAAACTACTTCAGCGGTATTCCGTGCCGCCGGATCTTCAGAGAAAACGGTCTTTATGTCTTCCCGAATAGTTCTTAAAAAACCCATATCTAGCCAAGATTAGGTTTTTGACCCTTATGCTTCTTTTTCCTTCTGCGCCATCTAATTTTACGTTTTTGTTTTTGTGGCATGATTCTACTAAAATAATGGTTAAAGAGCTTTATGTCAAATACTTTTTTTCGAGGTCACCGAAAACCTCTAAAATCCATCAGTAGCCTCTGCTTACAAAAATTAAGGATATTAGCAATTTTTCATTAAGAATTTTTTTAGCTGAAAAAAGGCTTTAGCGCGATGGCTTATTTTGTTTTTTTGGACGGTGGTCAACTGAGCGGTTGTTTTTTGCAGTCGGGGTATGCAAAACAAAGGATCATAGCCAAACCCATTTTTACCTTGGAGCCGATTGTTAATAATTCCTTCAAGAGTTCCTTTAAATTTTGCCTTTTCTATGCCGGCCAAAGCTAGAGATAAACAGCAAATAAACCTGGCTTTTCGCTTTTCTTGAGGAATATCTTTTAGCCGGGTGAGCAACTTATGATTATTTTCTAAGTCAGTCGCGTCGGGGCCGCTATACCTTGCCGAATAAACTCCCGGTTCTCCGTCAAGATAGTCAACTACCAATCCGGAATCTTCACCGACAACGTAATCTTTTTTATACATACTTGAAACCGGTATTGATTTTTTTGCGGCATTTTCAAAAAAAGTTTCGCCGTCTTCAACTATCGTAAATTTATCCGGCAAATCAATAAGTGAAATTATCTCACAAGGAATACCGGATAGAATTCCTTTTATTTCCCTTACCTTTGACTGATTTCTTGTCGCGATTATTAGCCTCATAATTTAGAAAGTAATAAGATTTATAAATTCGGCAATACATCCTTGAGAAGATTTCTCTGAAAATCAATTATTTCACCTATGCCTTTCCGAGCAAGCTCGATAGATTTTAATAAATCATTCTGGGAAAAGTCGCCGCTTTCCGCAGTCCCTTGCACCTCAATAAAATTGCCGTCAGAATTCATGACGAAGTTTAAATCAACATCCGCTTGCGAATCCTCATTGTAATTTAGATCTAGCAAGTACTCACCCTTGCATAAACCAATGCTGGTTGCGGCTAAGAACTTTTTAACCGGTATTTCATTTATTTCGTTATCTTGATGAAGGCGGCCTAAGCAATCAACTAAAGCAATAAATCCTCCGATTATTGAAGTAGTCCGGGTGCCTCCATCAGCCTGAATTACATCGCAATCAACATGAATAGTTGTTTCTCCAAGGTAACTCAAATCAACCACACTTCGCAGAGAGCGTCCGATAAGCCGTTGAATTTCCATAATTCTGCCGGAAATTCTGTCGCGCGGAATACGATTTTCAGTAGAAGCAGGAAGCATTCTATATTCTGCCTTAATCCATCCGGAGTCGGTTCCTTTCAGAAAAAGTGGAACTCTCTTTTCTTGGTTAGCCGCGCAAAGAACTTTAGTGTCACCCATCTCAATTAAGCATGAACCTTGCGCGTGTTTTATGAAATTCCTTTCAATTTTTATCTTTCTTAGCTGGTCTGGTTTACGTTTCTTTCTCATATATACTCCTCCCTTGCCAATCAATACCTACGATTAAAGGAAATTCCTTCACCTTCAGAGAATAAATTGCTTCCGGCCCAAGATGCCTAAAGCAAATTAATTTTTTTGCCAGAATAAATTTAGAAAGAAGGGCTCCGCATCCAGCCGGAGCTAAAAAATAAATCGCCCTGTGCTTTTTAATTAACCTTATTATGCTTTTGGTGCGACGCCCCTTTCCTACCATAGCTGAGATTCCATTCTCCAGAAGAGGTTTGGTAAATGAATCCATTCGGGCGGAAGTAGTCGGGCCGCAGGAACCGATAACCCTTCCTGGAGGGGTCTTAGTCGGTCCACAATAGTAAATAATTTGATTTTTTAAGTCAAGAGGTAATTTCTTACCTTTACCCATAAGCTCCACTAAAATCTTATGGGCCTGATCCCGTGCTGTATAGAATGTTCCGGAAAACAAAATAAGTTCACCGGCTTTTAACCCTTGAATATTTTTTTTATCGAGAGGCCCGTTTATTTTTTTCACTTCAACCCTACTCTTTAAGACATATCATGAATTGTTCTAGATTATTTTATTTTTATAGTAGCACTTCGTAAGGCATGACAGCTAATATTTACACCAACAGGTAACCCGGCAATATGGGTTTGAGATTTTTTAATTTTTACCGCCAGAGCCGTAAACTTTCCACCCAACCCCATAGGCCCGATTTTTAAACTATTAATCTTAGATAAAATTCTTTTTTCCAAAGTCCTTAAAAACTTATCGTTATTTGGGGAATCAATTTTATCCAACAAAGCTTTTTTGGCTAGATAAAGCGCGTATTCAGAAGTGCCGCCTATACCTATTCCAAGAAAAAAAGGCGGACAACTTTCCGGACCAGCCTCTTTTACACAATTAACAATAAACTCCTCTATTTGCTTTATTTGAGCGGTAGGTTCAAACATCTTCAGTTGAGTTTTATTTTCACTCCCAAAACCCTTAGGTAGAATAGTTATCCGCAAGCCTTTTGCTTTCGGTAAAAAAATAATATGCTCAATAAGCCCCTGGTACTGAGGGTTGTTGCGGGTTAGTGGATCAACTAGTGATGGACGCAAACAATTATCTTTATAAGCTCCTAAAACAGCATCTCTTACTCTTTTAAGTAAAGCGGCTGTCAATTTCACATCATTCCCGGCTTCAATAAAAATTACCGGCAACCCGGTATCCTGGCATAAAGCAATTTTTTCTTTTTCAGCTATTTTAGCATTTTCTAAAATCCAGCCCAAAGCCATTTTTGCTTTTTTTTCCTTTTCTTGATGGTAGGCCTTCTCTAAAGCTTTTTCAATATCTTTGCGCAAGGAAAAACTTGCTTTTCGGACGAGATCTTCTATGTGCTTGCTTATATCTTTCATTTTATTCCCATCTTTTTGTGAAGTTGCGGAATAATTGTAGCACAAATAGACTGTCGAAGACATCTTTCTCTTGCTTGAAGCAACTTACCTTCTATCTCTTTTTCGTAAGGATTTTCAGGCTGCAAAACTAAAGTTAGCCCGAAATTTACTCCTTTAATTAATTCAATTGCCTTATCAAGGTCTTTGAAAATCAAATTTCTGCCGATAACTATTTTTACAAAAAGATTTGTTTTTTGTGCTATTTGGATAAATTTTTCATGCTGGCTCCAGTATAGCCGTAGTCCGGTTGAAGAAGGCAGTTTAAAGTCGAGAGAAATCATATCAACCCAACTAATTATTTCCTTTAAGTTCTGGTAAAGGACGCCATTAGTTTCTAGAAAAATAATCTTTTTTTTCTCCTTAAGCTTTGAGCAAAAACTTTTTAAAAAATCTACCTGCAGCAATGGCTCTCCGCCGGTTATAGCTACTGAGTGAAATTTCCCAAGGCCGCTGAGAACATTCAAAGCCTGATCTAAATTCATTACTTTATAACTGGTAGGGCGGGTATCGCAAAATTGACAGGCTAAATTACAGCCGAAAAATCGTACAAAAGCTTGCTCCTTGCCCTGCCAAAGGCCTTCGCCTTGGTATGACTTAAAAATTTCAGAAATTTTAGCAGTGTCCATTTATTTATCAATAATTAAATTAGCTAAAAAAGATAACTTATTTTTTAAACAGAGGATCTTTGATGCCTAATTGAGAAAAAGCCCTGGTGCGGAATCGACAACTGTCACACTTCAGGCACGGCTTCCGCCCCCCCAGATAACAAGACCAGGTAAGCTCAAAGGGAACGCCTAACTTCATCCCCATCTCAATAATTTCCCTTTTTCCCTTTTTTAAAAAGGGATAGCGAATATTTACTCTATCTCCAGCAATACCCAGATTAATGGCTTTGGCAAAAGCATCCAAGAAATTCTTTCGGCAATCAGGATATCCGGAATAGTCTAAAGTGTGAGCGCCGATAAATATTGAATTAGCCTTTACATTTTCAGCGTAGGAAACCGCGTAACTTAAAAAAATTATATTTCGGGCAGAAACATAAGTAGAAGGCACTCCTGGAGTCTTCTTTTTAGGTACTCTTTTTTTTGGGCTAATTAAACTAGAATTTGACCAAGGTAAGTTAAGTTTAAGGTAGAGATGGTCAGCGCCCACCAAAGAAGAGAGATTAGCGGCAGCAGTAATTTCTTTTCGGTGTTTTTGAGAATAATCAAACACTAAAGTATTAATACTGTAATTTTGTTTTTTAACCAAAAAAAGAAGAACAGCTGAATCCATGCCGCCTGAAAGCAGAACAATAGCTTTTTTTTTCTTTTTCTCACCCATAAAATTTTAAATTTTTCTTGAATAGGACGCGCAGGAATTTTCTGTCTCCCACACCCTTACTTCTTCTAGATTCCTTTCCTTCGGTAGTTGCTCTTCGATTTGGCCAAAAAGGTAGCGGGCAATTGTTTCAGAGCTAGGCACATTTTGTTTAAAATATGTTAAATCGTTAAGGCACTTGTGGTCCAGAGTTTCGATAGCCGAAGCAGTAATTTGTTTTAATTTGCGAAAATCAATAACCATCCCGGAGGAATCGATATCTTTAGTCGAAGCTATAACTTCAACTTTCCAGTTGTGTCCGTGTAAAGATTCGCAGCTACCCTTGTAATTAGGTAAATAATGGGCCGAGCTAAAACTTTTGATAATTTTTACTTTATACATCAATCATTCGTGGTTTTGAAATTGGCCGCTTCAAAAATAATTTAGCCAGTTTTAAAAACTTTTTAGCTTCATCACTAACAAAGAATTTTTTATTTCCAGCTCGCCTAGCTTTATTTTCTAATCCGGACCTCTTTAAGGCATTTTTGCTTTCCTTGGCAGCCGCTTCGGCTGAATCTATTAATTTTACCCCGCTAAGGAAATCAGCGATTACCTTCTTTAACAACGGATAATGAGTGCAACCTAAAATAATTGTATCTATACGGTTTTTCTTTAAGTTCTGCAAATACATTCGAACAATTAAACGTGTAATTTCCCCATCGAGAAATCCCTCCTCAACAAGAGGGACAAATAAAGGGCAACTCTTAGCTATCACTTTTATTTTTTTGTTTTCCAGAGAAATAGCTTTTTGATAACTCTTACTCCTTATAGTTGATTCGGTTCCTATGACTCCGATTTTCCCGGCAGTTACCTTAAGCGCTTCCCTTGCTCCCGCCTCAACCACACCCAATATCGGAATATTAAAAATACCTTTAAGATGATTGAGAACCAAAGCCGAAGAAGTATTACAGGCAACAACCACCATCTTTACGTTTTGTTCTAATAAAAACAAGACATTTTCGATGCTAAATTTTTTAATAGTCGAAGCAGTTTTGTTGCCATAGGGAACCCGGGCAGTATCGCCAAAATAAACAATATCCTCATTAGGCATTATTTTTTCTATAGCACGCAAAACTGTCAACCCCCCAACTCCGGAATCAAAAATGCCAATAGGCTGTTTACTAGAAAGATTATTTTTTTTCACTAAAATCCTGTTTTAAACTATTTAAAAAGAATGGGCTCCCCGCCGCACTACAACAATTCCCGAAGGATCAAGGGTGTGAGAATCTAAAATTTTAGCATGAGATTTTCCGATTTGAGAATAAGCCGGCAAAACATTAAAACGGTCAATTATAGCTTTTTTAACTAATGACGATTTTTTAATAAGAGTGTGATCCATAATAATTGAGTTCTCAATTCGACATCCCTTTTCAATCGTAACCAACCTTCCAATGATCGAATTTCGTATATTAGCTCCGGATACGTTGCTTCCCTCGCAGATTAAAGAATTTTCGAAGCGGCTATCAAATATGTTAGCCGGAGCAACATCAATATGGGAAGCATATATCGGCCAGCTTTGATTATTCAAATCTAGAACCGGCTTACCTCCCAAAAGTTCCATGTTAGCTTTCCAATAAGAGCTTATAGTACCCACATCCCGCCAGTAAAAGTCTGCCTCATGGGGTTTCAAGCCGGGAACCCGGTTTTCTGAAAAATCATAAGCAAAAATTCTAGCCTTTTTCCGCACTAGATAGGGCATTAAGTCTTTGCCAAAGTCATTAATTTTTTCTTTTGAGCTTTTATTTTCAAGCAAGTGGACAAGAAAATCAGCGTTAAAAATATAGTTCCCCATCGAAGCCAGCATTTTTCGCCTTCCGGAAAAGGAAGCTTTCTCAACAAAACTCTTAATTTTACCATCAGATCCCACATCCATTATGCCAAACTGAGATGCTTCACAAGCCTTAATCGGTATTGCCGAAATTGTAAGGTGTGATTTTTTTTCAAGATGAAAGTCAATCATCTTTTTAATATCCATACGAAAAATATGGTCCCCGCCGAAAATAGCTACCAGTTTAGGCTTGTAATCATAAATCAAGTTGATATTTTGATAAATCGAATCAACAGTACCCTTGTACCAGCCCTCTCTCTCTTTTCTTCTCATTTGCGGGGGAACAACCGTGATAAAATGCTCGGGTAAAAAACCGGCCTTCAACCAACTAGTACGCACATGCTCAATTAAAGATTGAGATTTATATTGGACAAGCACATATATAGAAAAAATACCTGAATTAAGCAGGTTGCTTAACGTAAAGTCAATAATCCGATATTTGCCGCCAAAAGGAACCGAAGGTTTGCTTCTCTCGGCAGTGAGAGGGAAAAGCCTTTCGCCCCTTCCGCCGGCTAAAACAAAAGCTAAGATCCCTTTTTTATTTTTAGGAGATGTAATCATTTTAAACTATTTTCAAAATGCTTAATTGTGTTAATTACTTTTTCAGCAGTTTCAGCTCCAAAAAGAGATTGACGAAAACCACTATTCATCAACAGCTTAGAAATTTCAGCTAAAATACGCAGATATAAGTTTAACTGATCCGGGTTTGCTCCCATTAAAAAAATAAGATTAACTTTTTCCCCATCTAGGGCTTTAAAATCAATTCCATTGGGAGTCTTGCCAAAGCCAATAACAATGTTTTTAACCGCCTCAGTCCGCGCGTGTGGTATAGCTACATTATTGCCAATCCCGGTTGAGCCGAGCTTTTCTCTCTTTAATACGTCATCAATAAATTTTGAGCAATCGTTAACCATTTTTGTCTGATCTAACCTCTCCGCAATCTCGGAAATCACCCCCTTCTTGCTCGTTGCTTTAAGCTCTAAGATGCAGGTTTCATTTTTCAAGTACTCTGAAACAGCCATAGCCCCTCCTTTTCTTGATTTCTACTAAATTACTTTCTATCACCTATACAAAACTTACTTTCTGTTTATTTGCAAAAATAACTACCTTAAAGCCATCGCTATATCATATAAACTTTTAATTAAAAATTCCCTCAGAAAAAAAATTAACAAAAAAGCAATAATTGGTGAGATGTCAATCCCAATATTGAAATTTGAAGAAAATAGGCGGCTCAATAATTTTCTTATCGGATAAAGAATTGGTTCGGTTGTTTTGTAGAGAAATTGGACTATCGGGTTGTAAGGATCGGGGTTAACCCAGCTAATTAAAGCTCGGATTAAAATCAACCAGTAAGCTATGGTAAAAATCCAACCCAGCACAAGAGCTAAGGCCATTAAAAAATTACTGATAATAAACATTTATTGATTCCTAGACTCCTCCAGATTAATATTCGTAATTTAAGCGGAAGCTAGTTAAGTGGGCAGTCGGGGGAGCTTTTTTCGTTTCTCCGACTGCTCATCCTGAGGAGCGCAGCGACGAAGGATCTCAGCAGATCCTTCAGCCCTTCGGACTTCAGGATGAGTGGCCGGACAACATGAAAAACTCCCCGGCCCCTCAGTTAAGTAAATTATAAGCGAGATAAGAAATTTGAGCAATGAATTTTTTTGCTTCTCCGAAACTAGTAACATCTCTGGTCAAAACCGCGATAATAAAATCTGAATTCTCTCCATAAACAATTCCCGCATCATGCAGTACGCCCCGCTCTAGGCCCGTCTTATGGGCAACTGAAGTATTTTCCGGCAACAGCAAAGGAATTCGATCTCTATGCTGCTGAAAGAGCAATATTCGCTTTGCTTGTTTTGAGCTCTCCTCGTCAAAAAGTTGATTATAATAGATTTTTTTTAACAAGGATGCTAGATCCCGGCTGGAAGTGTAATTTTCAACCCCCTGGCTTCGGCTTTTAAAATCCATCATTTTTCTGGCTAAAACCGTACTGTCTAAACCAAGCTCAGCAAAAACATTATTTATGTAATCAAACCCCAACAAATCAATAACTTTATTAGTAGCAGTATTATCGCTTATTGCCATCATATAAATAAGCAGGCCTTCAAAAGTAAGTTCAATGGGCAAATCAATCCTTCTTAAAATTCCCGATCCACCGACTACCTCTGAAGGGTTAACGGTAACTCTATCTTTAAGGGTAATTTTTTCTTCCCGGACTGCCTTAAGCGCTACCGCTAAGATAGGAATTTTGATTATACTGGCCGCGGCTATTCTTTGGTCAGATTCATGTTCAAATTCCAAATCCCAAAAACCGGGCCGGTATATAGATAGTGAAAATTTTCC
>PXAH01000097.1 GCA_003565945.1 Candidatus Omnitrophota bacterium
AAAAGACGTTTGTAACTCTTTTTCCACCAGGTAGTTATAACGCGGATTTTTAAAAATTAGTTTTTTTTAAAAAACTTAATCCTAAGCCGTGGAGTTACTTATCTCCAATCGCAACGACAACAAAAATGCTATGCTCCTTAGAATTAATCCGTCTCCAGCCCTTGGCATCTTTAACATCAAGGGCTAAGTCTCACTGAGATTACTTCTGGCTTCGCCCCCCCCACACAATAACTGAGTTATAATCTTAACTAAGTAGGCCTCTTACATTGCTTAAGTAATAATCAAGGGATTTTTTCTGGTAACAACAAGGGTATGTTCAAAGTGAGCAGTTTGAGAACCGTCTTTTGAGTAAACATCCCAACCATTCTCAGCTACCTCTACTTCGGGGCTCCCAATAAAAGCCATTGGCTCAACGGCAATAATCATTCCTTCCTTCAGTTTTGTGCCTTCCCCGGGATTACCAAAATTAGGAATAGAAGGGTCTTGATGCATTGAACGGCCAAGACCATGGCCGCAGAAACGCCTCATCACCGAAAAGCCGGCTGATTCTATCAGCGTTTGAACCGCATACCCGATGTCACCGGTAGTATTGCCGGCTCTTGCTTCTTTAGCCGCCGCGCTTAGAGCTTTTTGAGTCACAGCTACCAACTCTTTTTCTTCCCGGGAAACTTCTCCGACTATGTAGCTGTAGGCAGCATCGGCGTGCCAGCCCCGGCACTCAACGACCACATCAACTTTTATTATATCCCCTTCCTTGATAACTCTTTTTGAAGGTATGCCATGAATTATATTATCATTAAACGAAACGCATATTGACCCCGGAAATCCCTGGTAGCCCTTGGAAGATAAATTACAACCGGAAAAATTTTCCTCAAGATAATTAACAGAAAAATCATTTATCTGGAGCCCACTTACCCCCGGCCTGATAAATTTTTTTAATTTTTTCAAGATAGACCTTACTGCTTTGCCGGCTCTTTGCAAACTCCTTAAATCATCTTTATTCACTTTTTTCTCCCATAAGTTTTTCCGGAATAGATATATCAACAACCATAACCTTGCCACACAAATCAGGCCCCTGGTTTTTAAGCATGCCTTTTTTGGGGGCAGCGAAAGTAGCAGTCGTCGCGGCCCGCACACAGGAGCCCAAACAAATTCCTTCATTGGCATCGAGCCCGGAGGGGATATCTACCGCCAAAACTTCAACCTGGCTTTGATTAACTATACTAATAATCTGATCGTAAGGGCTTCTCACTTGGCCGAAAATACCAATCCCAAATATAGCGTCAATTATTAAATCGGCTGCCTCAATATGCTTTTTTAATTTTAAAGTTTCTTGGCTTCCTAAGCTATAAATAGATGCTCCCATCTTTTCTAAAATTGCCAGATTTGTTTTTGCATCTCCCTTAAAATGCCCGGGCTCACCGCTTAAGAAAATATCCACATCTATCCCACTATTTATCAGATGCCTGGCGCAAACAAATCCGTCTCCACCGTTATTACCTTTTCCACAAATACAAACCACACTCTTGTTCTTTCCCGAAAACAGATGCGAAGAACTCCTCCAACTCCCTTGCTCACACCTACGCAGCCTAATCGGTACCGAAAGCATGTTTGCGGCTATTTCGGCTGTGCCTCGTCCGGCATTTTCCATCAAAATTAAAGAAGGAATTCCAAAATCCCGCGTCGCGGCCCGGTCTATTTCTTTCATCTCTTCTGCTGTTATCACTCTCATTACATAGCTCCCCTATCACACCTAGGCGGTGTGGCTAGTTAGAAAGTAGTGATTGTTTTTCCGGCTCTAACTTCTATACATCTTTCCTTAAAAACTTCTTTAAGAATTTGCCCGGCTTCATACCCGGTGCAATGAGCCGGGCCAATGTTTTTAACCCCTAAATTTCGCAGAGTTTGGGCAACCAACCTTATCTCTCGTTTTTCCTTATCCATGAGATGAAAACCACCTATCAATAAATAAATATTTTCCGAGGGAAAAAGCCCTTTTACTTTTTCAACCATTTTAATGATGCCCGGATGAGCACACCCCACAGCAATAACTAAACCTTCTTTAAGGCGAGCAATTAATGCCTGCTCCTGAATTTTTTCTGACTTATAAAGCCCTTCTACCGGGCCGGTAGTGTAAACTTCACCTTTTACCCGAGTAAAACCTTCGGTTTCAATAAACTTTCCTCCCAGTCCGGTTACTTTATCTTTAAACTGCCCCGGGAAACCGGAGAAACCATAAACCTTTAACCCTTTTTTAATATTTAGAAGATGCCAAAGGCCTCCGATATGGTCCCAATGCCGGTGAGAAAGAACAACAGCGGCAATCGAACTCAAAGTAATTCCCTTTTTTTCTAAATTAGAAATTAAATTAGGCCCGTCTTCACCAGTATCAAAAAGCACGCCGTCCAGAAAAAAAGCAACACCCCAACCAGCCCGAAAGATTGAGCTCTCGCTATCTTTATCGAACAATATATGCAAATCCATTTTCGATAAACTCCGATTATTGACCCTTTAACTCTTCGATATTTCTTTTGGCTTGATTAACATATGTAAGATAACCTGGAGGGGCATTTTCAATGAATTGTTCATAAGCTTCTATGGCCTCTGAAATACGCCCTGTTTGCTGACAATACACCGCTTTATCAAAATAGGCGGGGAAATAACGGGGATCAATACTTATTATCTTGTCATAATCAGCAATTGCTTTTTCGTATTTATCTTTTGCCGCGTAAATAACCGCCCGCAAGGCATAAATTTCAATATAATCAGGGGCAAGCTCAACAGCTTTATTGCAGTTGTTTAATGCTTCCTGGTAAGATCCACGCAACCTGTAGAGGGTAGCCTTTAAAAAATACGCTCTCCAATTATCCGGCTCTATTTGCAAAGCTTTATCTAAATCTAAAAGAGCCGTCTGATAAAAGGCTTCATACATATAAGCTACCGACCGCCCTAGATAAGAAACTGTATAAGAAGGAGCTCTCCTGATTGCCTGGCTAAAGGTATCAACTGCTTCCTGCCATTGATGCTTTTGGTTATGATAGTATCCTTTAAAAATCTTGGTGGCTGTTCTTTCTTCTATTTTGCCTTGGAAAAAATCAGAGGCTACCTCAAGATAAGATTCAGCAGCGGAAGAATAAAAAGCCTCACCCTTGACCTCCTCAAAGATTACTGCCGCTTCCTTAATTCTGCCCCGGGAACCTAATTCCAAACCTCTCTCTAATCTATTGGCCAAGTTAAAGGAAAAACAAAAAGAAACACTAAAAAACATCCCGGCAATACAAAAGAAAAACAATCTTTTCACTTTTAGCTTGTTAAATCCTAATAACTTCATATTTAATCTCCGTAATCTGTATTAATCTTTATAATTAAAAAGCTCCGGTACTTTTTTAGTTTTTTTAGAGCTATCTTTTTTTGTGCCTTTTTAATACTGATTCAAGCAAAACCAGGCTCTTCTCAAAATCCTCACCCTTGTAGAAGACCCCGGAAACCCCATGTTTTTCAAATTTACCTATCTTTTTTTGATCTAAGTAAGCACTGATAATTATAGCCGGCACCTCTTTATCAAACTCTCTTATCTTTTTCAAAGCTTCAATGCCGTCCATAGCCGGCATATTGAAATCTAAAAAAATAATATCCGGTTTCTCTTTTTTTACTAATTCAATACCCTTGCCGCCCTCATAAGCAACAATGGTCTCATAGCCCTTAGAATTAAGCCAGAAAGCCATTGATTGAATAAAATCCGGCTCATCGTCAACCAATAAAACTTTGATTTTTTTATCCATCTCTACCCTCCCCCTTTTTACTTATGTTTTAGCCGGCAAAGTAAAAATAAAATTAGCCCCTTGCCCTTTCTTACTTTCTGCCCAGACTTTTCCTTTATGCATTTTAATAATTTCTTTGACGATAGACAATCCTAAACCGGTCCCGTTTATGTCAGTCGGAGACCGGCCACCACCCTGGTAGAATTTATTAAAAATATTTTCAATGTTTTCCTTTGGGATTCCTGTCCCGCTATCTTTAACGTTAACCCTTAAGTTCGCTCCCTCCAGGCGGGCTCCTACAACAATTTTTCCTTCCTCGGGAGTAAATTTAATCGCGTTTCCGATTAAATTACTTAAAACTTGAACTATCCTGTCAAAATCCATATCTACTTTCGGTATTTCTTTTTCAACTTCTTTTTTGATGGTTATCGATTTTGTTTTTGCCCAATCCTTTAGGTTAGCGATAGTTTCATCAATGACTTCTTCAATTAAAACCGGCTTAAATTCTACCCGCATCTTACCGGCTTCCATTTTTGAAACATCAAGAAGGTCATTTATAAGAGTTGTCAGGCGTTTAAGGTTGCGGGAAGCAATAGAAAGAAATTGCTCCTGAGTTTGAGAAACCGGCCCGGCTTGCTTGCCTAAAAGCAGCGAGATAGATTTGTCCATAGCTATCAAAGGCGTGCGCAATTCATGGGTTACGCTGGATAAAAAATTGGCTTTCAGTTGGTCTAACTCTTTTTGTTTGGTAATATCGCTTAAAACCGAAACCATACCAACAGTTTGGCCGTCTTTATTCTCAATAATAGCGTTGCTGGCCCGAAGAATTTTTTTTGTCTCCTCCTGGCTGCCAAAAACTTCTATTTCCTTTTCTTCGCCTACCTGCGAATCTTTAGAAAGGGAAACTAACTGCTCTTCTTTTAAACCCTCTAAAACAGACTTACCTATTTTATTTTCTTTTTTGTCGCCCAATAATTTTTCCGCCGCCGGATTCATCATAACTACTTTCCCGTCAGGGTCAACAACAACTAATCCTTGAGCAACACTTCGGATAACAGCGTCTGTTTCTTTTTTGGCGGAAAGAATTTTTTTATATTTCTTTATGGCTTGTTTCTCATCATAAGTTTTACCCTCGATGATTTTTTTATATTTATCGGTTAACTCTTTATTTTTAGTATTTAGCTGATTTTCTAACTCTCTTTTAAATACTTCTGAAACCGTATAACTTATCTCTTTTCTTTCTTCTTCAGACTTAACAAATTCTTTTATTTCATCATACACAATATTTTTTATTGCTAAAGATCCGGCTCCGGCCCGCATGGCGTGCATTTTACGCCTTCTCTCCCTTTCTTCTTTTTTTCTTTTTGCTGAACGCCGGTAGTAGGACTTAGTGGAAACATAAAATAGAAATGCGGCGACAACTAGACTGGCTAAAGCGGTAACGATATATACACTCAAAATAAGCGGGTCCATTTTTTACCTTCCTAAAGTAAAGATTCTAATTCCTTTATTTTTTTCAATTCTTGCTCAACATACTCATTAAATTCAGAAAAATATCTATAGAGTTTTTTCATGTATTCAACAGTCTTTTCTTCGGCAGCTTGGCCGGTATTTGACAAACTTCTTAAATTCGCCACATTGGTCCTTTTTATTCTTTCTAACCAATCAATTAAATAAAAAGCTGCTTCCTTATTTTCCACCGCTTCAGCAGCCTGAATAATGCCTACCATTGCGTAATAAGCGTCAATTTGGCTCACCGCCAAAACACAAGAATCCCACATACTGCTGGTAATCACAACATCTTGAGTTTGGCCTAGATATTCCCTGAAGGTTTGGGATTTATCAACTAAATTCCGGCGCACAACCCCAAACTCCGATACTTGAGCATATGAAGCAGAAGCAAAAAAAGTAATGAAAAATACCAACAAAAATAATATTTTACGCATATGAAACCTCCTTTAATGAGCACATAACTTATGGAGTCCGAAGGACAAACATAAGTTATAAGTGCGAATTAAACCCTTGACATTTTTCATTTGTTAACACTTGGAAAATTGTCAAGGGTCAAATTCAGACAGTGATTTATGTTCGCCCTTCGGGCTCCATAAATCACGTCTTCATTTGACCACAATCCGGCTAATTGTCATCCGGCACACAGCTACGCTTGAACCGGGAGACTTTGGGCTAAGATTTAAACTTTCCACCCTCATCAGTTTTTCTGAGTCCTCCAATTTATAAATAAAACTGGCAACTTGGCCCATCTGGCCCTCAAAACTTATGGTTACTCGGTATGTATCAAAAGGGGGGCCCTCCTCAAGCCTCCCCGGCCTTACTTCCTGAAGGTAAACTTGTGTTTCCTCAGCTAAACTGCCTATTTCTTTTAGTATAGAAAGAATTTCTTCATCTTCCGATTTTTGGCTAGCAAAATAATCTCCATAAATCTCTTTTTCTTCCAGGATTCTTTCCCTTTGGCCGAGAATATGCAAAGCCTGCTGGATAGCCGCTTCTTTCTTTTTTATTTCTTGGCTTAAAGAATCCCGCCTGTAGGTAATCGGCTGAATAATCCCTATATCAACTAATGCCGCTATCCCTACAAACGAGGCCACACAAAAAAAGATTTTCTCTTTTTTAGAAAGCTTCTTCCAAAAATTATAAAGTGAGGATAAATTCACCTTACATATCCTCCTCGTTAACTAGGTTCGCTTCTATCCTAAAATCTACCACGCGCCTTCCCCCTTCTTCCCGGGTCGTTGTCCGCTCAGATTTTACTTCCTCAAACAAAGCATTTGCTTCCATTTGGCTGACAAAATTAAAGACAGCCGGCATAGACTCGGCTGTTCCCCTTATATAAACTTTTCCTTCCGGGTCATACCTTATATTTTCAAAACTCATCCGGTCGGGAATCGCCGCGTAAACCCCCTCAAGAAGGCGCAAAACATAATGCCGCCCCTTCAAATACTGCCTCACGGAACTAACTTTTGAAAAAATACTTTCCAGCTCATAAACCTCTTTTTGCAAGGGCTGGTAACGAGAATCTATTTGTTTCAAGCGGTTTTCTTTAAGATAGACATCAATGCCCAAAGGAGTTACTATCAACATAAAGGCGATTAAAAGCAAGACTCCGGTTTTAATAATTTCTTTACTTTTCTGTTGAAAATCTTTTTTAAGCCTTACTTCATCCGGAATAAGATTAAGCTCGGTATCCGGCGCAACTGATAACGAACTAAAAAGGCTGTCAAAATAAATCCCTTTTTGATTCTCTGCCTCTAAATCAAGCCCATGACTGATTGTTAAATTTTTATCCGCGGCTACGCTAAAAACCGGCAAAGAAAGCTCCTCGGCCAAGAAGCTTTCCAAACCAGGACACTCCCGGCCTGACCCGGTCAATAAAATCTGGCTGACTCCTTCCCCAATATCCTCACCGGCATAAGCTTCTAAAGAATTTTTAATTTCTTCCAGATATTTTTCATGGCCTGCCTCGGCCTGGCCAATAAAATCCTGTCTACCTAAAGGTATATTGCGGGTAAATATTACTTTTGAACCGGCACTAACTATAAATTCAGTAAAGTTTTTATCAAGATGGAGCAAGCCAAAAGGCTTATCCTCTACTCTCTGCTTTTCTAATTTATAAATTTGAATCCCCAAGCTTTCCGGCGTAAAAACAATATGATCGGCTTCCACATTTAACATCGAAAGCAGGCGAACATATTGATCAACCCGCTCACGATGGACAATAACCAGCAAAACTTTTGTGTAGTTCTTTTGAAAACTGCCTATATTTATATAATCAACAATTACTTCTTCCCGGGGGTAAGGAGTATGCCTGCCTACCTGCAAACCAACAATATCTTTTATCTCTTTAGGATTTACCGAGGGAATTTCTATATTGCGGGTAATAGCCGAATCTGTAGCTATCGCGCATAAAGATCCGGTTATTTTTATATCGGCTTCTTCCAAAAAAGACTGAATCTTTTCCGCAATTTGCTCATCAGATAAATCTATAATTGAAAAACCGCTTGCCGCTACGATTTCTTTTTTAATCGCGGCCGCTTTAAGGCAGGCTATCTTTAAATATTTTCCGGCAATTTCTAATCCTAAAATACTTTTTGTAGCCATAATCTTATTAAATTCCAAATAACAAATTCCAAATCCCAAATAAATTCCAAATTCAAAATTTCAATTACCAAAACTATTTCGAGTTATTTAATATCGAAGAAAATATCTTTTTTAATTCTGTTGCTTCTTGTAAGTGCTTTCTTCCTTCTTGTTGGTTTTTGCTTTCATTAGTTTCTATAATCAATCTTAGCCAGAGCGTCGATTCCTTTGCTTCCTTCCGGCAAATTTTAATTCTCATTTTAAAGTCTTTCTTGCTAAGAGACTCATTAGCTTCGATATAGTTTGAAGCCACAGAACCAGAGGCTTTGATTAATTGTTTAATATATTCTATATTGCTTATTGTTTTCGGTAGCTTTTTACAGAAACCCGTAGTATTTTTCGCAAATTGAAACGTCCTTTCCTCTAAATCATACCGAGGTGATTCAGAATTTTCTTTCATGGCTATCTGTTTTGAATTTCGGTCATTATTGTTTGGAATTTGTTTGTTATTTGTTTTTTGGAATTTGGAATTTCCCCCCTTATGGTTCTTTCCAATAAACCACACCGCCCTGGTTATCCACCACAGCTGTTATCTCAACTGATTTACCTTCATCCACAATATACCCTCTTGATTTTATCATAAAATAAGATGAATCTGTAACTAAATATCCTTTTGCCACTAAATTACTGATAATTTGTATCTCTCCGGCACTTAAGCCATAAGACTGGCTTAAGTCAGAAACAATATTATGGGAAGAGGTGAAAACATTATCATAAATTGTCCCTTCTTCTTCGTCCTCACCGGCCCGGTAAGCTAGAATGTAGCCGGTAACCCTCGCCGGAATACCTAAAGCCATAAGCACTTCTCTGGGGGCAGTATTAATATTTACTCCCCTGTTTCCATAAATCGTAACATAATCCTTTATTTTTTCAAAAACAGCCGGAGTTATCCAGCGAACCAAAAGAAGTTCATCTAGAATCTCTAAGTCAGCATCTTTACACCCATAGGGTTCTGGCAGAGACCGATAGTAAGAATCTTCAGCGCTTCCCAAAGGAATAGATGTTTGAGAATCCGAATCCTGCCAATCCCTTATCGAAGCAGCCATCTCAGCGGCCCTTCTTTCGTAATCACCTCCTATAGCCTCAAACAATCTCTTTAAAATATCCTGTAAATCTCTGTCCCTAGCGTAATTATCAAGCCTTATATTGATTTTTCTTGATTCATCAACCATTCCGTATTTTGTTTTGTAAGTTTCACTCATCTGGTCAAAATACCTATAGCTAATGCTGGCACCACCATCTCCCAGGTTAATACTTCTAAAATGGGCAGGATAATTATTCCAGTCCTGGTTAAGGCTGTGATACCCTATTTCTTTTTCATGCCAACTAACGACAAAATCAGCGGCTGCCATCACACCGGAAGCGGCAAGAGAACGTACTCTGTCTCGATGAGAAATTTGCTTTACCAGGTTAACTTGATTACGGGCCCGCACCCCCATATAAACCGCAAAAACCCCCAAAAATAATATCGCCCAGCAAGCTATAAAAAGCATACTGGCTTTTTTAAAGGTTGGCACGCGGAATTGAAAATGTTCTTTGGATAGCATTTTTACCACCATTGTACTCTAATCTAACCCTGACCGCCAAGGGAAGCTCATCCTCATTCCAGCTTTCCAGCCATAGATACTCTTGACTTTCTTCATCAAAAAAATAATAGCTAAATTCCAGAAAAGAAATATCATCAAGAATAACTCTCGAATAAGGCATGCCGCCTGTATAAAGCCGGCTGTAAGTATATTGTTCTCTATTTAATAAATTATTTGTGTCCCGGTAAAGATAGGAAATTTTACCAACCGTCCTCTGTCCACCCTGATCAAAAACCAAAGCGGGAAACATTAATCTTTGCCGTTCCCCCGCAAACTCAAGGCCGGAGAAAGTAAAAGAATTTTTAAGATCCGAACGAAACCTGGCAAAAAAAATACCTAAATCATCTTCAGGCTGAACTTGATAGGCCCTTACCCAAATATCTATTCCGGAGCTAACCACAGAATACAAAACAATCCCTATCATCGCAATTATGCTCACCGAAACAAGCATCTCAACCAAAGTAAAACCTCGGCGTTTTGTTCTTTTTAAACAATTTTTAAATTCAATCATAATACTTTAATCTGTGTAATCAGGTTCTTTCAATTTCAACTTAATCAAGAAAAAACCCCTTAATCTTCTTCGGGGGAAATAAAAATATAGCGCAAAGACCTGGACACCCTTCTTCTGCTTTCAGGTTCATAAATAACCAGCTCTATGCCGTATAGATTAGGCCTGCCAAGAAGGGGATGACTCGAAAGCCTCCATTCAAACTCTTTGCCCCTGATATCAGCTAAACCCCTCTCCTGCAGCCTAAAGGCCGGGTCACGCCTAAACAAATCTTTCCCTTGCCAAATTTTTTCTTCCCGGAAAAAGCCAAACTGAATCTCTTGTGAGGATCGCTCCAGCGCGCCTAAGGAGGTGAAAAAAGACCTGAAAATAAAAAGCGTACCCGTCGACAAGATAATAACTGTAAGCAGTATTTCTATAAGCGTAAAGGCCGCTTTTCTACCTCTCCCAATTGGTAACATCATCATCACTTCTTACGCCGTCTCTGCCTAAGGAATAAAGGTCATAATCCCTACCATGGACACCCGGATAACGGTATTGGTACTCTCTCCCCCAAGGATCAATAGGCTCATCCTCCAGGTACGGCCCCTGCCAGTTAGGCGCCGAAGCAGGCCTCTCCAGTAAAGCGTTTAAACCTTCGGAGGTAGTCGGAAATCTTCCGTTATCTAATTCATAAAGCTTTAAGGCGGTAGCAATGTTTGTTCTTATATCGGCTCTTGCCGCAGTAATCCTGGCTTGCTCACCTCGTCCGGTGAAACGGGGAGCTACCATCGCGACCAAAGAACCGATAATCACAACCACAAGCATCAACTCAATCAAAGTAAAACTTTGCCGCCTTTTAAAAAAATAAAAATACTTTTTCATTTTGTTTGACCTCCTTTAATGAGCACATAACTTATGAAGTCCGAAGGACGAACATAAGTTATAAGTGCGAATTAAACCCTTGACATTTTTCATTTGTTAACACTTGGAAAAATGTCAAGGGTCGAAATTCAGACAGTGATTTATGTTCGCCCTTCGGGCTCCATAAATCACGTCTTCATTTGACATACTCAACCCATCTTTCTTGTAATATCTCTAAATTTCTAATTGTATTCGGATAAACCGAACCCAAGGCCTGGTTGATTGAGCTGCCGTCCCTGAGGCGGCGGCAAAATTCAACAAACCTTCTGCGGCCATACTCCTCAATAATGAAACTAACCAGTGAAACCGATTGGGCATAAAAAATTTTAACCAGCCTTTTATCTTCCGATCCTCTTATGTCCATACGGGTTAGGTCTTCTAAGTTGATAAATTCGCCCCTCCCCACTAAAAATTTCATTACCTGAATAGCCTGGCTTCTGCCTCCCTTTTCCTGCCGCATTGCTACTCCCTCATCCAACCATAAAGGCACTTGGCCTTTAAATCCTATATGGTCACGAAAAATCAAATGAGCCATTTCATGAGGCAAAACTCTATCAAGGAAATCAAAACTACCTTCAAAGCTGGAAATTGTCTTATCTGTATAATTAGCAACCCCTTCTGACCATTCAGGCTGACCGGTACCTTTCCGGAAAGATTCCCGGTCAGGATAAACATAAATTCTCACCCTATCCTGCCAAATCCAAAAACCGGAATATCTGGGAAAACCTAAATCCTGCGAAATCCGAACATAATCTTCTTCAGCCCGGGAAAGCACCCGGCGGGCAAACTGTTCATTGCCCTGATGATAAACTATAAAACGCTCTCCCCTTATCTGCTGCCAATCCCGGGCAAGAGAGAGGAAGGTAAAACAAAGAAACAAACCTGCGGCTAAAACAAAAAGCTTCCTCATACTTACTAAACCCTGTTCAAATAATTGCCTCGTTCCGATGAACGATGGATGAAGGATGATCGCTTCGCTAGGACGAATTTTTCTTCTTTCGTCCTTCTTCCCTCATCCTTCGGAACCTGTTTCTCAAAAAAAAAGAAGGCGCCTTCATCAGCCGATACCGGCTGTAATGTCAAATAAAGGAAGAAGCATTGAAAAAACAATAAATCCAACCACAACACCCATTACTAAAATCATCAACGGTTCAATGAGTGAGACCATTACCTTGATAGATTCTTCTGTTTCTCTCTCGTAGGCATTGCCTATTTCGTTTAATGATTCTCCCAGGCGGCCTGACTCCTCCCCCACCAATAAAAGATTAACCATAAACTCAGGGAAAAACTGCGGCGGCTTCAAGCTAGCGGCAAAAGAGCCCCCTTCTTTTAAAGCCTGCCTGGCTTCTACTAACCTTTCTTTTATTAGCTCATTATTTAAAACGGGTATAGTCACCTCTAAGGCTTTTAGTATCGGTATGCCGCTTTTTACTAAAATTTCCAATGTCCGTGAAAAACGCATCAATTCAATTTTAATTAAAAAATTTCCCAGCAAAGGAATTTTTGTTTGTAGCCGGCTCCAAAAACGACGGCCGCTGCTTCTGCTTAAAAACCGTTTCATTAGTAAAATCAAAACAGCAAGAAAAATAAGCAGCCAAAGGCCCCAATTCAGCAAAAAATCACTTATATTGATCATCATCCTTGTTGAAAGCGGCAACTGCCGGTCGAGTCCGGAAAATATATCAAAAAGCCTGGGCATAACCGAGGTGAGCATATAAACAACTGTTCCTATTCCAACAATTGAGATAAGCACCGGATAAGCTAAGGCTGACCTGACATGAGAAAAAATTTCCTCCATACGTTTCCGGTGTTCGGAAATCCGGGATAAAACATGCTCCAGGGTACCGCTGGTTTCTCCCGCCTGAACCATAGCCACATAAAAAGGGCCGAATATTTTAGGATAATCTTTTAAACTTTCTGACAAATCCACTCCGGTTTTAACTTTGGTGTGGATATCAGCAAGCATCTGCCTATACCTTTGATTACGTGATTGATTTTTAAGGATATTAAGAGCTGAAAGCAGCTGCACCCCTGACCTAAGTAGAATAGAGAATTGACGGGTAAAAAGAGTAATATCTTTATACCTTATCCTGAAATCTTTAATTTTAGGAAAAGAACTTGTTAAATCTTTTTTGATTTCTTCTATCTTTACCGGATAAATGCCGTTTTTACTGATTTTTTCTAAAGCTTCTTCTTTAGAGGCCGCTTCAATTACCTCTTCAAAAGTTTTGTTGGGAGATTGTTTTGCGATATATTTAAATAAAGGCATATTCGTTCGACGTTTGACGTTCGACGTTTGACCACTTATAAGTACGAAAAATTCAAGTGTTCAAATGTTCTAATCTCCAAATCAACCATTCACGACAAGTCAAATTAGAAATTTTAGGTGTCAGCCTCTTCTCTCTCAGCGTACCTTTCTAAAAAAGCCCTGTCCCTACTTTCCATATCTAAAAAGCAAACCGCAGTTTCCCAGGAATCTCCCCTTTGCTCAACTCTTAATATTTTCGCCAAACACTCTATTGCCTTCTCTCTTTCGGGAAACTCAAGGTTTAATTCGATAATCGAGCTTACCGGAAGAGGCTCATCGCAAACAAAAAGCAAACCGCCGGCGCTTATATTTTCAGTTACGCTTAAATGTTCCGGAGTAGCCTCTTTTTTGGCCTCTTTTTCACCCGGCTCAAAAAGGTGGTAGCGGATGTTAACCCGGGCTGAAAGCCTAATAAAGTTTCTTCGTTCAGAACCCTCCTCTTCCTTTTTTTGCCTAGAAACAAGGCTGCCGGCCTTTTTCTCCCGCCTGCCTTCAGAAGGAGTGATTTTAATAACTTCCTCCGGAGTAGTCAAACCCTCTATTACTTTACTCCACCCATCCTGGCGCAGAGTCTGCATCCCTTCGCTTAATGCAACTTTGTTTATCTTGGAAGTAGAAGCCCTCTCTAAAATCAAATCTTTAATTTTCCCACTCAAAGTTAAAATTTCATATATGCCTATCCGGCCAAAAAACCCGGTATCATTGCATTCTTTACAACCCTTTCCCCTAAATACCTTTACCTTTTCAGAAGAATCAAGGCCTAAATCCCGGGCAATCTCTTCTTTTAGCTGCCCGGCTACATTTTTGTCTTGGTGTTTACAATGAGGGCAAATTACCCTTACCAGTCTTTGGGCCATAAAAGCTTCCACACCCGAAGAAACTAAATAAGGTTCAATACCAATGTCCAGGAGGCGGGCAATACCTCCGGCAGCATTGTTGGTATGAAGTGTTGAAAAAACAAGATGCCCGGTCAAAGCCATTCTTATAGATATTTCAGCGGTTTCTGAATCTCTAACCTCTCCTACCATAATTATGTCCGGGTCATGCCGGAGAATACTTCTTAAACCCCTGGAAAAATCAAGGCCAGTTTCAGGATTAACCTGAATTTGAGTTATCCCGCTCATTTCATATTCTACCGGATCCTCGATAGTAATAATCTTACGGTCTTTAGTGTTAATTTTAGAAAGGCAGGAATAGAGAGTTGTTGTTTTTCCTGATCCGGTGGGGCCGCTGACAAAAATAATTCCGTGCGGTTTATAAATTAAGCCCTCTAATAATTTTAGATTACTTTCGGAAAGGCCTAACTTTTCTAAGCTAAAGGTCATTTTTGTCCGAAGAATCCTTATCTGAGCGCTCTCTCCTTTACCGACAGGTATAATTGAAACTCTTAAGTCCAGGTTTTCGTCTTTTACCTTGACTATCGCGCGCCCGTCTTGGGGAAGCCGGTGTTCAACAACGTTAAGGTTAGTCATAATCTTTATCCTGGAAATTATCGCCGGTAAAAATTGTTTCATACGCCGGGGAGCCTGAGCGTCATGAAGAACCCCGTCTATCCTATACCTTAAAACTACCTCATCCCGGTAAGGCTCTATGTGGACATCGGTAGCCCTTTTCCGGTAAGCGTCTAAAATTATCTGATTCACCAGCCGGATAACAGTAGCATCACCTGCCTGTTTCTCTAAATCCTGAATTTCATCGATTACCCCTGCCTCTCCTGTTCCGGAAGAGTCCTGAGAAACAATTTCATCTAAAGAACCAAACTCAGAAGGATAATTTTTTTCCCATAACTCCTGAATTTTAGAACTCTCTGCTAAGACAATATCAACATCACAGCCTAACTGCGCTCTTATCTCATCTTTTTCCCTAATCTCTAAGGGCGCGGAAACCGCGGCAATTAGCTTTCCGTATTTTTTCTCCAAGGGCATAAAGCGATAATAAAAAATTATTTTAGGAGAAATTGCCTGAACTAATTTTTTATCGACCATTTTTTCGGTTAAACTTATATACGGAATATTTAAAACTTCAGCAAAAATTTGCAAAATTTTACTTTCAGGAATAACCTTTTTTTCAACCAATAGCTCTTGCAAGCTCTTGTTGCCTGTCTTTACCTCCTCTAAACTGCTGTCTAAAACTTTTTTAGAAACAGATTTTTTGTCAACTAACTCCTTATATAGAACACGGTCGTATTTTTTAATCATAACTATTTATAAGAGGCTTCTCGCTAGTAATAAACAATACCAAATAAACAAATTACAAACAATAGACAATATACAAATTACAAATAAATCTTAATTAATACTTTACTCATTCCATACTGAAATTGATAGTTTATTTATGTATTGAATTTCTGATTTGCCGGGGTAACCCCGGCTTGAAATTATCAAGTCCTGCTTTATATTTTTTGTATATTGTTTATTGTTGATTGGAATTTGTTTGTAATTTGTTTATTGTTTATTTCGTTTGGAACCTGTTTGTTGCTTATTTTTGATAATTTCCAAATCTAATACTTTCTTCCTAACTTTCCAGCAGCCTTTTAATCTTCTCCCTAAAATAATGCCTGCACCTGGCCAAAGCTTCTTCCATTTCTTCATGAGAAGTTATCGCCGGCTTTACTTTTTTGCCTACCGATACTTTTTGTATCGCGCTTATGGCTTCAACCTTTAACGGATTACTCATGGCAACCCAAATGTTTTCCTCTTCTTCTTTAAAAGGCAGGCAATGATGGTCAAAAATCGCCGACAAAGGAAATTTCTCCAGCCACTGGTAATCAATATACTTATCTTTCAAGCAAATAACCGGTATATCTAATTGGCCTGAAAGCGTACTCAACAAATCTTCTTCCTTTATAAACCCTTTTTCCACTAAAATCCGGCCTAAAAATTGATTAGTTTCTTTTTGGCTTTCTAAGGCCTCTTTTAACTGTTCTTCGGTAATTAACCCTTTATCTATTAACATCTGGCCGATTTTTTTCCAATTCTTTCTCATGGTGGTATGTTCGTTCGACGTTCTACGTTCGACCTTATTTGTCTCTATTTTGCTTTCACAAACAATGTCCAACGTCGAACGTTGAACACTCTCAAATACTCATCTTCCCTATTACGGTTCTTCACTCCTCAATCTCGGTAATCATATAAAATTTTTCCTCAGAAACCTTATCGTAACGCCCGGATAAAATCGATTCACAGCTTTTGATTGTATCCGTCAAAGAAACATGCCCGCCTTTTTTGCCGGTGTAAGCTTCAGCTACCACAAAAGGCTGAGTTAAAAAATTCTGAATTTTTCTGGCCCGCTCATAGAGAGTCCTGTCAGCGGCAGAAAGCTCATCTATCCCTACAACCAATACAATACGCTTTAATTCTTCATATCGTTGCAGACAATGCAAGACCTGCTGGGAAACATCAAAGTGATGATTGCCGACTATATCCGGGTCAAGATTGGCACAAGAAGAAAGCAAAGGGTCTATCGCCGGATAAAGGCCCATTTGAACACGTTCGCGAGATAGAACCATCAAAGAATCCAAAAAACTAAAAATAGTAACTACCGCCGGATCAGTTAAATCATCCGCCGGTACATAAACCGCTTCTATTGAAGTAATCGACCCGCCTGAATCTTGAAAGGTACGGATTCTTTCGTGGAATTCACTCACCTCAGAAACTAATGTAGGCTGGTAACCGGTTTCAGAAGGAACCCTCCCCAAAAGAGTTGAAATCTCAGCCCCGGCCTGAACAAAACGAAATATATTATCTACAAATAAAAGAACGTCTAAGTTCTTGCGGCGCAGATACTCGGCTACACTGATTCCGGTCATCGCCGCGCTGAAACGTACCCCAGGCGGCTCATCCATCTGGCCAAAAGTAAGGATAGTTTTATCAAAAATATTTTGCTCCCTAAGTTCATGATAAAGCTCATTCCCTTCCCTGATTCTTTCACCCACACCGGCAAAAACACAGCTACCTTGATGCTGTTTAACAATGTGGTAAATTATTTCTAAAGTAAGAACGGTCTTACCTAACCCGGCACCGCCTAAAATACCGGTTTTACTGCCTCGCACTAAAGGAAAAAGGAAATCAATCATCTTAATCCCCGTTTCCATAATTTCAATTTTTTCCGCTGACTTTCTTTCTCCGGATATCCGGCTGCCTAACCTATCCTGCCTGATAGCCTTTTTCTCAAAAGATTCTACCGGCGGTTTCTGGTCTATAGGTTCACCTAAAATATTAATAATTCTTCCATACAAATTATCATCTACCGGAATATGAATACTTTTATTCTGAGGCACAGCCTGAGCGTTACGCTGAATATTTAAAGTCGAGTGTATAGAGATGCAGCGGGCAATATTCCCCGGAAGGTGTTCGGCCACCTCAAGCACTATTTTTTCCCCGTGGATATTTTTGACCTCAATTATATCCAGGATAGGAGGAACGTGCTCGGCTTCGGTAAAAGATACATCAACTACCGGCCCCTGCACCGAAACTACCTTACCCGCTTTCCCTTCCTTGTTTTCGTTCTTCACTTTCTTCACTCCTTTACTCCTGATAAAAATTTAATAATGGCTCCATGATAAAGTTGAATCCTTTTTCAAAAAAAAATAATTTTTCAAAACTCGCATTGTAAACCCTTGATAGGCAAATAGTTATAAACTCCTTTTTTTCCGATCCCGCATCGGAATTACGGAATTACTCGTTCAGGATCAATTCGACTACAGCTTCACCTTTGGTTCGGCTAAGTCTCATTGAGATCCTTCGGCTTCGCCTCAGGATGAGAGGCCGGGCAACATGAAAAACTCCCCGGCCCCTCATTTGAATATATTTCGGGCAGCGAAAAGCTCCCGCATGCTTTTATCTACTAACTCGTGTTTAGCTTTAAAATACTTTAATTTTGTTTTTTTATCTATATCTTTAAGCTTCTGAGCGCTTTCTTCAAGGTGCACCACCCGGGCAGCATACTCAGCCAGCTTGCTCATCCCCATAGCTTCATACAAAACCTGCCCAACCAATAAATCACCCAAGTATGTAATTATATCCTCAAAGGAAGATTCCTTAATCATTTGGCTTTGAGCCTCTCTTTCTACCTGGGTACCAGGATCTCTTCTGTAGGGAAAAATTCGCATTATTTCAATCCGCTGAATAGTCATCGATAAAGCTTTAGGGTAAACAATTATCAATCCGCCGGCTTTACGGGCCAGAATATTTTTAACCAGCATTCCTTTCAAGCTTTGAGCTTGAGAGTAACGAATTTCTTCTTTAACACCGGGAAAAGAAATAAAAGAAATATCCAAGCCTTTTAGGTATACTTTTCCTCTCTCACCAACCACAACCAGCTGGCCGGAATTTTCTTTTATCTCTTTAAGGCAGGCATTAATCACCTGGTAATTCAAAGCACCCAGTAAACCTGAATCCGAAGTTATTCCTACCACTAAAAAACCTTTATCGCTGGAATCAATAAAAGGATGGCTAACCGAACTTGGGTCAATAATCGATAAAAAATCTTCGATTACCCTATGAAACTCAGAAAAAACAACCAGCCTCTCCTGCCATATCTGAAACTGAGTTACTGAAATCGCCTTTAAAGCTTCAATTATTGAAGATAATTCACTGTTAAAACGAAGGTCATTTTTTAAAGTGGCGATATTGGACATAACAAACTAAAAATAATTTGAGGTAACTGTTATACGTCTATCGGTTGCGTATCTGGAAACGTCTATCGTAAATTGTTGAACGTCGGATATTAATATTTTAACGCAACCGATTAACATTCAACGATTCGAGCTATCCGCCTTCGCCAAGGCTTCGGCGAGACTTCTCCGAAGCTCGAAGAGCGAAGGAGAGCGCAACCCTTCAACCCTCAACGATTGACGATAGTTAATTAGAGCAATTAGAAATTTAATTCATCCACCCTCACCGGTGCTTTTGCCGGCAAAATAAAGTTTAATACATTCATTAAGCATATCCTCAATTGATTCAGTTATTTTTTTCTCCCGGCGTAATTCAGAAATAAGTTCCGGCTCCTTTTCTTTTACTACTCTAATAAAATCCTTTTTAAACTGCTTAATCTCTTTTAAAGATATATTTTCTAAAATTCCTTTATTCAAAGCATAAAGATACATTATCTGCTCCTCAATAGAAATTGGCTTATTTTTATTCTGGATTATCAGCTGGTTTATTGCCTCACCTTTTTTTATTTTTGCCTCGGCTTCTTTTGAAAGCCCGGCAGTACTTAACTGAGTCATCTTTAAAAGCTCAAGATACTGTATATAATCCAGGCGCAAATTTTTGCTGACCTGGCGCATAGCCGGCCATTGGGCTTTATTTCCTATACGAGAAACAGAAAGGCCAAAGTCAATCGCCGGCTTAAAGCCTTTGTTAAAAAGGTCAGTTGAGAAATAAATCTGGCCGTCGGTCATCGAAACGAGATTAGTGGGAATATAGCCTGTAACATCGCCTTGCAAAATTTCAACTACCGGCAATAAAGTCATTGACCCGCCCCCCAGCTCTGATTTAAGGTAAGCGGCTCTTTCCATAAGCTGAGAATGGACATAAAAAATATCCCCCGGATATGCTTCTCTGCCCGGCGCTCTCTCCAGCAAAAGAGAAATTTGCCGGTATATCCAGGCGTGCTTGGTGAGGTCATCCAGTATAACTAAAACATCTTTACCTTTATACATAAAATATTCAGCTAACATACAAGCGGTGTAAGGAGCTAAATACTGCTCTCCCGTAGATAAAGAAGCAACCCCGCTTACTGTTATCAAATAATCAAGAGCATCCCCGGCCCGGAATAACTCCATAGCCTTGACTAAGGCTGAATAAGGCTTGCCAATGCAAGCATAAATACAAATAACACCTTTGCCTTTCTGGTTCAAGATAGCGTCGGCGCCCACACTGGTTTTTCCGGTAAGCCGATCACCGATAAGCAGCTGTCTTTGGCCCTTAGCGATAGGAATAATCGCGTCTAAAACCAAAGTGCCTGTCTCCAAAGTTTTATCAACCGGCTTGCGGTCTAAGACCGGCGGTGACCCGCGAAAAACCGGATAATCATCGTCGGCCTTAATTGGCCCCAAAGAGTCCTGCGGCCGGCATAGACTATCTACTACCCGGCCCACAAACTGCTCGCCAACCGGAAGCTTTAAAGTTTTCCCGCGGTTAAAAACCTTATCTCCGGCTCCCACAGAAGAAGACCCTAAAAGAAGAATTTGAACTTCTTCCTGGTCAAAGCCCATTACCAGCCCCTTTGTTCCGTCAGCTAACTCTAAAATCTGCCCGTTAACGCAAGACGGAAGCTCAACGGCGGTAACTATAAACTCTTTGACGCTTTTTACTCTGCCTACCTCTCGAACATCAAAGACAGGCCGCTTAACGTCAAAAACTTTTTTTTCTTCAGCCACTATCTCCTCCTCCATCCTGTCTTCAGATTTATAATACCCGAATTAAGAATATACAACTCTCAAGATACTGGTAATAGACAATACCAAATAAACAAATTACAAACAATATACAATAGACAATATACAATTCCCGTTTTATCTATTGTATATTGGGATTTGTAATTTGTTTGTAATTTGGAATTTGTCTATTGTTTATTTCGTTTGCTTACCTACCCTGTTTACTTCCCTTTTTTTCCCTTCACTTCGTAGGTGAAGGATAATTATCAAATCCTGCCTTGTATTTTTTGTATATTGTTTATTGTTGATTGTAATTTGTTTGTAATTTGGAATTTGTTTATTGTTTATTTCTTCAGAATTCCTCCCATCATCTCCTTTCCCGGTTTACCTATTGTATTGTGCCTTCAGCGATTTTCATCCACCTTATCTTTCAAGCTGCCGTCGAAAACAAGGCTGCCCACACTAATAACTACCCCCGCGATTATTGCTGAATCTATTTTTTCCACCAATTGAATCTTTTTCCCCAATTTATCTTCGAAAGTAGCCGTAATCTCTTTCTTTTGGGAAGCCTCCAAAGGAAAAGCGGAAACTACTTCTACTTTTTTTTCTTCTTCGGGAATATTTAAGTTTTCAAGTTTTTTTAATCCCTTCTTTACCAACTCCTGAACCCAGTAATTGTGGAGATTTTTGCGAATCTCTGAAGGTAGAATATTCCTAAACAGCTCAACGGCTTTGCCGGAAGCTGCCGCGGCTATTTTTTCTTGCTCTTCTTCAATTAGTTGTTTACGGGTCCTCTCGGCCCGGTTTATTATTTCTTTGCTTTCCCCCACAGCTTGAGCCATAATCTTCTCTTTTTCCTGGCGGGCGTCATTCAAAATATTTCTTTTTATTTCTTCAGCTTCCTGGCGGGCCGAATGAATAGTTTTACGCCGGGTTTCTTCAGCTTCTTTTAATTCCTGTTTTACTTTTTCTTGCTTTTTCGCGTAATCTTTAGTTAAATTATCAAGGTGAGCGGTTGCCGAGGATATGTTTTGGGTAAGCAAATAACGAAAGACAAAAATTAAGCCGATAAAAAAAATAAATAATAATACAATTAAAGCAGGAATCATGTTTAATGAGACTTACTCTTTTACAAGCCGAAGGCGCAGTAAAAGGGTTTAGTCGAATTAAACCCTTGACATCGGAGATGTCAAGGGCAAGCTTCATTTTATCACGGAACAAACGCCTGAAAAGCTACCAACAACGCGATTATTGCCAAGCTCTGAGCAAAAACCAAAGAAATAATCATTGCCGTAAAAATTTTGGGCGCTGCCGAAGGATTTCGCCCTAAAGCGTAAATACTGGCAAAACTACTGGCGGCGAAAACCAAACAAGGCCCCAAAATAGCACAGGCAAATACTAAGATTAAAGATAGATTATATCCCATCTCAAAGATACCCGTAATAAACAATACCAAATAAACAAATTACAAACAATAGACAATATACAATATACAATCCTCGTTCGTCTATTGTATATTGGGATTTGTAATTTGTTTGTAATTTGGAATTTGTTTATTGTTTATTTCGTTTGCTTACCTACCCTGTTTACTTCCCTTCAGCGTTCCACGATTATCGTGGCTTTGTTTGCCTCTACCTTGACTATTCCTCGCTTTATAGGAAATTCTTTGCCGCCGGCAATTACCTTACCCTTTATCAACCGGGAAACAATTGATTTATGGTAAGGTAATATTTCAAAAACTCCTTTTTCTCCCGGCAAAATAACATTTCTAACTTTATCCTGAAAAATTACCTCCCGCGGCGTCAAAATAAGGGCTTCTAAAAACATTTTCTATAAGCTAAGGGGCCAGATAACATCAAAAACTCCCCGGCCCCTTAATTATACAACAAATAAAGCAGTCAACCAAGATAAACCTTTGTCTGCACTCTAATGCCTCTTCCCTCGGAACGTATATGTAACCTCTAGTCTTCACTCTCCCGCGGCTTAACCGTTATTTGAATCGGTAAAGTCTGGCTGTTTTCGGCTGTAAAAGAGGGTATGGTTAGCTTGCCCGTCTTAAGAGGCATAAGAATAAAGGTAGTCTTAAACTGATAGACAAAAACATCTCCTTCCCTATCTACCTTATTGTCTTCAGAGCTAAATACCTGCTCGAATTGATAATCCTCCCAATTAGGATGTTGAATTCTCGGGCCACCTCTACCCTTATATTCTAAAAAGACTTCTACAGTAATAAAATCACCTTCATAGACTTGCCTGTCTCTGACTCTGGCATCAAATTTCATAAAACTTCGGCTCCTTAAAAGGCCGGAGCTTGAATCAGGCCGAATAACCTCCCCTGATTTAAGCATACCACTATAGCTAACTCCGCCGGAAAACGCTAAAGAAATAATTGAAATGATGATAAGCTTAAACAACATTTGAACCGTTACTAACGCCTCGTCTTTCTTCCTTCGGAACGTCCTTTATTCCTCTTTACCGCTGCCTGAACTCTCCGGGAAAGATTCTTTAGAAGCTTCCTCAAATACCCTTTGGCTTACTTTTACGTGCCGGTACCAGGTGAAAAAGAAAACAGCGCTTAATAAAGCTAAAAAGATAAGTATGGAAAAAATTAAAATCCAGGTCGCGGTTTTAGTAGGAGATTCCGACTTAATTTTGGCTTCCGCCAGCATCTCCGGAGTAATTAAGCCGCCGGCAGTAGTCATTATCCTCTCCAGCCGCTCTAAATCTTCTCTTATCTTCTCAATCTCCTCTAGGTTCTCCCGGTATATTCCTATACGGTGCTGGCGGCTTACGGTTTCATCATTCTGGCCCTCTACTATCATCTCTAATCTTTGGTAAATTCTTTCGGCAAGCGGGGAAACTCTTTCCATATATTCTGTCCCTTCAAACTTCTCCATGATGTCTTCTGTGCTTTCCCGTAATTCATTAATAGTCTCATCAGGGATAACCCAGATATCTTCTACAGTTACTTCAAATGTCCTTATCTGGTTAGGAGCAAGCTCCAAGCCTTCACTGTAAACATAATAATTATGCTTGTTGGGGTCATACTCTAAGTTCAAGCCGCTTAAATCAATAATATGCCTTGGCCTGACTTCCTGAGGCAAGTCCACCCTAATCGGAACTCTTTGCGCCCGTTCGGTTGAAGGATTGGCGGCGGTTACTCTAAAAACAACACTGCCCGGCTCAAGAGTAGTACTAACTACCGGCGCGTCTTCGCCGCCAAACCTGGCCTCAAAAAGCATCCTAAGTAGTTGGACTACAGCCTGGATGGAGTCTGTTTTTTTACGGATAGCTCTTATTGTGGGAGACTCTCTTAACTGCTCCTCGATAATATCAGCTATTTCATAGCCAAAGTCACTAGCTAATATTTCTAACCGGTTACCAATTGCGTCAACCGCTTCGGCTATATCCCGAATCGGGCCTTCTTCTCTGAGTTTCTCGGGTAATTCTTCTATTTGCCTTTCAATTTGAGCTAGAGCCGCGCTTACCCCAACAAAATCATCACCTACCAAAGCCTCTTCCAAGCCCCTTATCGCCTCTAAGGCTTCATCGGCGGCAGACTTTGCCTGGGGAGCCGAAGCAGCTAAGCCGGCAATAGCGGTAAGTGACATCGACTCAATTGAGCCGGAACCGGTAACCAAGCCCCCGGTAACCTGTTCGCTAACTATAAAGGTATATCCCTGGCCGGGAGTAAAAGAACCGGAAGCGGCCACAAAAGGAAACTCATATAAACCGTCTCGAACCTCATTGATAGTTTGATTATGATAGATAGCCATATCCTGATGATTATATATTGAAATCACCGGCGCCAGGCCCGGCTCACCCTGAACTTGAATAGTTATAGTGTCTCCGGTCATTGCCGGATTAGGATTAGCTAAAGCCTGCCAGGAATATCTTCTAGCTGTTGCTTCAAGCCCCTCGCCGGCAGCAACTGCCTGGTCTGCCCCGGCTTGTAAACGTTCAATGGCTACCTCGGTGCTCTCTTCAAAACTGGCGAGAGTAGCACTTACCTCTTGGGCCATTTCTTCGGTCGCGTCGCGGATAATTACAGTCTGCTCATCCAACCTTTCCTCCATACTTGTAGTCTGCTCATGAAAAAGAATCTGTATCTCTTCGCTTATTTCAGTCAAAGGCTTATCTAAATGGCTTTTAACGTGATCTTCCACATCCTGCAATTTCTGCTCGGCGGTAATCGAAAAAGTGCTGGGGGTGCGGAAGTGGGCGCCGGCCGGAAGCATGATGCTAGTAATTACCGGATAAACTACCCCCGGCTCAAGAGTGGTCGGGCTCCAAGAATTAATGAAAAAACCTGAATGAGGAATAGTTTTATCTACCTGGCCTACCTTGTAAGGAGCGCAGTCGGTGATAATATCGGCCATATACCTGGTTGAACCGTCATCTTGTTCGCCTATATCTATGACTACATCCATGGGGATATCTTCGTAAAAATAAAACAGATTATCAGTGGGGTCATCCGGGTCGCCTTCATCTTCCAAAATAGTCAGCCGTTTCATTATTTCATATCTTTCATAAATCATCACATCAACTATTACTCCGCCGGTAACCACATAACCGTCCCGCTCAAGCCAGCTGGTTACTTCAAGATAGTCGTCAGGCGGGCTGTAGCTAAAATCAGAGTAAGATTTCCAAATCCGGACAACATCAACCTCCATATAAATAGTATCCATAACCCTGTCCCCGTCGACCATAAAATTAACCTGGGTATCCCGATAGTCGATTCTTGTCCAGACACTTGTCCAGAACCCGTAAGGAAGCTCAACGGTTACCGGCGAGCCTAAAGCCGCCTGAGGGTCACCCGGCATAGTATCGGTTGCCCAGGTATCTCCCTCACCGGAAGTAGCCTCAACCGTAAGGTTACCCAGAGACTCATTAGTACGCAAATCTCTGATTCTAAAAGTAATCTGATAGTAATCAATAGTAAAATTATCGTCTGAGGTATCATAAACCGAGCTGTCTTCGGTGTTAGTTATTCTCACCAGCGCCTCTTCAGTACGGTTATCCGGTACGTGCCAGGGATAATAACCGATATTTTCTACCTCATTGGCAATTGTTATCCAATTACTGCCACCATCAGCTGAATACTGCAGCCTAACAGAGGGTATGGTTCCGTTTGTTTCCCAGGTTATATCGCGGGTTTCACGGGTAACCCACCTTTCTCCGCCAACAGGCGAAGTCAGGGTAAGGGCGCCCTTGATGCTAAAGTCAGCGCCTGAGATATCATAAACCAAAGAATCATCAGGGTCTTCGATTTTTACCCGTACCGTAGATGATATATCATCCGGTATTATCCAGGAATAGCTATAGGTGTTGTCTCCTCCTTCCACATATTCAGCGTTAGGCGCGGCCGGATCAATTACGGTAAAAGTAGCACCTGAATCGGTTGAATAGCTAAGTTTTACCTCCGGAATATCCCCGCCCCACTCCCATTCAATATCGTATGAGCTGTCCACAATCCAATTTTCACCGCCGGCAGGAGATAAAATGTCAAAGCGGCCGACAATATGAAAGTCAGCGTCTGAAGAAGCAAAAGTATCCGGATAACGGTTACTAGTAAGTTTTATTCTGGCGTTAGGGCTGGGGTCATTAGGAACCTCCCAACTATAACTGCCCGCGTCACCTGAAACCGCCGCGGCTACCTGATTCGGATAGGTAGCTCCTGAATCGGTTGAGTATCTTATTTCAATATCAGGAATAGTTCCAGTTGTCTGCCAAATGATATTATGAATATTGCCTATTTCCCAAAGATCGCCTCCCTCAGGAGAAATAAGCTCTATGGCGCATAATATAGAGAAGGCTTCTGACAGATCATAAGCGTCAGGGTCTGTAGCGCTTGTTACCCTTATTCTAGCTTCAGCGTCGGAGAAATCATCAGGGATAGTCCAGGAATAAAAGCCTTGATTGCTTGTGCTTGCGATAATTTCAGAAAAAGTTAAACCGTTATCAACCGAGTATTCTAATTTGACATTATCAACTGTTCCCTGGACGTTCCAGCTAATTTCCTGCTCCTCCTCCACAATCCACTCTTCACCGCCGGCAGGTGAGGTTATATTAAAATCAGCTCTGATTTTAAAATTCGCATCCGATTCATCGTAAGCGGTAGAGTCATTAAGGTCACTTATCCTTATTCTGGCCGCGGCAGTAATATTATCGGGAATAAGCCAGTCGTAAGAGCCGGTATTGTCAGTAGCGGCAATTGTGTAATCATAAGTAGCTCCGCCGTTAATCGAATATTCGATTCGCGCCTGAGGCACTGTCCCGGTTTTCTCCCAGGTAATAGTTTCGATTGAACCTACATCCCACATCTGGCCGCCATTTGGCACAAGAACCGTAAACCCGCCCACAATCCTAAAGTTATCGTCTGAGATAGCGTAAGCACCGGAATCATTCGGGTCCCTCACCCTGATTTTTACTGTGTCGGATATGTGATCAGGAACAACCCAGTCAAAACTTTGGCTAAATCCCGGCACCTGGGGAGCTTCGGCAGTAATCAGGTTAGAAGATAAAAAGTTATTGACTGAATAATGCAGTTCAACAAAGGGGAGAAAACCTGATTCAGTCCAATGAATGGTTTCGGTATCTTCTACAGTAAATTTTTCGCCGCCGGTAGGCCGGGCAACAGTAAAATTAGCTCTAATTCTAAAATTAGAATTAGAAGTATCATAAGCGTCGGGGTCATTAATATCAGAAATTCTTACCCGCAATGACCCGGTTACTAAGTCCGGGTTATCAGCCGGTATATTCCAGGTGTATAAACCGGAATTATCCACGCTCTCCTCAAGAATTTGATAGCTGCTGCCGCCGTCAAGCGAATACTCTATTCTAGCGTGAGCCATAGTACCGAAACTGCTCCAGGTAATATCCCGGGTTTGGCCCGGATGCCAAAGTTCGCCTCCATTAGGTGAAATTACGGTAAAGGTTCCCATTATCTTAAAAACCTCAGAAGATACATCCGAAACTGCCGGATTATCGGCGTCAGAAATCCTTATCAAAGCTTGAGTGGTAATATCATCGGGAACTTCCCAACCGTAAGCGCCGGTGTTGGCAGTCCGGTTAGTTATTACTATGTAATTTGCTCCGGCATTGTTGGAGTAAGACAAAGCAACTTCGGGAATAGAGCCCATCCTATCCCACTCAATAGTCTGGGTAGTGCCAACATTCCATTTTTCGCCGCCAACCGGCCGAGTAAGAATCAAATCACCCCGAATTATAAAATCACCACTTGAGATAGCGTAAGCGGTAGGGTCAGAAGCATCAGCTACCCTTATCCGGCAATTAATTGATATATTGTCGGGAATAAGCCAGTCATAAGTGCCTTCCTGGAGATGGCCGGCATTGGCGGCTGACTCGGTAATCGTTGTCCAGTTACTGCCTGAATCAACCGAGTAAGCCAGCCGGACATTTTCCATATCCCCGTAGTTTAACCATCTAATTTCTTGAGTTGTACCTACCCGCCAGGACTCTCCGCCGCTTGGGCTAACCAGGCTGAAATTCCCTTTAATTCTAAAATTAGCGTTTGAGGTATCGAAAACCGTATCATCATCAGCGTCAGCTATCCTCACCCGGACTTGAGATGAAATCGCGTTAGGAATATCCCAATTATAACTAAGAGGAGCCGCCGAAGTAGCCGCCACAATAGCCCCGTCGAAAGTAGAGCCTCCATCCGTAGAATAGTCGAGCTTAATATTGGCAATTGAACCTATCATATCCCAGGTAATCGGATAAGTCGAACCCACACTCCACTCCTCGCCTCCGTTAGGCGAAGTTAAGGTAATCCTTCCCCGAATCTTAAAATTATCAGCTGAAACACCATAAGCTCCCGGGTCATTTACGTCTATAACTCTCACCAGGCACTCATCCGATATTTCATCGGGAATTTCCCAGCCGTAATAACCAAGATTATCTGTACTGCTAACTATAGTCCGCCAGGTATCACCATCGTTAAAAGAATACTGCAGCCTAACCTGGGGAATATTTCCGGTTGTATTCCAGGTTATATCTTCAATATCGCCTACAACCCAAGCTTCACCACCGTCAGGCGCCACTACATCAATAAAACCCCTAATTGTAAAGTTGTAAGCGGAACTTCCCCATACGGTAGGATCGGAAATATCGGTAATTCTAACCCGGCACTGAGTGCCGATAGTATCAGGCACTTTCCATTCATAATTTAAATTACTGGCCGGAGTTGATGCCACAATTGTGTATGGGTAATTTTCGCCGGCATCAGTTGAGTACTCAATTCGAACATCGCCTATAGGCCCTTCAATATCCCAGGTAATATTATGATTGTGGTCAACATAAAAAACTTCACCTCCAACCGGCTGAGTAACTGTAATCACGCCTCTTATCTTAAAATCACTGCTTGAACTGTCGGATACTTCAGCGTCATTTACATCTGTAATTCTTACCCTGACCGCGCTGCTTATAACCGGCGGAATCTCCCAGGTATAACTTCCGGTTCCTGCCGGAGCCGACTCCTGTATAAGATGAGGATAACTCTGGCCGCTATTAGTAGAATACTCAAGCCTGACATTCTCAATAGAACCGGCCATACTCCAGGTAATCGGCTGGGTAGAACCTACCTCCCAAACCTCACCCCCGTCAGGAGAAGTAATTTCCAGCACACCCGCTATCTTAAAATCTGAAGGTGAAAGCCCGTAAACATCCGAATCATCAACACTGGTTATCTTCACCCGCACATTTTCAGAAATAGCGTCAGGAATAGTCCACTCAAAAGAAAGGGCGGCCGAAGAAACTGAAGTAGTAATCGGGCTGTAAGGAAAAGTCTGACCTGAGTCGGTTGAATAGTCTATCCTTGCGTTTCCTAATGAACCTGCTCTTTCCCAGGTAATATTATATTTTTCGGCTACTCTCCAGGTTTCGCCGCCAACAGGAGAAGTAAGCGTCAAAGAACCCTGAATCTTAAAATTTCCACTGGACTCATCTTCAACCAAAGGATCGTTAAAATCACTCACCCTCACCCTTACGGTTTCAGATATCGCGTCGGGAATAACCCAACCATAGAAACCATTATTAGGAGTTTGAGCAATTATTTGGTAAGGATAAGTTAAGCCGGCATTGGTTGAATAATCTAACATAACATAACCAATAGAACCGGTTGTATCCCAGGTTATAATTTCTGAATCCTGAACAACCCAAGCCTCACCGCCATCCGGCGAAGTTAAACTTAAACTTCCTTTGATTGAAAAATCACTTGAAGAAACATCAAAAACAGTAGCATCAGCTTCATCGGTAATTTTTACTCTTACCTGTCCGGAGATATCATCGGGAACCGTCCAGGTAAAACTTTCATCGGAAGCAGTAATCCCTGACTGAATTGAGCTGTAATTTTGGCCGCTGTCGGTTGAATATTCAAGCCTGACGCTACTGATTGATCCATTGCGCTGCCAGATAATCTCTTCCTGATCTTCTACTATCCATACTTGGCCGCCGTCCGGAGTAATCAGGTTCAGAGAACCTTTAATTTGAAAATTACTATCAGATATATCAAACGACTCAGGATCGCCGGTATCACTTACTTTTACCCTCGCGATTGTGGTTATCGCATCAGGAACATTCCAGGAGTAATTGCCGGTATTTCCGGTTGATTCATTGATTATTATCCAGCTTGAACCGCCATCGGAAGAATACTCTAATTTTACATTTGAGATTGAACCGATTGTACTCCACTCTATATTGTAAGATGAATTCACCGTCCAGACCTCACCGCCGTCGGGAGTAATTAAATTTATTCCTGCCTGGATACTAAAGTCTGCCCCAGAAGCATCACTGACATCTATATTACTGGTATCTGTTATCCTGACTCTAGCCTTTGTCGATACTGAATCGGGTATATCCCAATAATAACCGAGAGTTGCCGCGGAAGTAGAATTAACAATTAAATTATCATAGCTGGCACCTGAATTAGTAGAATATTCAAGCCTTACGTTTTCAATAGAACCGGTCATCTCCCAGGTTATCTGCCTGGTTTCACCCACAACCCACTTTTGGCCGCCGTTTGGCACGGTTAGATTAATGTCCCCCATAATCTTAAAGTTCGCGTCTGAGGTATCATAAACATCTTCGTCGGCTGTATTGGTAACTTTTACTCTCAAGTTTCTTCCGATAGCATCCGGAATTTGCCAGCTATAACTGCCACCGCCGGCTTCAGTTGAAGCAACGATAACATTAGGGTATGTGTCACCGGAGTTGGTTGAATACCTTAACTCGACGTTAGCAATAGTTCCAGTCATAGTCCAGGTAATCAATTCTTCTGTGCCTACCACCCAGGCTTCGCCGCCGTTAGGAGCGGTTAAATTAAGAGAGCCTTTTACCTCAAAATTAGCCGAAGAGCTGTCGGTAACCGCCGAATTTGTGGTATCGGTAACTCTTACTCTCAGTTGAGTTCCAATCGCATCCGGTACTTCCCACTCATAACTTCCGGTTGAAGCATCGGTTGAGGCGATAATCTGATTAGGATAAGTTTGGCCGCCGTCGGTTGAATATTCAAGCCTGACATTGGCTATAGAACCTGTCCTGCTCCAGGTTATATTCCTGTTTTGGCCCACAATCCAGGTTTGGCCGCCGTCAGGTTGAGTAAGGTTTAAAACTCCCTGAATATAAAAAGTACCCGCGGATTGAGCGGTTACGGTGTCATTGGCAGCATCTGTCACCCTTACTTTTAATTCACTGCCAATAGCGTCAGGCACATCCCAGGCATAGCTCTCCTCCGCCGCGTCAGTAACCCCGATAATCAACTCCCAGCTTTGGCCGGCGTTAATTGAATATTCAAGCTTGACGTTAGCAATCGAACCAATGCGAGTCCAGGTGATATTCTCGGTAGTACCGACAACCCAAATCTGGCCGCCGTCCGGCCGGTTAAGCTCAAGATCTCCTTTAATTGAAAAATTTGCCTCTGAAGCACCGATAACATTAGGGTTATCTGAATCTACAACTCTTACCCGCAAACCTGTCCCTATCGCGTCGGGTATATCCCAAGCGTATGTTTCCTGAGAAGCGTCATATCCGCTAACTATAGAATGAGGATAAGTCTGGCCGGAATTAGTCGAGTACTCTATATCCACATTTTGAATAAAGCCAAAACGGGTCCACTCTATATGTTCAACAGTAGCAACTACCCAATCTTCACCGCCAATCGGTTTATTTAACGAAAGCGCGCCTCTGACGGTAAAGTCATTAGCCGACTGGCCAAAGACTGTAGGGTCTGCCGAGTCTCTTACCCTTATCCGGGCGGTAGTCGATAAGGTAATGTCCGCCGGTATCGGCCAGCTGTATGAGCCTTTACCTGATTCAGGGTCGCCTTCTTC
>PXAH01000059.1 GCA_003565945.1 Candidatus Omnitrophota bacterium
GCTTACTGCAAAAAGACAAGGCAATGATAAAAAAGAGTGATTTAAAGTTAAGGCTTTTCACGATTTTGTTTTTAGCCGTGCTTTCTCTGTTTTATGTTTTTCCCTTGCAGGAAAAAATTAACTTAGGCTTAGATCTTCAGGGGGGAATGCACGTCTTGCTTGATGCTGATTTATCCGGTATTCCTAGCGAAGAGGCTTCGAATGCTATGGATGCTTCGGTTGCCACCCTGAGACGAAGAATAGATACTTTTGGCGTAAGAGAGCCTTCGATAGCTATTCAGGGCAGGCAGTCAATCTTGGTCCAGGTTCCCGGCCTTGTTGACAGGCAAATTGTAGATAATTTACGTGAGGTTGGCCGGCTTGAGTTTAAGTTAGTTTCTGACGATGAAGGTAAGAAAGAAAAGGCTCTTGAGGGAGAAATTCCGGAAGGTTATCAGCTAAAAGAGTATGAAGGCCAGAAATACTTACTTGAAAGTCAAGTAGCCCTTACCGGAGCAGATTTATCGAGAAGTTATGTGAGTTATGGCGAACAAAGAGGCCTGCCTTTACCGGAAGTTGGTTTAAGGTTTACCTCTGAAGGTTCCCGTAAGTTTGCTGAAGTTACCCGTCAAAACGTCGGACGGCAATTAGCAATCATTCTTGACGGACAGATAACCGGTGCTCCTCAGATTCGGGAAGCTATAGTTGGAGGTAGAGCTCAAATAACCGGTAATTTTACGGTAGATGAAGCCAGGGCTACTGTTGCGGTTTTAAATTCCGGAGCCCTGCCTGTTCCTTTGCACGTTGCTGAGGAACGCAGCGTTGGCCCCCTTTTAGGTTTTGATTCCATTCAGAGAGGAATGCAGTCTATAGCTTTAGGCGCCTTGCTGGTAGCCGGTTTTGTCTTGATTTACTATCTTCTTGGCGGAATAGTTACCATAATCTGCCTTATCCTTGATTTGTTATTTATTTTAGTTGGCCTACGCCTTTTTGGAGCTACTCTCACTTTACCTGGCATTGCCGGAATGATTTTAACTTTGGGTATGGCGGTTGACGCTAACGTTTTGATTTTAGAAAGAATAAGAGAAGAGCTAAGCCAGGGAAAACCAATTTCGATTGCTATACGAAATGGCTTTGATAAGGCAAAGAGAACGATATTTGACGCAAACTTAACTACCCTAATAGCTGCGATATTTCTTTTTATTTATGGAACCGGTCCAATAAGAGGTTTTGCTATTACTCTTTCTCTAGGTATTTTGTCGAGCATTTTTACCGCTGTCTTTGTGGGAAGAATGATTTATGCTTTTGTGCTTGAATTGCGGCTAAAGCGTTTTCCGATGTTTTCACTTGTTCCCCGTTCTCATATTGATTTCATTAAGCTAAAAAATGTCTGTTTGATTATCTCTTTATTTTTGGTTTTGGCCGGCCTAATAAACTTTCACCGGAAAGGTGAAGATGCTTATGGTATTGATTTTGTCGGCGGGCAAAACTTAGAATACAAGATTACACCCAAACCGGATGTTAGCGAAATCCGCGCTTTACTGGCGGCTGAAGGCTTTGTGGATATCAATATTCAGGAATTCCAGGATATCGAAGGAGCTATAGCCATTGAAAGCAAAGAAGACATAGCCGGGCCGGTTTTTGAGATTCTTGACCGGGAGTTTGATAGCGTTGATGAGTTAAGGGTTGCTACTATCGGCCCGAGAGTAGGGGGTGTTTTGCGCCGAAGGGCAATTTCAGCTATAATTCTTTCCCTTTTGGGCATTCTGCTTTTTGTTGCTTATCGCTTTAAGCATTTTGATTTTGCTTTTGCCGCGGTAATCGCTCTATTTCATGACGTTTTGTTTAGCTTAGGGGTTATGATTTTTGCTGGCCATCAACTTAGCTTACTTACCGTGACAGCGCTTTTGACCATTGCCGGCTATTCGATAAATGATACAATAGTCATTTATGACCGGATTAGGGAAATTTTACCGCGAATGCAAAAAGCAAATTTAAGTGAGGTTATAAATACCGCTATCAATGAAACTATTTCTCGAACAGCGATCACCTCATTGACTACCCTTCTTGTAGTGCTTTCGATATTTTTATTGGGCGGAAGAGCGCTTGCCGGTTTTTCTTTTACTCTTTTAGTGGGCATAATGGTTGGCACTTATTCTTCCGTATTTATTGCTTCTCCCCTGGTTTTATTTTTTCGTAAATCCCGCCTATTGCATAAGAGTTAATTCGGCCAGTGGTCATTATTATTGAATTTACAAATCTCTACGAAGCCATCATCGAATTTACCAATCTTTACGAATATACGAATTACTTTTCTATTCGTAAATTCGTACTAAATTCGCACATTCGTTGATGATATCCGATTAACCATTTAGTCAATTATGCTAGATTCCTTTAAGATATATAAGCACAAAGCTATTTCTGTTGATCAGGCCTGTCAAGATCTTGCCCGTATTGGCTATAGCCGCGTTCAAGGGGTGAGTGATCCGGGTGACTTTGCCTTAAAGGGGGATACTCTTGAAATTTTTCCGGTTAATTTTTTGTATCCGGTCAGGGTTGAATGGGAATTCGATAGAATTTATCAAATTTATAGCTTTGATCATGATTTTGCCAAGATATTGGAATATGACCTTTTAATCGTTGTTCCTTTTTTTAAAAAAGTACCCAGATACAAAACAGAAGATTTTCCTATAGAAGGAAGTTTGAGGTTAAGAGCCGGCGACTATGTTGTACATACTCAATATGGGGTCGGGCGTTTTCTGGGGGTTAAAAAAATAAAAGTAGGCGAAAAGGAAGAGTATTTTTTTCATATTGAGTATGCTAAGGGCGATAAGATTTATGTTTCTAAGGAAAACGCTCATCTTATTCAAAAATATATTAGCTTTAAAGTCAAAAAGCCGGCTCTAACTAAGTTAGGGACTAGTCAGTGGAAGAAAACTAAGCAAAAGGTTAAAGAGGCAGTCAGGGATTATGCCTTAGCAATACTTAAGATGGAGGCCCAGAGGCAGGTAGCAGGAGGCATTAAATATCCTCCGGATGGTAAATGGCAAAAAAAATTTGCAAGCCAATTTCCATATGATTTAACGCCGGATCAACATAAAGCCGAAAGAGCGGTTAAAGAAGAAATGGGTTCGGAAAAGTGCATGGATCGTTTGCTTTGCGGTGGAGTTGGTTACGGCAAGACCGAAGTTGCTATGCGCGCGGCTTTTCGGGCGGCGGTTTCCGGGAGGCAGGTAGCATTTTTGGTTCCGACCACTATATTGGCCTACCAGCATTTTATAAATCTAAAAAAAAGAATGCAGGATTTTCCATTGTCGGTTGAGATGCTTTCCCGTTTTCGCTCTCAATCTGAACAAAAAAAAATAGTTGAGAGGATGAAGGATGGAAAAATTGATATAGTTGTAGGTACTCACCGGCTTTTATCCGATGATATCCAATTTAAAGAGTTAGGTTTTTTAATTATTGATGAAGAGCAGAGATTTGGCGTTGAACATAAAGAAAAGATAAAATCTCGTCGAGCCGGGATAGATGTTTTAACTTTAACCGCTACCCCCATACCGAGAACATTATATATGAGTATGGTGGGAATAAAAAATATTTCTTTGATACAAACCCCTCCTAAGGAGCGTATGGCAGTAAAAACTAAGGTGTTGCCGTTTAGCATGAAGGTGGTTACCGAAGCTATAAAGCGGGAGGTAAAACGCAAGGGGCAGGTTTTTTTTATTCATAACCGAATAATGGATATAGATAAAATTGTTAAAAAAATTAGAAATAATTTACCCGGAATTAAGCTGGAAATGGCTCATGGCCGGCTTAGCCCTTTGAAGATAGAGGAGGTGATGAATAATTTTATAAGCGGAAAGACAGATGTTTTGGTTTCAACCGCCATTGTTGAGTCTGGTATAGATATTCCAAATGCCAATACTATAATCATAAATGAAGCTAATAGAATTGGTTTGGCTGACCTTCATCAGCTTAGAGGCAGGGTAGGAAGGTTTAAGAGACAAGCCTACTCATTTTGCCTTTGCCCTCCCTTTGATCAGTTAAGTCCGGCTTCCAAAAAACGCCTTGAATATATTAAAGAATTTTCCCATTTAGGGGCTGGCTTTGAATTGGCCAGGCGGGATTTGGAATTACGCGGAGCCGGCAATTTATTGGGAAAACAGCAGCATGGGTTTATTTGGATGGTTGGATTTGACCTCTATTGCCGCTTGCTTAAAAAAGAAGTTGATTATTTAAGAGAAACTTTTAAAATATAGCTAATCTTCATGAAAAAATATAACTTTCTCAAAAAAATTATTTTTTTATTTCTGCTTTTTGCTTTCTGCCCTAATGCCCTGGCGCAGTCTAATCGAATAGTAGCCAGGGTAAATAATGAAATTATTACCCAAGGGGACCTTGCTAATTACCAAGTTATGCTATCTATTCGGGACAGCCATGATTTGACAGGCCGGATAGAGGATGAAAAAGAAGAAGCCCTTAGCCGCTTGATAGAAGACCGGCTTATTTTATTAAAAGCGAAGGCGGAAGATATTGAAGTCTCAAGAGATTGGCTCGATAGCCGAATTGCTCAGTTGGCTTCCGCTTATCCTGATTTCGACACTTTTTCAGAATCCTTAAGAGAGCAGGGAATAAGTTTGTCTTATTTGCGAAGAAGATTTGAAGAGCAATTTTTAATGCAGGAAATAATCAATAGAAAAGTTAGGGCTCAAGTTTCAATTCTTCCCGGGCAAATAAGCCAATATTATAAAAAAAATATGATAGACTTTGAAGCGCCTCGCCAGGTTTCATTTTTAATAGCTAGAAGCCAAAATGAAGATGACTTAAAAAAAATAAGCAATACTCTAAGCAGCCAGGGCCTAGACAGAGCTAAGGCATTATTTGATCAGGAGCTATCAGAGATGTGTCTTTATCTTGATAAGTTGCAGGAGCCGCTGGCAGAGGCCTTAGCTGAATTAGACGATGGCAGTCACAAGATATTAGCGATAGGCAACACTTATTATTTAGTTTACCGTAAAGAGATGGACTCTCCTCGCTTACTTTCTCTTTCCGAAGCTCAAGAAGAAGTTTACCGGCGCCTTTGGCAGGAGGAATTTTCCCGGAAATTCAGGCAATGGGTAGATTCTCTGAAGGAAGGCGCGGTAATCGAAACATTCCTTTAAAAACTAAGATACTCTGATGGCTAAAAAAAGAAAAGATATAGTGATTACTATGGGAGACCCTGCCGGTTGCGGCCCGCAGATTGTTTTGAAATCGATATCTGCCTTGATTAATAAACCAATTAATTTTTGGCTGGTTGGTGATAGAGCGGTAGTGGAAACTTTTTCGGAATATTCGAAAATTAAAAACAAAATTAATTTTATTGATTTAGGTACCAAGGGAATCAAAAAAATTAAAAAAGGCTCAATTTCTAAGCCAGCCGGCCGAGCAAGCTTAATGTATTTAGAGCGGGCTTTGGAGCTTTTGAAAGAAAATAACTTCAACCGGTTGGTTACCGCTCCTGTCTCTAAAGAAGCGATTGGCTTGATTAAACCTGGTTTTTGCGGCCATACCGAGTTTTTAAGAGATTATTTCCGGGCAAAGAAAACGGCAATGTTGATGACTGCCTCAAAGCTGAGAGTTATTCTGCTTACCCGCCACCTTTTAATTCGTGAAGTTCCGGCAGCGATTAACAAAAAAATTGTCCTAGATACTATCTCCTTAACTTATACTTTTTTAAAAGAGAGTATGGGAATTAGTGATCCGGCTATCGCGCTGGCTGCTTGTAATCCGCACGCGGGGACCGAAACTTTTATGGAAAAGGAAGAAAAAGTAATGGCCAAAGCCATAGCTCAATTTAAGGGAAAGATTTATGGGCCTCATCCGCCTGATTCCTTATTCACTGAAGAAAATTTAAGCAGATTTGATTGCATTATTGCCGCTTACCATGATCAGGGGATGATTCCTTTTAAGCTGCTCGCTTTTCACCAGGGGGTTAATGTTACTTTAGGCTTGCCGGTAATCAGAACTTCACCGGCTCATGGGGTAGCCTTTGGCCTTGTCAAAAATAAGCCGGAAAATATTTTTCATACCTCGATGCAAGCTGCAATCATTCAAGCTGCTAGCTTAAAGACATGAGACAGCGGGCCGCTTACTCTCAAGTTTTCCTTAAAAACCAAGAGTATATAGATAAGGTTATCAGCCATATTGACTGTGAAGGTAAAAAAACAGTTGAAATCGGCTCAGGCGATGGCCGCTTAAGCGCGATATTAGCTAAAAAAACAAAATTTCTTTATTGCATAGAAATTGATCCACGCCTGGCCCTTTTTTCTCAAGCTGCCTTGTCTTCCCTCCAGAATACAAAAGTTGTCAATTCTGATTTTCGGGATATTTCCCTTACCTCTTTTGGGCAAGGTTTAATATTGTTTAGCAGCGCTCCCTACTATTTAAGCAGTAAATTGATTGAATACCTGATTGATCAGCGAAAGGCTTTAGACACTGTTTATCTTATTCTTCAAAAAGAATTCGCCCTAAAGCTTGCCGCTTTGCCGGGCGATAAGGCTTACGGTTTGATTGGTTGCCTAATACAATATTACGCTAAGGTCAATTGCTTTTTTACCATTCCGCCTACAGCTTTCAAGCCTCGCCCTAAAGTTTCATCTATTTTTCTTGAAATCAGTTTTAAAGAAAAAATGCCATATCGCGCTAAAAATGAGGGCCGGCTAATTGAAGTTATTCGCTTAAGCTTTCGCCAGCGGCGGAAAAAAATAAACACTATACTTAAGAAGCACTTTTCGGAAAAGTGTTTCGATCTTTTATTTGAATCCGGGCTCAACCCAAATAAGCGCCCGGAAGAATTAAGCATTAAAGAATTTTGCCAAATAAGCAACTATCTCTAGCTTAAACAGAGTAGGACGTCTATTATAGGACGTCTACTTTGAAGCTCGAAATGGTATTATTTACAAGGGAAAGTTTTTTGATATAATTTAGAAACAACGCTAAGGAAAAAGTTATGGTTAATAAACTTTTAGCCCATCATCGGCCCAAATGGAAAACTCATATAGGATTTTTGCTTGCCGCCGTAGGTTCGGCTATCGGCCTGGGAAATATTTGGCGCTTTTCCTATTTATGTTATCGAAACGGCGGAGGAGCCTTTTTGATACCATATCTGACAGCGCTTTTTATTGTTGGAGTGCCGTTGATGATTTTGGAAATCGGGCTTGGCCATAAAATGCGCGGCTCAGCCCCGGCCAGTTTTGCCAGTATATCAAAAAAATGGGAGTGGCTGGGGTGGTGGCAGATAATCTTTGTAATGTTTGGGATAGTTCTTTATTATTCGGTAATAATCGCGTGGTGCCTTAATTATTTTTTCTTTTCCTTTAATCTTAGTTGGGGCCAGGCTCCCGACAATTTTTTTGCAAATACTTTCTTGATGAGTACCGACTCTCCTTTTCAGGTTGGTGATGTACGCACTATAATTTTAGCCAGTCTTGCCTTTATTTGGTTTTGTAATTGGTTTATTGTTTTCAAGGGGGTTCAAAAAGGCCTTGAGCGTGCCAGTAAAATCTTTATGCCCCTTCTTTTTATTCTAGTCGCGGTAATCGTGATTTGGGGCTTAACTTTACCGGGAGCCCGCAAAGGTGTTTCTGTATATTTGCGCCCGGATTTTAGCCAGCTAACCAATATAGATGTTTGGAGAGACGCTTTCGGCCAGATTTTTTTCACTCTAAGCTTAGGTTTTGGCATTATGATTGCCTACGCGTCCTACCTTCCGAAGAAAACTCAAATCGTAAGAGACTCTTTAATTATCAGCGGCTTGAATTGCTTGTTTTCTCTTTTTGCCGGGGTGGGGGTTTTTGCGGTTTTAGGATATATGGCAACTGCTAAATCGGTACCAATTAGTGAAGTTGTTACTCAGTCTGTCGGCCTAGCTTTTGTTACTTTTCCTGAAGCAATTAGCCTTCTACCTGCTTTTTCCAATGTTTTTGGAGTTTTATTTTTTGGCAGTTTAGTTGTAGCTGGGTTGTCTTCCTCAGTTTCGATAGTCGAAGCTTTTGCTTCGGGGATATCGGATAAATTTCATTACCGGCGGAAAACTACCGTTTCGGTTTTATGTATATTTGGATTTTTAGGGAGCATAATTTTTACTACTAAAGGAGGTGTTAATTGGATTGAGATTGTAGACCATTTCTTGAATCAGTACGGATTAATTTTAGGAGGAATTTTCCAATGTATTTTAGTGGGTTGGGTTCTTAAGGCAAGGAACTTGCAAAAACATATCAATCATTACAGTGACTGGAAAGTTCCGGGCTTTTGGAATTTTTGCATAAAGATAATCTCACCTGTAATCCTATTAATTATTTTTATTTCGACCTTATTAAGTGAAATCTCTTCTCCCTACGGAGGATTTTCTCGCGTAGCTACAATTTTAATCGGCCGGGACTGGCTTTTTTACACTTTTTTTGCCGCTCTTATTGTCGCTTCACATCCTTGGCGAACTGACCCTTCGCGGAGAATTATTTCCCATGAAAAAGAAAAGAGCTAAAATATTCTCTATTTCAAAGTTTCTTACTTTTTTTTCAGTTATTATATTTTTCTTTTTTTTAGCGCATATTTTTTCGGCCAAAATTGAGCGCGCTAAAATTTTACAGGAATTAGAAACGCAAATTAATGCCGAAGCAGCTGATTTTTCAGGAAAATTTTCACTATCTATATACCGGCCCGGTTTTTGGGATTTGGAATTTGAACATGAATCTGACCAAAGAATAGCCGCGGCCAGTATAATCAAAATTCCTATCTTAGCGGTAGCGCTTA
>PXAH01000084.1 GCA_003565945.1 Candidatus Omnitrophota bacterium
CAGCATAATTATACTCTTCGAACCTAAAATAATCAATCACAAAAACAGTTACCCTCACCCCCGCGATATTTTTGACTTAAACTTTTATATCCCACCGCGGGGGTGTTCCGCTTTCTTTTTTCGTTTCAAAAACTGGTCGGAAAAGTGGTCGGAAAAATATCCTTTTTCAATGTTTTCAATGCCTTTTAGCGGAACCAAGTGGAAGGGGCTGGAAGGCGAATTGTCCTTATCAAATATGGGTTTTAGCCTGATTTTAAAAGAATATAGCCCCAACCGGATTCGAACCGGTGTCTGATGGCTGAGAACCACCTGTCCTAGACCAGACTAGACGATGGGGCCAAATTATTACCAAGTTATATTTGCTTTCTCGCGCAGCAGTTTTTTAAACGCATTCCCTCCCTTGTAGGACTTAACTTGCTGCTCTCGCTTTCTTGCTTCCTTAAAACTGGAATATTTTTCCTTATACACTAGATGATATCTACCAAAATGGGTTATTGATACTCGTCTGCTATTATTGTGCTCATCCACTCGCTTGTCAATATTTTTAGTTACACCGATATGAAATCGTTTATTTGTATCATTTCGTATTATATACAAATAGCACATTTAGTTCCGCCTAAAATGAAAAACCAGACTTCCCGCATGCATCCTAACGGATTCTGCGGGATCCCGCCAAGCACTTTAGTGCGCAGGCGGGAAGACGATGGGGCCAGTAGTTGGTTTTATCTTGATCTTTTTTGGGAAGGCGGATGAAAATAGCCACCATCCAATTTACCTAAGTTCCCATAGGGAACTCTTTCCCGCAAATAGTAAGAATGGGTTATCTGGGGCTCAGGCCGCAACCTAACTCTTTCTTTGGGAACCTCTCTATTTTCAATTCGAATTCTAGCTTTTTTTATTTCCTTTAACAATTCACTGTTTTGAGCAGCTTCTTCAGCTTTAACAATAAATTTTTCAGCATTAGAGTATTCCTCTATTTCAAAATATGTCAAAGCAATTTCGTACAAAACTAAGGGATCGTTAGGCCTAAAATCTAAAGATTTTTGAAAGCTTTCCAGAGCTAAATCATAATTATGTAAAGCCCGGTAAATTCTTCCCATCTCCAGGCAAACTTCCCGGTTAAGGTCAAGCTTGCCCAACCTATCCAAATAAATTCTAGCGTTATGAAAAGCATTCTGACTAACATAAAGATCGGCTACTTTACGATAGGTTTCCGCTTTTTGAGGATTAAAATCAATACTTTTATCAAAGAAATGAGCGGCCCGGTTAAGCCTGCCTTCTTCAACGGCTCTTTGAGCGAAGGCGCTTAATGTTTGAGCGATAGCATACCTGTCCAAAGAAGGGTTCTCCTCTAATGCCACCAGAGCATTAAAGGTTACCTGCCTATAGCGGCTTTTATTTTCTTCTTGAGAAAACAAGTAATTTGCCCTGAAATAATCAAGGTAGGCATTTTGGATATTACCCAAGGCTTGGTTAGCTTTAGCTAAACAAAAAAAGGCCTCGGCAAAATCAGGATAAATACCTACGGCTCTAGCCAGATAGTGGTGCGCTTTTTGGTAATCCTGAATATTGTAGTATGATAACCCTAGGTTATAAAAAAGTATCTCCCGTTGAAAGTAATCGGGGCCGGATAATTCTTCCGCTCTCTCAAGAAGCCGAATGGCGGTCTCAAAACGTTTCTCGGCTATAGAAATAAAAGAAAGGTTAATGTAAGCATCGGGCTTCTCGGGATACTTATGAATAATCTCCCAAAGAATATCGCTAGCTTTACGGTTAAAACCGCTGTCAAAATATTTATTAGCTTTTTTTAGCTTCCAATCATACTCTTGCCGCCCGCTGATTAATTCCTCCTGCCCTCTTAAGCCTCCAAGTGAGCCGGCAAAAGAAAAAGAAAAACTAACTAAAGTTGGTGCGAAAATAAAAGCAAAGATAAATAAATATTTTAGTTTTTTTACGTTTTTTGTTTGAGCTGCCATGGTATTATTATACATACAAGCACCTCATTTCGTCAAATAAATTATCATTAAAAAAAATCTAAACTCATTCCATCATAAGCAAATTTTATATCCAGCTTCCTTTCTCTTCTAATTTTTTCTTCTAAGAAACGCGGCTTTTCTTTGAGAATACCCATCCCAAAGTGAGTAAAAATAGTTTTTTTTGGGCCAATTTTTTCAACCAACTCAAGCGCGTCATCTAAGCATAAATGCTGATAACCTTGACGTTCTTGGTAAAAGACAACATTTAAAATTAAAAAGGTAGAATCAGAATAGGCTTCTATCAACCTATCAAATTTTTTTGTGTCAGAAACATAAGAAACAACCTCTTCACCCAAGTAAAATTTAACTCCGTAGGTTTCAACTGAATGCTGGTTCTTCACCGGCGCCACAAACTTTATATCCTTAACTCGGAAAGATTTTTCCTTAAGAAGCTCAATCTTCCCAACTTTATCTTTTAGATAGCTAAATACCACTCCCTCAGCGCCTAGAGCATCTGAAGGTAGAAATAAGTGCCCTTTCTTCTTATGCCCGCCGTGAGTCATTGCTTCAATCATTACATTTATATCACCTGAGTGATCCAAGTGTTTATGGGTAAGGATAATCGCGTCAAGCCGACCAGGATCAAGTTTTGGCCGGCTGTTTCGGCACCTCAACAGACAGCCCGGCCCGGGGTCAATTAAGAAATTAACTGATTTATAGTTGAGCCAAATACCGGCAGAATAACGCAACTGCTTTATCATTACAAACCGTGCCCCGGCAGTTCCTAAAAACTTAATAAAATCCTTATTACTCTCCATAACATCAATTAACTAACCATATCCAGTATCCAGAATCCAGCATCCAGAATCTAACATCCAGGATCCAATTCTTTATCCAGCCAAATCCTTCTCAGCTCCTCGGTTATTTCCCGCTGGTCAGAGTATCTTATTTCTTTTCCTCCGTTATTGCCGGCTTTTTGAATTTTCTTTTCCTTTTTGATAAATTTTTCTATCCGCCAAACTCCCGCTCCAAGCATTTTAGCTTTATAGCCTAAATCTCGGTCATCACTCACCACAAGAACTTCTTTTTTGTTTTTTACCTTTTTGACCTCACTTAAAATTAAGCTATCACCACTCTGCCCCTGGCTAAATAATATTTTATAGCCAAAATCACCTATATCATAAGGAGGCTGACGGCCATCAAAAATAACTAAAACCCGGTTATTTTTACTTCCGGTAAGCTTATTTTTATAAATATAGAAAAGAAGCTGGTGGCAAGGGTTGGCGGATTTTTTTATCCGGCTGATTTGATGAACAAGATTATAACCGTCTATAATAAACCGCAACATAAAAAAATTTTCGCGGCGACTAAGTGCTTAGATAGCTTCCTTTTATCTTTTTATAGGCCTCAATTGATGCGATCGCGCCTTCAGAGGCGGCGGTAATCAACTGCCGCAAAGGGCGGCTGCGACAATCTCCACAAGCCCAAAATGAACCTTGTGATGTTTTCATTTTATCGTCAGTTACGATAAACCCCCAGTCATCGGTTGAAACTAACCCGTCACAAAAATCAGTATTAGGCCGGACTCCTATCGCCACAAATAAGCCATCCACGCTTAGCTGGCTTTCCTTGCCTTGTTCATCAGACAAAACTAAGCCCTGAAGCTTATTATCGCCCTTCAAGCCGCTAACTGTTTTTTTGTAAATAATTCTGATATTATTTTTTTCTTTTAGTTTCTTTTGAAGATAATCTAAAGCCCGTAATTTATCACGGCGATGAATAAGAGTCACCGAATTTGCAAAATTAGATAAATAAAGCGCTTCCTCAACAGCCGTATTTCCTCCACCAATTACCGCCACATCCTTCTCTTTAAAAAAGAAACCGTCACAAACCGCGCAATATGAAACACCGCTGCCGGTAAATTTATCTTCCCCTTCAATGTTTAATTTTTTAAAAGAGGCGCCGGTAGCCGCGATAACCGCTCTGGAATAATATTGCTTTTTATTTGTTGTTGATACAATAAATCCTTCTTTCTGCCGGATTTCTTTTACTTTTTCTTTTTGAGGAGATATTTGCAAATTTTCTAACGTATCTGAGAGTCTCTTGGCTAAAACCGCTCCGGTTATACCCGGCTCAGCACCAACATAGTTGTCTATTTTTTCCATATAAAAAAGCTGGCCGCCGACAAGTTTAGGCTCAAAAATTTCAAAAGTCAAACCAGAGCGGCGCGCGTAAACCGCCGCGCTCACCCCCGCTATTCCGGCTCCAACGATTATTAAATCCAGTTTATCGCTCATCCACACCCTTTAATTGATAAGTAATGCTTTAATGACCGGTCGTAAGTTTTTTCGGCTTCGGGAGGAAAAAAGCAGGCAGGCATCTGATCATTGGAGAGATGATAACGGAGACACTCGCAACAGAGGCCTTTTCGCGGGCAACCTGGATAACTGCAATTACAAAAATCCATATTTTTTTCTTTATTTTGACAGTCCATCAAGCACCTCCTTTAATGAGCAGATGATTTAGCTCTCAAGCGTCTGCGAATTGCTTTTTTTAATCCGGCGGAGTTTATGCTTTATTCTTGCTCTTTGCCAGAAAGAAACTCTGTCAATAAAGCTTATTCCGTTTATATGGTCAATTTCATGCTGAAAAACAACGGCTAAAAGCCCGTCTAGCTCTAATTCTAAAGATTTACCCTCTTGGTCTAAGGCATTAACCTTTATTTTCCGGCTGCGTTTTATATCAAGTTCGATCCCGGGAAAACTTAAGCAGCCTTCTTTGAAATTTATTGCCCCTTCTCTCTGAGTGATTTCCGGATTAACCAATTTAAAAATTCTGCCGTCAGCCTCTATTACAACTAAGCTCATATTTAAACCTGCTTGATTAGCGGCTAAACCCACGCCATCGGCAGTTTTCATTAAAAGATACATTTGATCTAAAATACTTTTTATAACCTGGTCAACTTCTTTAACCCTTTTTGTTTTTTTCCTTAATATCTTAGACGGCCATTTATGTATTTTTAATTTTGTTTTCATTGTTTACCTCAATGAATTTAGCGGTTAACTTTTTAATTTCTTCCTCACTATAGTAAGCATAAGATAAAATAATGAGTTTATCTCCTTTACAGCCCAAGCGAGCCGCCGGCCCATTTAAAGCTATAATTCCGCTGTCCTTTTTTCCGGTAATAACATAAGTTTGAAAACGAACGCCGTTGTTTAAGTTTAAAACATCTACCCGCTCTCCCTCATATAAATCGGCAGCTTCCATTAGCCTTTGGTCTATGGTGATACTACCTTTATAGTAGAGTTCCAACTCAACCACAGTTGGGTAGGTTACTTTTGATTTAAGCATTATTCGCATCATTTTAATTAACCTTCTTTTTCTTTTTAAATAACTCTTGAACTAACTTAGCAATCATCAACTCCTCATTGGTAGGAATAACTAATACTTTTACTTTAGGAGCTATTTTTTTTAAACTCTTTCTTAGCTCTCGGGCAATTTCAGGGTTATTTTCGCCTATTCCACCGGTAACACAAACCGCATCCACCCCCCGCAAAAGGAAAAAATAAGCCCCTGTGTATTTTTTTATTCGGTGGAGAAAAATTTGAACAGCTAATTTTGCTCTTTTGTTGCCGGAGCAAGCCGCCTTCTTTATGGCCCGGAAGTCATTGCTCAATCCGGATACCCCCAAAAATCCGCTTTTTTTATTAAGAATTTTGTCCATCTGATCAATGTTTAAACCTTCTTTTTTCATTACATTAAAAACTGCTGCTACATCTAAATCGCCGCATCGAGTTCCCATCATCAAGCCTTCAAGAGGTGTAAATCCCATTGACGTATCGATGGGCCTGCCTTTATTCAAGGCAGTCATACTGCATCCATTACCAAGATGAATAGTGATCAGTTTTAAGCGGCTTAAAGGTTTTTTAAGAAGTTTAGCTGCCCGCAATGAAACAAACTGATGTGATGTGCCATGAAAGCCGTACTTACGAATTTTATACTTTTTATAATAAATATAGGGAAGAGGGTATATGCAAGAATAATCAGGAATCATCTGGTAAAAAGCGGTATCAAACACAGCAACTTGAAAATCAGTAGGAAAAGATTTTAAACATTGCTTGATTCCAGCTAGGTTAGCCGGGTTATGCAGAGGAGCAAAATCAATACATTTTTCAATTTGCTTTATTACTTTTGAGTCAATCAATCTCGGTTCCTTAAATTTTTCGCCCCCGTGAACAACCCTGTGCCCGATTGCGTCTATTTCATCTAAAGAAGATAAACCGGGGCCGGATAGAATCCTTTTTATTATCGCTTTTACCCCTTGGTTATGATCCTTAATTCCAGAGCTAGGCTCTCCAACCCTTTCGATATCGCCGCTATCAATAAGATCCTCTTGCGGAAAACGAAAAAGTTTATATTTTATCGAAGAACTGCCTGAGTTTATAATTAAAAATTTCATTTTTAACTAAAATCAATCAGATTTTTTATGAGCTCTCAAGGCGGTAACAGCGGCGCAATCAACTATATCCTCGACTTCACAGCCACGCGATAAATCACTACAAGGCTGTTTGGTTCCCAAAACAATCGGGCCAATAGCCCTGGCCTTAGCAAGCCTTTGTGTCAACTTATAGGCGATATTCCCGGCATCAAGATTTGGAAAAACTAAAACATTAGCAGATCCAGCCACATCGCTTTCGCTCAACTTGCGCGAAGCAACCTTTTTTTCTAAAGCACTATCGGCCTGAAGTTCCCCGTCAATTAAAAACCCGGAATTTTTCTCCTTGGCGATTTCAACTGCTTCTTTAATTTTATCAACCCATCTTCCCTTAGCGCTGCCTTTAGTTGAAAAGCTAAGAAGGGCTACCCGCGGGGTAATCTCAAGCACCTCCTGAGTAAAGCGAGCACTTGAAAGGGCAATGTTAGCTAATTGATCACTAGAAGGATAAGGGATAACCCCACAATCAGTATAGACAAAAACCCCTTCTTCGCCATATTGGCAATCCGGCACCTCCATAATAAAACAGCTTGATATTGTCCCAGAAACCTTATCAATATCCAAACAATCAAGCGCGGCCTTTATCACGCTTGAAGTTGTAGAGCTTGCGCCGGCAACAAACCCATCAACACCTTCGTATTTTACCATCATCGCCGCATAATAAAGAGGGTTTTCCATTATCTCCCGCGCCTCTTCAAAGCTAATTCCTTTGGCCTGCTTTCGTTCATGAAAAATAATCGCGAATTTCTCTTTTAAGTCAAGATCAAGGTTATCAGGAGTAAGCAACAAGGCGTTAGCGATTTTTTCCTTATTTACATAATCAACAGCTTCAACCACCCTATCATCGTTAGCCTCAGGAAATACAATTGTGCGTACTTGCTTTTTTGCTCTCTCTCTTAAACCTTTAATAATTTCTCCCATTAATCCTCCTCTTGAAATGCATTAAATAATACCACAAAAACACCGGCTCATCAAATTTTGCTAAGCAAAATTATTCCAAATTATATAAAATTGATTTGCCGGAAAGAGTTTGGTAGGTAGCTAGAGCTATTCGTTTCAAAGTTTTGATGTTTTCGGAAGCGTTATCCGATGATATATGTTCTGATTTTTGGTATCTTGACAAGCAGACTAAGGCGTAAAAGGTTTCCTGATCATTAAAAGCAGCTTGATACGATTGATGATTCCAATCGCTTCCAATAAAAATCTGGACTACTTTCTGGCTAAATTTTTCTGAAAACTGCCGGCGAATAGATGAGATATTTTCTTCCACGGGGTCAAAATATAAAACCACTTCAATAAAACGTTGCTCAGGCTTAATTTTTTGACTTATCTGAGACAGCAACATCTCAAGATTTCCCTTAGAAATATCAACGTTATCACCCCTATCAGCTTCAAGTAACCGCATTTTTTCTTTGTACTTTTCGACAAACTCTTGATTCACAAAATTTATTGACCAAGGCGCCGATACGTAAGCTACAACTAACTGATAGTAGTACATAGAAAGCATAATCGAAACAACCGCTTCCTGAGAAAAAGACCCGGGTTCAAGCTGGATGAAATCCGAATCAAAAAAATTAACAATAGTTTTGACCGGCTGCCTTTCAATTTTTGAACCAAGTGATTCTTGAAAAAGCTGAACAACCCAGGAAGCAAAGCCCTGACTCCAATCTTTCTTGACAAGTGGAGAAAAGTAAAAATCATAACTTTTCCCAAACTTTAATACATCCTGTAAAGCTTTTTCTTGGATTTGAGGTTGAGCCTTGACAAAATCAGAATAAATCCGCTCAAGCTTTGCGATATCTTGGTTTAGAAGTAAAAATAAAGGTAGAAGAAAAATTTGAGTATGGGGAGCGGAAAAACGGCCTCCAATATCAGTTTGCCTGTCTGGCTGAATAGTAATTTTTTTCACTTCCGCCCACCCCAAATTATCAAGCTTTGAGAAAGAATCCGGGTCCG
>PXAH01000098.1 GCA_003565945.1 Candidatus Omnitrophota bacterium
CCGGTTTTTATTTCGTCTATATAATAAGAGGGGATAATGCCGGGACAACGTAAATCAATTAGATTGAAGGATTATGATTATACCCAGGAAGGCGCCTATTTTGTAACCATATGCGTAAATAACCGTAGATGCCTGTTTGGTGATGTATCTGATGGGGAAATGATATTAAATGAATACGGCAAAATTATCCGACAGTTATAATGCCGAATCATTTGCATGGAATAATAAATATTGTAGGGGCACATTGCAATGTGCCCCTACATAATCGTATTGAACAATTTGGCCGTTCCACGTCAAATTCAATACCGACAATTATTAAATTATTTAAATCAACAACGACCGAACAAATAAATATAATTAGCGATACCCCCGGTGTTCGCCTATGGCAACGCAATTATTATGAACACATAATCCGCAATGAATCCGAATTAAACCGCATCCGCCAATATATCATAAATAACCCCGCTAATTGGGAACAGGATAGGTATTACCCTAGAGAATAACCTGTTTATAGGCATAATGAGTATCCCATAATTCTTTTTGCATTTCCCAAAGCTTTGGTATAATTGGCTTAAGTACTATAATCTTTCAGGGACTGAAATGAGAAATAAAGCAAAATTAGCTGGGATAGTATGCGCAACCCTACATTTAATTCTTGTTATCTATTTAGTTTGGGCAATCCTGAAAGGAGGTGAGCCTGTTTGGCCGAACTATTGGCTTTATTTAGTTTATTTTGATTTACCTTGTGTATTACTGATGAAAATTACCGCAGAATTTTTTCTGCCTTTTTTTGGGTTTATCGCGTCCTATTTTCCCGCGGGAACACCTTTGGCAGATCCGAAAAATTTTTGGTCTCCGTTATTTTATTTTGGGAAGAGGAGAAGGGTCAGGTCTCCACGCTTGACAAAGAACCACTAACGATTGATTTGATTAATATTCCTATTATTTATGGCTTATGGACTCATAGTTGGCTATGGGTAGTGGCAGGAATAATCTTAAATTGCGTTGGACACTTGATGGTCCAAAAATAAAAATTAACTCCTAAAGTGACCGCAGAAGCCACTTTTTGCTAAAATGGTAAATGACTGGCTTGACGAATTTTTTCTTGGTGGAGCAGATGAGCCTATGAATAGCCAGGTTTGCTCTCATTGCGGCAAGACTTTATACTTAGACCAGCCGCTTGAGTGGATTGACCGAGCTCAAAAGATCTGTAAATGCCCAAGCTGCGGAAAGGAAGTGAAGATATCGGGCTAGATATTTTCCTTGACCGGCTTAAGAGTTAGGTATATATTAAAACTATCAAAAAGGACAAGTCCCGTGTTGGAAGGATTAAATCCCGGACTATAAACAAGTAAAACCTTCGCAGGTGTTCTATGAATAAGCGAAGGTTTTTTTCCTTTTAGCAAGTTGAGGCTCGTTGCCGAAGGCAACGAACGAAATCCTACGAAGCCCCAAGCAATTTACCGGCTAATGGCGTAGTAGGATAAAACCTTCGCAGGTTTATATAAACAGGCGGAGGATTTTTTATTTTAGGGGGGGTGGAGAAGGTAAGTTAAAAACGGGGAAAATGTGATATATAAAATAAAATGAAATTTTTATTTCTTGATGAGTCAGGCGATCACGATTTAATAAATATTGATAAAAAATATCCGACTTTTGTTTTAGCAGGCTGCATATTTAATGCAGAAAGTTATAAAGTTTTAGCTAAAAGATTGAATGATTTTAAAGAAAAATTATTTGCAGATAAGAATTTAATTCTTCATTATTCAGATTATACGCGTAACAGAAGTGGATTTGAAAAAATAAAAAATAGAAGTTTTCGGGAAGATTTTTTCTATAATCTCAACAAATTAATATTAAATAGCAATTGTGAGCTGCTTGCTTGTATTGTCGATAAAAATAAACATAATGAAAAATACGGTTACAATGCCAACAATCCTTATCTTTTGTCACTGAACTTTATTATAGAAAGGTTTGTATTTTATCTGAAGTCTATCAAAGAGAAAGGGAAAATAATAGCCGAAAGCAGGAATCCTCAGCTTGATAATGAATTAGAGCTAGCATATCTAAACTTAAAAATAGACGGTACTCGCTATCTTACCCCTAAAGAAATAAAAGATTATCTTGAAGATTTTACTATAAAGAAAAAGGAAGAGAATGTTTCAGGCTTGCAGTTAATTGATTCTATGGTTACAATTGGCAGAAAATATCTGAAACTAAGAAATTATTATATAAACTATGAAATTATTAAAAGTAAATTCCGGAAGAATAAGTGTGGGAAATATAAAGGGTATGGGTTAATTATTTTTCCATAAAAAATGGGCAGCCCCCGCTACGCAGTGACTGCCCTTAACTTCTAACCAAATATTACCATATCTGGATTCAGAAAGTCAAGAAAAATATTTAAAAAACGAATTTTTAAAATTTAGGAGGTAGTTATGAAGAAAGTAGTTGTTCCGATTCTTGTCGCGTTGATCCTAGGGCTTTCCTTTGTAATGGTTGCTAATATTGCATCAAACACTGCAATCAGCATCAAAAACAAAGGCCATATCTCAGTTACCGGCTTTGCCAAGCAGGATATAACCTCAGACTTGGGCATCTTTGAAGCAACTATAATTGCTGAAGACCCTGACCTTAAAGCCTGCTATGCTGAGCTTGCGGAAGGTAAAGAAAAGATAGAAAATTATCTCCATAATAACTTTAATATCTCTAAAGATGAATTAATAATTGAACCGGCAGCAATAAGAGAGATATATAAAGTCAATGAACGCGGCCACAGAACTGATGAACTCTCCCGATACAACTTAAGGCAGAATGTAAAAGTTGAAAGTTCGGATGTAAATAAAATAGCTAAGATTTCTCAGGATGTAGTAAGCTTGCTTGATGAAGGAGTTAAGCTAAGCATCAGTGACCCTAAATATGTCTACACAAAACTGGAAGGCTTAAAAATAGAGATGATCGGGCGAGCTACAGATAATGCCAGAGAAAGAGCAGGTATTATCGCCAAAGAAGGAAGATTCCGCCTTGGCCCGATAGCTGATGTAAGAGTAGGGGTATTTCAAATAACCCCTAAACACTCAACCCGGATATCCAGCTACGGCATAAACGATACCTCAAGCATTGATAAAGAGATAAAGAGCGTAGTTCACATAAGGTATTTTGTTAGGTAAGCTTATACGAAGGAGGCAGTCTTATGAAAAAAATTTTAGTCATTAGTTTTTTTGTTTTAGTAAATTGTATGTCTCTTGCATCTAATGTTGCTGCTGAGGAAGAAAAAAGTTTCGTGCTTAAAGAGGATGGGCGGTATGTATTAAGGATTATGCATGGCCGGGCAGTTGCAAATAATAGGATTCCAGCTTTAGTACTAGATCAGGTCAGAGGGATAATTTGGACTTGTCAGAACTTACAGGATGGAAAACCTTTATGGGTTAGGGCTGATTTAGGCCAGCACGGAGATAAGCCGATGACAAGGAAGAGGTATGTTGTAAAAATGCTTGAATGGCAAGATGCTGACTTAAGAATGCCGGCAATTGTTTTAGATATAGAAAAGGGTATTGTGTGGACTTGTCCAAATATTATTGATGGCCGAGCACAATGGATCCAGACAAATCTAAAAAGCGGTGAAGAAAGAGAGGTTTCAAGGGAATCGTTAGCCGTTATTAAGGTTGATTAAACCCTTCGCTGGAAACGGCGAGGGATTCCTTGTTTTTAGGGGGAATTCTTATGAAAAAAATTATTCTTTGGGTAGTAACTGTTATTTTATTTCCTTTGACTGTTTTTGCTGGATTGACTCTGGAGGAGGCAAAAGAGTTTTTCGTGCAACCAGAAAAATTTGAATCAATAAACTTTGAAGGAGAAAAGTTTTATTACCCGGCCGTAAATATATACCCACTTTGGCAGAAGGCCGGGATAACCCCTGAGTCGGCGCGGGAAGGCTCAGAACGTTATTTGTTTGGTTACGACCACAAAGATGAGTTTTATTTAAAATACCCAGCGACTAAACTATTTCAAGAAAAAGACTATAAAGTTATGCGGATAAATAGTTCTTCTTCAGCAGGACCGGGCGGATTGGATTATCAATATTTATTTTTCCGCAGAAAAGATGATCAGTGGATTTATTTTGATAATGTTATGGCTCCAGATGAAAAATATTCAGCCCCTGAGTTAGTATTTTTAGATAATTCTTTGTTTTATTTAAGTCGGTTAGCCGGAGCAGGCACCGGCGTTGCAAGGTGGGACTATCGATTTTTTAATATCAAAGGTTATCAGGTTAATGAATTAGGCTCCTTTCTTAAAAGAGCCCATGTAAGCGGCTGGGGTATGATTTTTGACCGTCGCCTTAATTCAAAAGTACTTGTGCTGATAACCAAATAACTATTGAATATTTAATTGAGGTTTTAGCCAACCGATTTTATCTTTATGAATACGACACAGAGGAGAATGAAGAATTTAATCTTTTCACAACTGTTAAAAAAATGGTTTTTGATTATGATGGCTCAGTCTTACAATTAAACAAAGAAGAGTCAGAATTAACCTTAGGCCAATTAGAAAATTTATTCACTGCGGCTGAGAAAGGATTTTATTTAATTTTCAAGCCTGAATTTGAAGCCCTTGCTTCAGGTAATGCTTCGCAAAAAGAGTGGTTTAGTATTTTCCAGATGAGAAGAGCATCTGAGTAGAGATTAACTTTCTTACTTGTTGGGCGACGATAAAAATGGCAAATATTATTAAACAAGATGTTGTTGAAAAAAGGATATTTTTGATTAGAGGCCTGAATGTAATGATCGATAGCAGCCTTGCTGAGCTTTATGGTGTAGAAACAAAAGTTTTAAATCAGGCTGTAAAACGAAACCGTAAAAGATTTCCGAAAGATTTTATGTTTCGTTTAACAAAAGTAGAGTTTGACGACTTGAGGCGCCAATATGACACCCCAAGTCTAAGGTCACAATTTGTGACCTTAAAAACTGGCCGGGGACAACATAGAAAATATTTACCTTATGTTTTTACCGAGCAAGGCGTAGCTATGCTTTCCAGCGTTCTCAACAGCGAAAGGGCGGTCCAGGTAAATATTGCTATTATGCGTGTATTTGTCAATGTAAGAAAGATAGTTTCTGCGAACAAGGAAGCGCTGATGAAATTGAATAGGTTAGAGGATAGGATTGAATCTAATAGTAAAAAGATAAAAACTATCTTTGAAGTTATTCATCGGCAGTCAGAAGCTAAACTATTATCTCCCAATAAGCCATTTTCAAATAAAAAAGCAGTCAGAGATATAGTTAATTCTTGCTCAGAATATATCTATTGGATAGATAAATACTTTTCAAAGGCTGGTTTGGATTGGCTTTCTGATTCGCTTGATATCGACAAGGTGAAAGAAATTAAAATTTTAATGTTATCCGATAAAGTAAATAAGAAATTCATTTCTTTATACAAAGATTTAAAAAAAGAACTTAGATCAAATAAGGTAAAGTTCGAAATAAGGGGTATAGTTGATAAAAAGGTGAGTTCTGCCTTTCATGATAGATGGATTATTTCAAAAGGTTTCTGCTATAACCTGCCTTCAACAGATACTGTCGCGAGAGGCCAATACACAGAAGTTAAAAAAACTACTAATATTCCGCCTTTTGATAGCTGGTGGCGCAAAAGCCAGAGTATTGAAAAAATTTAATATACAAATCAAAGTGACCCCCGCGGTCACTTTTTGCTAAAATGGCTAACGACTGGCTTGATGATTTTTTTTAGGTGGAGCAGATGAGTTGATGAATAGCCAGGTTTGCCCTCATTGCGGTAAAACTTTCTATCTAGATCAGCCGCTTGAGTGGATTGACCGGGCTCAAAAGATATGTAAATGCCCCAGCTGTGGTAAGGATGTAAGGATTGACTTTTAGAATGGGGTAGGTATTATAAAATTAAGAGGCAAAAATAAGATTTGGCTTGTTAAAGCTAAATAAATAGAAGAAATATTCTTGGGAGGTTGTCATGGAGAACAAAATCTTATTAGTGGATGATGACTTGCAAGTTCTAAAAAGTTTAGAGAATTTACTTAAAAAGCAAAATTATAGGGTTACGGCTGCTGAGGATGGGCTCAAAGCTGTGGAAGCGGCTAAAAAAGATGCTTTTGATTTGGTGATTACTGATATAAGAATGCCCAAAATGAATGGCATTGAAGTCATTAAGAAAATAAAGGAATATCAAAACCAGATTAAAAGCCAAAAGAGCGAGTTTATGGTGATTACCGGTTTTGCCGATGATGACGCGCCAAAACAGGGTGCATCTCTTGGAATAAACAATTTTTCAGTTAAACCTTTCGAGGTGACCGCTTTTTTAAACGCTGTTAAAGATTGCTTGGAAGGCAAAAAAAGTGATGTATCTAAAGTAGAGGAGGAGCTATCTAAAGAAACTCCGATCAAGCTTCCCAACAAATATTTTTCTTTAGAAAAAACAGTCTTTCTTAAAAGCACTAACCTTATGGGAAATACTTACTTTGCTAATTACATTCTTTGGCAGGGAGAAGTAAGAGAAGCTGCCTTGATGAACCATCCTAATTTTGCCCAAGAAATGGAGAAGAATCAGCACATAAAAATGATTACCCACAGCCTTTACCATCGTTTTATCCAGGAGACAACCTTTGGAGACATAGTTGAAATCCGAATGACCACAAGAGAGATTAAGCGCTGTAGTTTAGTATTAGTGTTTCGTTATTACAACAAAAGAACAGACACTTTTTTAGGAGAAGGGTGGCAAAGAATAACCTTTGCTGACTTAAAAACCGGCGGTTTAACCGCTGTACCAACATTTATCCGGGATTTAGCTATTGCTGTATGCGAAGATAAAAATGAACCTTCCATTATTTAAAAATAAACCATGAATCCGTACTCAATCCCGCCAATAGCCAGCGCTTTACTTTTTCTCTTTCTGGGGATATTTGTTTTTTTAAAAAGTAAAAAGCGTTCTGTCGCTACTCCTTTTATTCTACAGTGCTTGGTAACTTTCTGGTGGCAATTTACTTGGTTTTTATTGTTCAATACCAGTGATAAAGCTTTGGCTTCCCTGCTTGTCAGGGTTGGATACTCCGGAATTGTTTTTATCCCAGCCACATTTTTTCATTTTTACAGTTCCTTTTTGAATCGAAAAGCAAGCAAAAAATGGGTCAATTTTTATTATCTGATAGGTCTATGTTTTTTAATTCTTTTATGGGCTACAAACGCGTATGTAGACGGTTATTATACTTATTTTTGGGGCTTTTACCCCAGAGCCGGGGTTCTGCATCCTGTATATCTCTTTTATTTAACTGTCATAGTAGTTCACTGTCTTGTTTATTTATTTTTGTCCGGAAGAAAAATAAAATGGCAAGGAGTTAAGGCTAATCAAATAAAATATTTAGCCGGTGCTCTTCTTGTGTACTGCTTTGCTGTTTCTGATTTTATTGTCAACTATGGGATTGAATTTTATCCCTTAGGAGTGCTGGCAATTTTGATTTCTTTAGGGATTGTTACCTATGCAATTATCAAACATCATTTGATGGAGGTCAAAATAGCCATTACCCGGGCAGCATTGTTTTTGTTTGTCTATGTTTTTATCTTAGGCCTGCCTTTTTGGTTTTGGTACCAAACCAAATTAGGAATTTTTTCTATTTCTTTAGCGATAGTTTTAGCTTCTGCCGGCCCCTTCATCTACGGTTACCTGCGCCGCCGGGCAGAGGATGTGCTTCTAGCCGAACAGAAGCGTTACCAAAAAGCCTTAAAAGAGTTCTCAAGCAATCTTATCTTTATCCGAAAGGTAGATGAGCTTTGCCAAAAAGTGCTGGATAAGGTAATGGGTTCAATAAAGCTTGATTTTGCCGCTATCTACCTGAAGGAAAACGATTCTTTTAACCTAAAAGACAAAAGAAGCGAAGGCAGCCTGGATTTACCGAAAGAAATAGAAAATAACTCAAAATTCACCACCTCTTTAGCTGATTCAACCGAACCGGTTTTAGGCGAATATCTTCCCGCTTTAGCTGAGAAATTAAAAGTTGGCCTGGTTTGCTCCTTACGTTTAAACGGAAATCTTTACGGCTTGCTTATCCTGGGCAAAAAAGAGGAAAATAAAATATTCACCGATACCGATATTGATGCCTTTAGCATTGTGTCAGCCCAAACCTCTTTAGCTTTATCTGAAATCTACTACTTCCAGGAATACCAGAAAGCAACTCACCAGAAGCATAAGCTGGAAATAGAAAAAGCCCGTATCGA
>PXAH01000014.1 GCA_003565945.1 Candidatus Omnitrophota bacterium
CGCCTTTAGCTTTAGTTAAAACTGATTCCAATGTTTCCTTGGCCAACTCAATAAAAGCTTTATTATTGCTTTTAAGGGATTCACCTGATAAGGCTTGAAAAGTGGTTGCCAGTTTCTCTTCGGCCCGCTCAAGAAGTTTTTTTTGCTCTTCTACGCTTTTTGCCGCCTCTTCCAGCTTAGTTTCAGCTGAAACCTTGGCTTGCTCCAGGGTAGAAATTTCCCGCCGCATCCTCTCAATTACCTCATCTTTACTGTTAGCTTGCTGGCGTACTTCATTGATGATTTTTTCAGCCCCTTCTGCTTGGGCTTGAGATTCTACCGCCCGCCGCTCTTGCTTACGGTTTTGCCGCCAAAAATAAAAAAATCCGATAAGTAGCCCAATACCTATCGATAGAAATATAGATAAAATAAGTAAAATTATATTCATAAATACCTTCTTTTCCTTATTGCAAGCCAAGCCTCAATTCATAGCCGAAACTTTCCGGGTGTGTTTTTAATATATACCTATTCGGACTTTAATTCAAGGAAATTATATTAGAAAAGTGCGGGAGCTTTACTGGCAGAAAGAAAAAAGGCCAAAAAGAATTTAACCTCTTTTTTCTTATTAATCTAGATTATCGCTAATCTTTAGCAACCGTCTCGTAAGAACAAACGGACAGTTTGTATTTAGTTACGCGCTCAAAATCTTCCTCCTTAACCCTGATCATCCCACTGCCATAATTGACTTCATCATTGGGTTTTATGTCCCAACTTGTGGCGTGAGCGCCAACAATATTGCCTAAATCATCATAAAATCGTATATCGTAAATTGCACGCATTGGCTTATTGGTAGTATTTACCATCTTGGCGTTTGCGTTTATAATCGGCTCATTAAAAAACTCACTTATATACGCGTCAACATAAAAAATTACTTTCTCCCCTATCTGGATAGTATTTCGTGTTCCTTCGCCACGAGCAAAAGAATAAGTCTCAAGGGTAATATTGCCTTCCTTAATTTTTTCCTCAGATCCGTAAACACCAAGAGCTAACGCCAGACAGAACAAAATCAAAACAAAACACCGCTTCATTTTTGCCTCCTTGTAGCAGTTATGTGTAAACTTAAGGGAATTAACTGCTTATGAAATTGGATAATAACCGTTTCTTCAAAAAAGCAAAACCAGATCCTGACTTCAAATATCTCTCAAGATATAATGCTGTTTTTTTATTTTTTACCGAAATGTATGATTCTAACTCCCAAGGTCCATATCTTTTGCTGTATTTTATCAATCCAGCATTATGTTGTTCTATGCGCTTAGTTATATCTTCGGTAAAACCAATATATAGCCTACTTGGATATTGCTTACTTCTTAACACATAAACAAAATACTCCAATCTTGCCATAATTACCTACTGCTCTGCTTCGTCCTTTACCACGCATAAGCCAGTGGACTTCGCAGCAACGTTCTTCTTCGCCCTTAGACTTGTTGCTTCGAAGCCATACCTGGTCTTACGAGGTGATTGGCGAAGAAGAACGGAGAGGGAGGGATTCGAACCCCCGGTCCCTTTCGGGACAACGGTTTTCAAGACCGCCGCATTAAACCGGACTCTGCCACCTCTCCGAATAAAAAAAAGCTATGTGGATCCTTCGACTCCCCTTCGAATCGGGCCTTTGGCCCTCGCTCAGGGTCGCTCAGGACTAATTCGACTAGATGTTTTTCTGCGCCTTTGGCTTTAAAAACATCAGTCTCATTGAGCTCTGCTCTATGCGCTATGCTTTCCTTAGTTACCGGCGCGGGATATCCTTAACCATCTCTCTGATCGCCCGCTGCACAATATCCGCTACCTCCGGAGCTAGAGCATGCCCTACTGCTCCGCCCAAAACTCCTCCGGCTATGGTCACGGGAACCCGGCTGCTTCCCCTAACCCGGGAACCTCCCACCGCACCAACTGCAGCTCCGGTTATAGTTGCTAAAGTTTTTCCAGTTCCGCCTCTACCGGTTCCAATCCAAAGAATTTCAGCTGTCTCTGGGTCAACCATTCTTCCGGTTAATGATACCTGTTCGCCGCTTACGCTAACATCCAGCATAACTACAGCTGACACATTCAAAACTCTGCCGATTTCAGCCGCGCCCTGGGCGGTTGTAACTTCTGAGCGTTGAAAATCCTGCTCAGCTAAGATACTTTCCACCCTAGTTCGTTCAACTATACGGTAACCTTTCTGCATCATTTCCATCGCGAAAAAATCCTCTACCTGATTTTTAGGCGCCTCTCCTCTGATATCTCCTGACACACTCACTACAGCTATCTGGGTTGGGCTTATTGCTTGAAAAGCAGGAGAAAAAGTACTTGTCCCGGTAGCACCACAACCCTGAAGAAAAACCGCAATCAAACCAATGGCAAAAAATACCACACCCTTAAACCTAAATTTTTCCATTTTTCACCTCCATTAATTTTGCCTGACTACAAAATACAAAGGCTTTACAGCCCTTCTATCTCCATATCCCGCGGATGTTCAATGGTAAAACTATAGAATATTTCCTTTTTTTCGCGAGGTTTTAACTTAAACTCCCAAAGCCAAATACCTGCCCTATCCTGCCAGTCTTTTTGAGATGCTTCCTGAGTTACATCACTAATTCTAACCCTTAGACGGTCTTGCTGAGAAACCGGCATTGCTTCAAATAGTTTTATATTGATTTTATCCGACTTATAATTTTCAACAGAAAGCTTGTACCTAAAAGTATTTCGCTTAGTACGAGAAGGGATTCCCGCTATCCAGGTATCGTCCGTTTTTTTCTCAACCATTTCCCTTTTTATTTTAACATTTTCATCAATCCCTAAATATAAATCAAACTCTTCACCGGGAGCGATATTATCAATACTGGATGATCCCACAAAAGCCCCTTCAAGAAAAATGTTTACCCGCCCGGCAAGTAGCTGCAAATCTTTTCGGTTAGTAACCCGGCTACCCAGATAAGCATGGGTTGAGACCCGCGGGTAAGCGGCGTATTCAAAATCTGCCTTTAAGGTTTGCACCGATACCGGCAATTTATGGTCTGAGCCGTCGGATTTAATCGTTGCTTTACGTGTTAATTTATAGTCAACTGCTATACCGGTTTCTTTAACTTGTGCGTAATCATATACCTCTTCCTTTAAATCAGCACTTTCAAACGCCATGTATTGTTTTGCTCTTAACATATCTCTTCTTGGCTGATGCGCGATAGGTGCTTTACGTTCTTGTAAAATCCAGGGGGCAATGTAGGGCATTCTCGCGTCAAGAACCGGCCTTGCGGTTGATAGGCTAATTTCAACATCCGGCCAATCTTCACCGGTAGCCTGTTTTATTATCGCATAGGAAATAAATTCAACCTCTGACTTCTCAAAATTTGCCCGCGCGTCATAAATAGGCCTCCAACTAGCCCCTCGAACTAAATAAGTAACATCTAAATTTAAAACACCCGGTGTCAGAACTTTTAAGTCAACCACAATTGACCTCTTCACCTTTCTGCGTGGCCCTGCAATTTGCCTCAATTCTCTTTGCAGGACTTCGCGCTTACGGGCTAATTCTCGGATTTTCAGATCAGCCTCAAACTTCAAGGAATAAACTTCTTTTAAACTAACCTCTAAGAATTCAAGTAATTCTGATAGTTCTCTTGGTGAAGGTGTTTTGGTAACTAAGTCTTTCGGAATTTGGCCTCCGGAGAAGAGTTTTATCGAATCTAAAAAACTTTTTTTCTCAAGCAATACCTCTTTTTTATTTTGCCATATTTTTATTTCATCCGATACTTCTTCTATTAATTTTTGCAGATAGTCAACCTTCTCTGAAGGGTCTTCTACCACCTGTTCTCTTTTAAGTTGAGCGCCGAAAAGCTTAACCCCGGCTGCCCCTTCTGCTTGAACCCTGAGTGAGTTTTCATCTATAGCCGGAACAATGTCGCTAAAAATAATTTTAAATTCACCAGCCTCTAAGTCGAGAGTCGCGGTCCTACTAACTAACGCAGAATCAGGATAAACAGTAACCCTTGTTATTTTTGACTCCGGACTTATTTCGGCGGCATTAACCGAAAAAAAGAGGAAATAGCTGGCAATTGAAAATGGAAGAGTTGCTTTAAAAACTTTTTTCAAATTCATTTCTCTGCATCCCTTGTTTGCTTTAAGGCTCTTTCTCCCTCCTTCAGTAATTCTGAAGGATTTTTTGCTAAAATAATTTTTTCTATTCCAATTTTAGAGCATATTTTATTTTCAACCATATAATCTATCTTTGTTGGGTCAAAAGTATACAAAACCAGAGGAATATCAAAAGTTCTTGCCATTTTTTTTAGTTTAGTAGCAACGATATCACCTGCTAAATCAGGTAAACTAAGCTTTATTAGGAATAAATCGGGTAAATCTTCAATTATCTTCTCCAAAACATCCAGGCCGCTACTGCTTGACTTAACTGTATAGCCGGAATCGACGAAAACCTGGGCTATCTTATCAAGAAAGCTTATCTTATCTTCAACTAGAAGAACATTTTTTCTATCTTTATTTTTCGGATAGTATTTTTTTTCAGCTTTTTTCCTTAATATCAGATCAATGTCAGCGTATAACCGCTCTGCTTCAAAAGGCTTAGCTATGAATCCGTCAGCGTTAATTTCACTGAAAAGCTTCCGTAATTCCGCCCTGGCGGTTAAGATAAGTACGGGATATTTAGGGATCGATTTATCGTCAGATATCAGGCGATAAAATTCAATACCGCCCATAACCGGCATATTTATGTCTAAAATGATTAAGTCGGGCCTCTCTTTCTCTAGAAGATCAAGGCCCTGTTGGCCATTGAATGCGGTTAGCGCTCGGTATCCTTTTTTTTCTAACCGTCCCTTGACCAAGCTTACAAAATTCTTTTCATCATCAATGATTAAAATTGTTTGCCCTTGAATCATTTTTCAATACAGATAAATTTAGATAAAGTTATTTAAAGCTACGTAAAAAAACATAACGGATTAGTTCAGTACCGTTCTGGATGCCGGAAAAAAGCACTTTGCCCAGGTCAAAATCAAAAATTATCCTAAGATAAAAACCGAATAAAATCAAATTTAAAAGAAAAAAAATGCTAAATATAAAAAAATAATTGACAATTGAAACAAAAGAATCGCCCCGAGTTACCCGGGAAACATAAATCAGATGCGCAATCAAGGAAAATGTGCCGGCAAAAACAAAGATATCCCCCTTAACAGAGAAATTAAAAATTTTGGGTAGAAAAAAATACCCCGCGGCAAAAAGAATCAATCCGGAAGGGAATAGGCAGGAAAAAAATCTAGATCGAAAAAAAAACTTCTGAAGCTTTTTATAGAAGTTGCCTAAATCAAAAATAAAAATATAGAACGCAAATGTAATCAGTGTAGATAAAATAAAAACATTAAAACTCAGCCCCTTAGTCGCCCTAAACTCTCTAATAAAACTTCTTCCGATTTCAGTTAAAAAACAGAAAATCAGAAGAAACAAGAATAACTTAACTAAAGCAAATATATAATTATTTTTTAACTCTCTCTCTTCCACCTAAATAACTCCTTAGCGCCTCAGGCACAATCAGTGAACCATCGCTTTGTTGGTAATTTTCTAAAATTGCGGCAACTAAGCGAGCTAAAGCGAGGCCGGATCCATTTAAGGTATGAACAAATGTATTTTTGCCGGTCTGACTATTTTTGTATTTAATATTGCCTCTTCTTGCCTGAAAATCCTCAAAATTAGAACAGCTGGAAACTTCTAGCCAGCGGTCCAAGCCAGGCGCATACAGCTCGATATCATAGCATTTTGCGGAAGCAAAACTGATATCGCCTGTAGCTAAAAGCAAGATTCGGTAAGGCAATTTTAACAAATCTAAAATCATGCAAGCATCGGAAAGGATTTTTTCTAAAGCTTTATATGAGTTTTCCGGTTTTGTAATTTTAACTAGTTCAACTTTATCAAATTCATGCACACGCATTAAGCCTTTAGTTTCTTTTCCGTATGAACCGGCTTCCTTTCGAAAGCAGGCCGTATAGGCGGAGTAGGAAACTGGTAAACTCTCTTCGGGCAAAACTTCGTCTCTATGCAAATTAGTTACCGGAACTTCGGCGGTAGGTATTAAAAAGAAATCCATCCCATCGATTTTATACATATCATCCTCAAGGTTGGGAAGCTGGCCGGTATTTTGCATTGACTGGCGGTTAACAATTTTTGGCGGCCAAATCTCAGTGTAACCGTTTTTTTGCGTATGTATATCAAGCATAAAATTTATCAGAGATCTTACCAGCTGAGAACCAAACCCTTTAAAAAGAGCAAAGTTAGAACCTACTACTTTGGCGGCTCTTTCAAAATCAATAATATCTAAATCTTTAGCAATCTGAATATGGTCTTTAGGAGTAAAAGCAAATTGAATTTTTTCGCCCGCTTCCTTTACTATTCTATTAAAAGAAGCATCGCCGCGAGGCAGGGAAGGGTGGGGAATATTGGGTATTTTTAAGCTCTGGTGAAACCAGTGTTGATTTAAGCTTTGAAATTCATTTTTTAGAGAATCAATCTCACTTTTAATTTTTTTACTTTGACTTATTGCTTCTTCAGGATTACCTTTTTTTTTAAGAATATCCTTAATTTCACCGCTTATTTGGTTTTGTTCGGCGGCTAATCTTTCAATTTTAATTAAATACTTTTTACGCTCTTTATCCAGCTGAAAAAATGCTTCTAGATCAAAAGAATAATTACGATCCAAAAGCGTTTTTTTTAGTATTTCCGGGTTTTCTCGAATAAACTTAATATCAAGCATCGGATACTCAAGGCATTGCAGAGTATAGGAAAAACATGGGCCGCGCAGGACTTGCAACAAATCTTCGCCGTAGGCAAAGTTAACCTGCTTTCTTAAACTGTTTTTATTTGTTCCAAGGATCCTTAGGAATTAAATCCTAACAATATTTGCGGTACTTTCTACCGAATTCACACAAAAACATGGGCCGCGCAGGACTTGAACCTGCAACCGACGGATTAAGAGTCCGTTGCTCTGCCAGTTGAGCCAGCGGCCCACTTCTTTCCGATCGTTACTTTATTAATTTCAAGGAAAGAGGATATTTGGTTTCCTCACCCTTGGAAGCTTTTACGCCATTGAGGATAATCATTACCAGAGAAAAAATAGCCAAGGCTATCATCAACGGAACTCCGATAACAATAAACATCAGCACAAATGAAATAAGATAATAAATTGTAACTGAAATTTGAAAATTCAATGATTTTTTTGCTTCAGTATCAATTTTTGCTGACTCCTCTTTTTTAGTTAGCCAAATAACGAGTGGGCCAATAATATTCCCAAAAGGAATAATAAATCCAGCCAGTGCCGCCAAGTGAGAGCCCATTGCCCAATTGCTTTCCTGTTTCTGATCCATTTACACCTCCTGTTTAAAAGGTTACCTAATAAACTTAATTATATTTTTTACTATAACAAATTAGAAGAAAAAAAGCAAACAAAAAAACTAAAGAATCTGTTAATTTAGTGGATACCTAAAAAAAAAGCCCGACGCTTACCTACTCTCCCACAACCTCGCGGATGCAGTACCATCGGCCTTGGAGAGCTTAACGGCCGTATTCGGAATGGGAACGGGTGTGGCCTCTCCAGTATGAGCATCGGACTTATAATAACAATCAAACTAAAATATAGAAAAACAGAAGATAGATGATAGAAGATAGATGATAGATGACAAAAACAAATGCAAATTGCAACTTTTCTGACCTCTACCTTCTATCTTCTAACCTCTATCTTCAAAAAAAGGTGGGCATCAAGCCGATTGGCTAATTAGTAGTGCTCGGCTAAACATATTACTATGCTTACACCTGCACCCTATCAAGGTCGTAGTCTCCAACCTGCCTTCATCCCGCTAAAAGCGGAAAGGGATTTCTATTTTTGGGACAGGCTTCGCACTTAGATGCTTTCAGCGCTTATCCGAAAAGAACATAGCTACCCAGCCTTTACCCTTGGCAGGATAACTGGTACACTAGAGGTTCTCCTGTTCCGGTCCTCTCGTACTAGGAACAGACTCCCTTCAGAAATCCTTACACCCACAGTGGATAGAGACCGAACTGTCTTACGACGTTCTGAACCCAGCTCACGTACCACTTTAACCGGCGAACAGCCGGACCCTTGGGACCTTCTCCAGCCCCAGGATGTGATGAGCCGACATCGAGGTGCCAAACCGCGCC
>PXAH01000062.1 GCA_003565945.1 Candidatus Omnitrophota bacterium
AAATTACTTTAGCCCCTTTTCCGCGGCAATAATTAATAGTTTTAAGAGCTGCTTTTATTCTTGAGTCATCGGTAATATTACCTTGAGAATCAAGGGGAACATTAAAATCAACCCTTATTAATACCCTTTTATTTTGTAAGTCTAAATCTTCTACACTCTTTTTAGCCATCATTATCTCCTGTCTCTTTAGCATAGCCCATAAAACACAACCTAAAATTTACCGCTTGGCGCTTTGCGCTCTGCGCTATGCTAATCCTCGCCAATTATTTAATCATATACTTAATCAAGTCGATTAGGCGGCAAGAGTAGCCCCATTCATTATCATACCAAGATAGCACTTTTACCATTTTGTTAAGGCAAAAAGTTTGGTCAAGGTCTACTATAGAAGAAAGGGGATTCTTTTTGTAATCTATTGAAACTAAAGGCTGAGAAGTTGCGCCCAAAATCCCCTGCAGCTTTGAATTAGCCGCCTCCTTCAAAGCACTGTTTACCTGCTCCTTGTCAGTGTCTTTTTATACCTGGAAAACAGCATCAACCAAAGATACAGTAGAGGTAGGTACGCGTATCGCTAAACCATCCATTTTTCCCTGCAGTTCCGGAATGACCAAACCTACTGCTTTTGCGGCTCCGGTAGTTGTAGGAATCATCGATAGGGCCGCTGCACGGGCTCTTCTTAAATCCTTATGAGGGAAATCCAAAAGGCTTTGGTCGTTTGTATAGGCATGAATTGTTGTCATCAAGCCTTCCTTAACCCCAAAGTTATCCTTGATAACCTTTACAACTGGAGCTATACAATTGGTAGTACAGGACGCATTAGATACTATATTATCTTTTGCCGGGTCATAACTTTCTTCATTGACCCCCAAAACAAAAGTAGGCACATCTCCGCCTTTGGCCGGAGCCGAAATAATTACTTTTTTTGCCCCCGCCTGAATGTGTTTCTGAGCTTCTTCTTTTGAACGAAAAATACCGGTAGACTCAACTACCACATCAGCCCCTAAATCGGCCCAGGGCAATTGAGCAGGGTCTCTCTCGGATAAAACCTTTATTTTTTTCCCATCGATAACAATAGAGTCGCCTTCGGATTTTACCTCTTTACCTAGTATGCCAAAATTTGAATCATACTTAAGCAGGTAAGCTAAAGTTGGCGCGTCAGTTAAATCATTTACCGCTACAAAATCTAATTCGCTTTCTCCCCGCTCTAAAGCAGCGCGCAAAACTAATCTACCAATTCTTCCAAAACCATTAATGCCTACTTTTACTGCCATCACTCCTCCTTTTTTAGTAATTAATTAAAAGATTGAAACAATTCAAAGCCAAACAGCATTTTGGCTAGGGCCTACAAATCCGCCCAAGTACCGGGCAAGATATTGCCTAATTTAGTACAGGTTAATCCTGGATAATTATAAAATCTATGAACTATTAGCGAGGATGAAATTATGCAATTATAACACAAATCCACAAATGTCAAAATCTTTTTCTCTTTCGCGTCCATTCATAATACCCTTCTCCATTGAAAACGAAGATGCTTATGAGAAAGTTTGTATCTATTTTTCCTGTAATAATTGATAATTTTTAAATTTCTTTCACTATCTCTTGACCAAGAGTTATTCTTATTTCTATAATCTGCATCCGGTATCTGTTTAGATAAAGAATAATTCCTTAAAAATATATCTGAAGGAATTACTATTTTGTGCCCATAGTGCAAAAGGCATTCTTTCAAAAGCACATCTTCATAGCCATAATAACCGCTTAAATCCTCTTCTATTCCACCAACACGCCAAAAAATTTTTTTGCTCATGTAGAAAGTTCCTGGATGACAAGATTGATTGTATTGGGATTCAACCTCTAACTCAGGATTATACCTTTTAAACATATAAAAAAAACGTTTAGTTTGCTCTAATTTAGCAATTTTTACTATTGCTTCTTTTTCAATTAAATGGTCTAAATCACTCAAAAAAACCCATTTGTTGGAAGCAACATGAAAAATAAGGTTTTTTGCCCCATAATTCCAAGGCTTAAACTTTTCCAGAAGATACAGAGAAATATTCAAATCGGGCATAGGCTTCAGAGAAACTATATCCTTATTGGGGCCTACATACACCAAAATAAATTCCAACTTTTTTTTTATCCAATCAGGATACTCCCGCCAAGTCTGGATATGCCGTCTCAATATCAAAGGCTGGCTGCCGCAGACATAACCTACTGTAATCGATTTCATTTTTCTTGTAAACACCTTAAGTCTATACCTACCCTCAAGCAACATTCATTTAGAACATACTATCTGTGCCGGTTGTAGAAAAGCTTCACATATTCACTTCCCTGTCCCGGATGAATTTTTTTAGGCCTGTTTATTTCCCAATCGCAAGCATCATAACCCATAATCTTCATATAACGGGAAAACAGAGGCCGAAAAAAAACTACGTCTTCATCGGTAAACCAATCTCTCCAAAAGCCGTAAGATTGAGTACGCTTCACTGCTTGATGCTCCCGGGCCAGCTCAACAGTTAAATCTAAATCCAGCCCAAGATAACAACTGAATTCAGTCAAGCAGCCATCAACTAAATCTTCATATTTTAAAAACATCCATTTATTTTTGCTGATATATTTTGGAATAAATTCCGAATGAAGAAAAATATGTTGATTTAATATGCGGCCACGTAACCGGCCGGGAAGTGCTAATATCATATCTTTAAAATTTATCGAATTCGGCTTTCCTTCTTTAGCCTTTATCCTTGTCAAAGATTTATCCATCTCCTGAGGAATATCTTTGAAATTCTTGTAAGAGTGGTACCAAAAAAATCTGCTTATTAAATTATCACGCGGGTCCCTATATACAAAAATCCTTTTAGGATAACAAAGATAAATACCCCTCAATATCGAAATCAACTTAAGCGATGATTTTAATTGAAAGGTATCGCCTTTTTGAGGATCAATTAAAAACTGCTCTATGAGCATCTTCTCAACAACCGGCCCCGCCCCTTGCCTAATTGAACTACCTTCAAAAATCAAGATAGGATCTTTGAAGCAATTTTTTATCATTGTCCAAAGATAGGTGGTGCCGGATCTGCCCATTCCTAATACAATTATACTGCACTTCTTTCCCCTCGGTAAAACTCCATTGATAATATGCTGAAAAAATGAGACAGACATAATAAAAAGTAGGGCTATTTTTAGCTTTTTTTAATGGGCTTTAAAACCCAGATGGAGATGGTTTTAGCTTGACATAACATTCAATGAAAGCATATAATAATTTGATTATACAACAAAACTATATTATTGGAAAGACTAGTGTCTGAATTTTAACAATACTACAAAAACATTTAACTCAAAAACCGAAATTTACCATTTTTTTATGCCTCAAATAGAAATAACCACCAACATAGGCTGCCCTATTAAGTGCCCCTATTGCCCTCAAGATAAACTACTTTCCGCCTATAAAAAAACCGGCGGAAAAACACAAATGAAACTAGACACTTTCAAGGCTTGCCTCGATAAAATCCCAAACAAGGTGACGGTTATCTTCTCCGGTTTTAGCGAACCCTGGCTCTGCCCGGACTGCGCGGACATGATTCTTTATGCCTGGAATAAAGGCCACAAAATAAAACTATACACAACCCTTGTGGGTATGACAGAAGGAGATATAGAAAAGATAAAGCATATACCGTTTTCAAGGTTTTCAATTCACCTACCTTCAGAAGATTGGAAAGAAAATATTATTGTTAATCAGAAATACCTTAATTTACTGCGCAAAATCATCAAAGGTTCCTTTAACTCCGGCTTTGTTGTCTTAGGGAAAAGCCTTCATAAAGATATAAAACCTTTAAATATAAAAAATATATGGTACAACCCCGGACATAGCCGGGCAGGCAATATTCGCTTTCGTAAAAATAAAATTATACGAAAGAGTGGGCCCTTGAAGTGCTCTGTTTCCTTGGGCAACAACTTCACGCTTTTACCTGACGGAAACGTATCACTTTGCTGTATGGACTATGGCTTAAAACACATACTGGGCAATCTTACCACCGACAGCTTTTTGGGCCTTTTCACGGGAAACGAATTTAAAAAAGTTCAAAACAGATTACTTAATGAAAACGACGACATTCTGTGTAGATACTGTTATTGGTCAAGCCGGATTAATTCCTCAGGAGAAAATATTGAATAAAAACTTGCTGCTTACGGGCTGGGAATATCTCAATTACCTGAAAACTAAGAAAAAAGAAAAAATATTCGGTGTCGGACTATCACGTACTGGAACAAAAAGCCTTAACGTCGCCTTAAATCTTCTTGGGTTTAAAGCGATTCACTTTCCGGTCCGCATGGTACGGCTAAAAGGGGAAACACTGACCTGTGTTCATCAAACTATAAGCTCTTTCGACGCGGCCACAGATACTCCGGTAGCCGCTTTCTACCGCCACCTTGACCGCAAATACCCAAACGCAAAGTTTATTCTAACAATTAGGAATACTGACGAGTGGCTTGAGTCCTGCGCCGATTTTTTTCGCACCGCGGCCACAAAATACCCCAGGCATAGTCAAATAAAAAAGTTACTTCGGAAAAAAATTTATGGAACAACCGTTTTTGAGGAAAAAAAATTCCGCTTAGCCTACGATAAACATATTCAGGATATAAAGAAATATTTCGAAAACAAAAAAGATAAGCTCCTGGTAATAAATATTTGCGCGGGAGAATATTGGGACAGACTAGCCCCTTTCCTGGAAAAAGTAGTTCCAAAAATTGCCTTTCCTAGAGAAAATATTCGGAAGTAAACTATTTTCCGCCTACCATAATGCCTTACTTTGTTTAATACCAACAGACAAAATAATTTATATTATTCTTTTATATGGGTACCAAACCAAAGAGCCTTTATTCCGTATTGGATTGTTATCGGCCCGGACTTCCTCCAGCAATTTCTGTTTAACTTTAAAATGTTCTTCCGAGATAGAATAAGAAAAAACTTTGTGATCCAGATGATAGCAACTGATACGTTTATCCAGAATAGTGGTGTAGGGGCCGGACTTACACACACGAATTGCCAATTCTGCGTCTTGGCTCCTTATGTTTTCAAAGTCCCTGCTAAAACCACCTATAGTTTTAAGAACTTCAACAGGATAACTGACTAAAAAACCGTGGCAATAGTCAGGGAAAATAGCCCCTGGGCTTTGCATCCTGCGAATTCTAGGTAATCTTTTTTTCCGCCACTCCGGATTTTTTAGAAAACGGTCATCCCCGGAAGAGACATGCCTTTTTATTTCGGAAAAATTTTCAATGTCTTCGGCTTTACGCTCACCTACCCGGTAGCGAATACCCGCGGCAATAACCGGTTTATCCCAATATCTATAGGCATTACGCAGCATTTGTGGCATAGGCACACAGTCTCCATCAGAAAAAACTATTTGCTTGCCTACAGAATGGTATATACCGATATTTTTCGCCGTCCCATTGCGAAAACTTTTTTTTTGCTTGTATAAATAATAATATTGGATATCTAAACTTTTTGTATAAGGAAGAATCAAATCTTTATAGTTTTTACCCCCGTCACTAACGACTATAAGCCGAAACCGCTTAAAGATCTGCCGCAAAAAGCCTTCCAATACCAACCTATGACTCGCGGTACGATTAAAAAAAGTGACCACAGCTGTTATTAAAGGTTCATTTTCTTTCATTTGAAATCCAACCGAAAATATTTAGCAATTTTGCCCAGGGCTTTAAAACTTTACCGTATTGGCGGTAACAAACTTTTAGCTTATAACGCTCCAATATTTCTATAGCGTCCTCTTTGGGAGAAATACCCAAAGAATTAAATTTTTTATAAATTTTGCCCGAGAAAAGTTTTCTTTTGTGGTGTACACCAACCGCGTCAATAACCGCTACACGCTCTTTCTTGAGCCTTTCTGCCCACAACCAATCTATACCATAGGCAGAACGATTGATTGTAAAAGTATCTAAAACTTTAAATAACGCCTCCCGGCTAAAAACCGGACACATAAGCTCCACAAAATTAACATAACGCAAAATACAATGGAAACGGCGGCGGAGAAAAGAATGAATAATCTCCCCCCTTATCACCGACGGTTGGGCTAAAGCAAGATTATACTGCCGGCAAATTTGAAATAAAGTATTTATCTCCAAAGACTTTATCTTCAAGTCATCATCAGGAAGCCAGATAAAATCATATTTTTTAATTAATTCAATATTAGACTCTATGGCTTCTTTGATAACTTCAAACTTAAACCCTTTAGCTTCAAAATAATAATCACAAATATCAAAATGCTTCCCCGGTGAATCAGAATAATTCACCAGCATCACATCAAAATCCCTTCTTCCCCTGACCCATTCTTTCTGATATAAGTCATCGGCGCCGGTCGGGCTTAAGATAAGATATTTTTTTGCCTTCTTTTTAACCGGCGCAAAGTTACCGCCAAAAAAGGGAGCTATTTTTTTATAGCGAAGCATACTCGGCTGGCTTGAGTCAACAAAACAAACTCTATTTGGATTCACCCTCGGAGTAAATTCGGTCAAAAGAAAATCCGATTCGGTAAAAACTAAAGGCATCTTGAGCCTGTGCAACGCCCAAACCAAAGCCAATTGGTCACGTTCACTATAGGTAAAAATATGGCTAAGAACTTCAAAACTTATCGAATTTAATTCAGAATTATGGTGGCGGGCAACAAACCCAGTTTGGGCTACTCCTATATCGCGGGGGACCCCCCAGGAACGAAAAAAGTTTATCTGGCGGGCAAGCTTTTCGTTATTCATACAGCGGCGAAATTTAAGGATTCTTTTATATTCATCCGGCCACCCGCCGGGCTGATGCCGGCTGGTTAAAAAACCGTTTTTATCCGCGGTGTCAAATATTTTCATTAGCAGGCTTTCGCCTCCGACTATAAAAAGATCGCTGTCAAAGTAGATGCTTGTTTGTATATTTGGAAATAAAAAAGGAATTGCCCATTTAAAGAAACGACTTTGATACCTGGCATTCGCTGGCCACCCCGGAACAGATTCTACTTGAATACATCTTGCCCAATCAGGCGCCTCCTGAATCCGGCTTTCGCTGCCAGTAATAATCAAAACAGCTAATTCTTTTTTTTCGGCTAACTCAAGAACTGCTTTTGACCCCTTTAACCTTTCAACCGCTTCAGAAAAATGCCCTGCCCCAAAAGGCGCGGTTATCAAAGCCCTATTGGCTTTATAAGCGTCCAGGCAATATTTTTCCCTAATATTTAAAATAATTTTATTAATATTTTTAGTTATCACCGATAAAATCTCCTAATAAAGCCTTTATTTTTTAGTGTCGATTTATTTTTTTGCTTTAACCACTAATTAAAGCTTATTTTTAAAGCATTTTTTACTTTTACTTTTTTTAGAAAACATTGGAAAAACCAAGCCTACTTTTTACAAGCCAGCATCCTTTTTCTTAAAAAAGCGGCGGCGGTTTCGGAAGAAACTGGATTAAGGTATTTTCCTGTGGCCCACTCAAAATTAGTAATTTCACCTAATTTAGGTAAAAGTTCAATATGCCAGTGGTATAATTCCTGAAGGTTTTTTCGAATATTAACCGGGCTGGTATGAATTAAAAAATTGTAGGGAGGGTCCTGTAAGCGATAGTTCTGCCTTTTGAGTAACTCTTTTAAGGCGGCCGCTAAACTCTTTATTTCTTCTTGGCTCATTTGTGAAAAGTCAGAAGAATGTTTTTTTGGCATCAAGGACACTTCAAAAGGAGAGCGGGATAAGGAAGGGCAAAAGGCCAAAAAACCACTATTTTCAAAAACTACCCTGTCTTTTTGGTTTATTTCCTTTTTAAGCTCAGTGCAAAGTAGACATTGTTTATTTTTAAAAAAATAAGCGGAAGCAGAATCAATTTCTTCTTTTACATTTTGGGGTACAACCGGCAAACAAATCAGCTGAGTGTGGGAGTGCTCTAAAGACGCTCCCGCGGCTAACCCATGATTTTTAAATATCAAAATATATTTAAACCGCTTATCTTTCGAAAGTGCCTTAAACCGCCGGCAATACATTTTTATTACATCGGCAATTTTTTTTTCTGATAAGCCAGATAATTGCCGGCTATGGGAAGTTGTTTCAATAATTACCTCATGAGCCCCTACCCCGGCCATTTTTATAAAAATCCCTTTTTTTTCTTTTTTACTTTTTAAATTGCCTTCCAGGGCCGG
>PXAH01000113.1 GCA_003565945.1 Candidatus Omnitrophota bacterium
GATCCTTAGTAATTCTTTATGTTTGTACCTCTAATATAAATCGTTCGGCGTCAATGGATATGATAACTAATGATTTTATAATTAGAAACGGCCTTGAAGATTATGTAGTTGTTTATTCAGCCGGAACTTCTCCCAGAACAGGCATAACTCTTGCCCGCGATGCAGTAGCTGTTACGCTTAAGAAAGAAGCCTTGGGAAAAAGTATACTCCCGGCAGCAGTTGAGCAGTTTTCTCCGCGGCGGATAGATGAATCCATTTTTGATTTAGCTAATATTATTTTGGTAGCTGAAGCAAAGCATGCCTCTATTTTAAAATCAAGAAATCCCGCCTTAGCTAAAAAAATATTTTTATTTAATGAGTTACTTCCGGCAGAAGATGAACTCTATGGCAGAGATCTTGTGGATAGTCAGGAAACGTTTGATATCGTCGGGAAGGTGCTCAAAGAGAATCTTTTTCCTTTATTATTAAATGTCAGGAAAGAGGAAGGATTAGATAACGGAGGGCTTGAGGCTAATCCCGGTTTTATAAAAAAATACAGGGTTTCTGATTCATTGGGCTATTCGATAGTAAACGGGCCCCGGCACAGGGTATTAATAATGAATGCTATACCGCAAAACCCTTCTTTGCCGATAGCTGAACAGGCCGAAGATGTTTTTAGGCAGGTGGGCACTGCCCTGGAGGCACGTGGTTTTAGCTTTGATTCAGTGGCCAAGCAGGATATCTTTGTGCGTGATGTTTACCATAAAAAATACATTAAAGAATTACTAGGTAAATACTACGGGCGGGCACCGCCGGCGACAAGCATTATTCATCAGCCCCCGGTAGCTTCTTCAAAAACATTTTCAGATAAAAATCCTCAGTTAGCCCTTGAGCTTATTGCTGTTTCCGGAGAAGGCGTTGATGTGTATAGGTTAAATCAACATGCTACGCTTGTTGAGGCAGATGGTACTTTAATGCTTTATATTGCCGGCATTGAGCCTGGGCCCGGGATAACCGGAACTTATAACCAGGCTCTGGATGCCTTTAGCAGGTTACAGCAAGTGCTTGAAAACGTCAGGCTTAAAGATATTTCTTTTAAATTTGAAGATATTATCAGAACTTGGCTTTTTCAGAAAGATATCGTCGGTTATGATGACGCTGCTAAAACTCAAGAGCGCTATCAGAAGCTTAACCAGGCCCGGAGGTTATTTTTTGATACCTCAGACAGGGGTTCGGGGATAATCTTTGGCCGCAGGCTGCATTGTCCTTCTTCTTGGTTTTTATCCTGGAGAATAAGGATAGCATTTGCCCTTCTTAACAATAGCTTAATCAAAAAAGCAAGATTTTTAGAAAAAATATTATTTAAATTAGTCCGGGTAAGGCCGCCTGCTTCAACCGGAATAGGTATGCTGCCTGAAGAAAAGTCAGAGGAATTAGGTGTCAGTTCAGGGCCTGAATTTATATTTGAAGGGCTGGCTGTAGTTTCCGGAAGCAGGGATGATCTGATGATATCATTTTTGGAAAATCCCGAGCAGACCCCGGCCTTTGCCTATTCCAAAAAAGTTCTGCCTAAGGGAGAAAGTAAAAAGAAGAGGGTTTCTCCTGCCTTCAGTCGGGGCATGGCGGTTTTTATGGATTATGCCTGGGTGATTATCTCGGGAACAGCCTCGGTGAAAGGGGAAAAGGTTGTTCATGTTGGTAATGCTAGAGGGCAAACAGAAACTACTATCGACAACTTAAGGCTGGTTTTGGCTCAAGCCGGTGCCTCAATTGAGGACATACCTCAGCTAAGGGTTTACATAAAACATTGGCAAGACTATCAGGTTATTCGTTCGGTTGTCGAGGAATATTTTCCCGACACGCCGGCATTATACCTGATAGCTGATGTTTGCCGTTCGGAATGGCTAGTTGAGATAGAGGCTATGGGATTTTTAGCTAAAGATAAGGCAAGCCTGGATAACGGAGGAATAGATCCTACCGGGTACCCTGATTTCAAAGAAAATTCATTAGAATCACCGATCATTGCTTTTGACGCCTGCGGTATTGAAAAAATGGATATGTTTGAAAGGCAAAGAGTAGTTAGTGAATTTAGAGATTTTCTTTCTCGAACTAAGGAAATTTTAAAAACTTCCGGCGTAGTTTTATTTTTACCTGAATTTATGCTGCCCTTTCTTGAAGCTCATGATTCAAGCCAGTATTTTTCAGAAGTTTATAAATCAAAAAGCAGTCGGATTTATTTTTCTGATTCGAAAAGCTTACAAGATATGCCTCGACTGGTTAATATATTGCGGGTTGACCGCCTGGTAAAGGAATTTGGCGGCAGGCTGGTATTTATCCAAGCCGGCAATCCGGGGAAAAATATTTTAGCAAGCCGTAAAAAATTAATAGAGAAAAATAACGGCTGCTTTATAGATGCCGTTAGCAAGGTTTTAGGCTGTGATCAAAAGGTTGAAAGAGCGGGAATTGCTTTACGCCGCTTTCAGCATGGCCGTCAGCTTTGGGAGCTAGGGGCTTATGTTCAATCATCCGGCATGTTTTTGGAGGTAGCCAGCAAAAGAAATCAGGGCCAGGAGAATAATTTGCTAAAAGTAAAAGATTTATTGATAAAGGCAGTTTATGATATTGAAGCCTTATCCTCAGCCGGGGGATGGGCCTCGCGTCACAATTATTTATCTTACGATAATCCTTTATGGTTTGCTTTAATTTTTGAAAAGTATAGAGAATTTCTATCTTTTATATCTGAAAGCATTGACTCAACCAGGTTGGAGGATGATGGATCATTTAGCTCTAACCTGAATGAGGTAATTCACCGGCTTGATTGCGGGATTGCTGAACTGAAAGGGCTGCCAGCGCCAGAAGAAGATTTTCTTGTTTCTGATTTAATTAGTGATTTAGGCAGGCTTTTTAAGGGAAGAGGGGTTATTTTTTATTTAGAAAATTCTTTACAAGGAGTTAAATGCAGAGGAAACAAGCTTCTTTTAGCTAGTGCGTTATTTAACTTACTTACCAACGCTCTTGAGCATAATGACATGGATATGCTTCAGGTAGAATTATCAGCAAAAGTTAATTCTTCAGAAGAAAATATTGAAATAAGAATTGTTAATTACGGAGTCCAAATCTCTGAAAGTGATTTAAGCATTGACCGGGAAAGCAGCCGGCCGGGTATCTTTTCGCTTAATTTTACTAAGCGCGGCGGTGGTACAGGGCTTGGAACAACCGAAGCTTGGTATTCTATTGTAAAAGATTTTGAAGGTTCTTTAAGCTATGAGAATATTTCTGACAAGGGCCATCCGGCGGTTCTTTGTTTGCTTAGCTTGCCTGTTAGCCGAAAGAATCAGGATGAATCCAGCCGCGGTTCACACGGCCAACATAGCCTTAGTCAGATAAGAGAAATCATCAGCGCGGCTGCGGGAAAAAATAAAATAAAGCCAGAAGAGATGGCCTGGGTATCTGCCTACGCGCAAGAAAATCATCAGTTATTCAGGCAGATGCTTCGGGAGCAATATCCCCAGAGAGCTCCTCCCAGCCAAATAAGCTCAGCGGTAAAAATAGTAGATGTATCAGAAGAAGATAACTTCGGAGCTATTCTTTTAGATCAAGGCGGCCAAACTATTCTTTATGTAACAAGGCAATTTCTGCCCAAACTCAATCAAGATACCCTTTCTCATGAAATAATCGAATACGTAACCGGAGACCATCTGAAAGCTTTAGAGATTGAGGAAAGGGCTAAGGCTCTGGCTAAATACAATCCTGCCTCTTATCAGAAAAAAATAAAAAGTACCAGGCGCCCGGACATGAAAGTCGATATTCGTTCAAGCCTGAAGCCGGAAGATTTCAATCAGCTTGTCGGCGGCCAAAGAGTTAAGGAAGCTTATCGATTTGCCAAAGATTTACAAAAGAAAGGTTTGCGCAGAGGCATTACCATCAATGCTACAGAGTCGGGCGGCGGTGTCGCTGAGATGATGCATGATATAGTGTCTTTATTCCGGAATGTTGGTTTTGATATGGATTGGCTGGTTATTGATGGGTATAAAGAGTTTTTCGATATGACAGTGCATATACACGAAGGTATTCAGTCAGATTCCAAAGAAGATCTTACTTTAGCGCAAATAAGGCTATTTGATGAAGTTTCAATTGGAGTTTTTGAGCGGCTTGAAAAAGATGGTTACTTCAAAAGTTTGGATTTTATTTTTGTAGAAGATCCTCAAGTTGCCGGACTTATCCCTTTAATCAGGGCTCTTTATCCTCAAGTTTATGTTGCTTGGCGCTGTCACGTGGATGCTTCAAGGCCAAATCAACAAATTGCCAGTTTTGTCAGTGACATGGTATCTGGGCGCCTGAATTCGCACCGGGACAGGATGCTCTATGAATATCTTGCTGAGAGGTTGCGGCAAAAAGGGCTTGATTATTGCTATCAGTCTAACTTTAAAGCCGATATTGCTATTTATCATACAGAAGAATTCGCCTCTGGTTTAGGGCTTAAGGAAAAAGGTGTCCCGTCCTATATTATGCCCCCTTCAATTAATCCTTTTAGCTATAAAAATATACCTTTACCTAATCGGATGATTACCGCTACCCATAAAAAATATAGCTTAGATCCTGATAAATTCACTATCGTCCTTGTTTCTCGTTTTGACCCATACAAAGGGCCGCTGGAGGCGGTGCAGGCTATTTCTCAATGGCTGCTTGAAAACCCGCAATTAAAAAATAAAGTTCAATTTATTTATGCCGGTAATTTAGCCGCTGATAATCCTAAAGGAGCCAGGGATTATCAAAAACTTGTTTCTTATATAAAATATTTGGAAGAAAAACATCCAGATTTAGCAGGAATTCTTAAGCCTTTAGGTTTGGAAAATAAAACCGGCAAGGTTCAGCTTAACTCAGAGCAGAAAGCGGCGTTGCTTGCCGGGGGTGAATTTGCCCGTTCCTTTAGCCAGGAAGAAATAGACAGGCTAAATGGTGTTGAAATTAACGCGCTTGAGGTGAATGCCTTGCAGCAGCAACTTGAAATAGAAAATAATGATGGCCGGGTTATTTTTGACAAAGCGCGTAAGTTAGTTATTCAGCCTTCCTCTAAAGAAGGTTTTGGTTTAGTTGTAGCTGAGGCCTTATGCAAAGGAACAATATCTATTGTTGCTAATGTCGGCGGCCTCGCCTCTCAGGTCAGTCAATTCCTAGGCGAATATAAATGGATAGGTATACCCTATAGCTTGGAAGATGTAAAGCGCTCACTTCTTTTGTATGAGAAGATGGAAGAAGATCAATTAAGGGGAGAAGAACTCAAGAGAGAGTATTTTGACCGCAATCAAGTTTACCAAAAACTTGGCAGTAACAGCTTGGTAGCAAGGCTAAAAGATTACATTGCAACTGCCTACTTACTTGCTGCAGGCGAGGAAACCCAAAAAGAAGGCGGCCGGGAAGCTTACCGTGATTTAGGCCTTGAGTTTCGTAAATACGCCTTAGATACTTTTATTACTTTAGCTAACCTGGGAAATCGCATGAAGGTGCTTGGCATCATTGATCAGGGGCGAAATAAAAATCAACAAGAGAACAATCAAGAAGCTATGCAAAGAGAGCCAATCGTAGCCAGGAGTCATTTGGCCGGTGGCATTGGGGCCAATAAATTTTTTAGTTTTGGATTGGAGTTGCCGGTAATTATATTGGCGGCAGCGCTTGTTGGTTTAGGTTTAGCTTTTTGGGTTTTTTATTCCTTTATCCGAAAGTTATTTGTTCCCCGTTTTTACCTCGGAGTGCCGGGTTTAAGCCAGAGCCAATCTTACCTCTTCCGTGGCTGGTGGAGGATTGGTGTTCTTGGCTTAGCCCGGCTCTTCGGCGATCGCTGGCCGTGGAGGAAAAATCTTTCGATAGCTATAACCGGCGTTCAATACCAGCTTGTGCCAGGTGAATTTGAAGAAAATACATATAGGATGCGGGATAAACTTATAGAAGTTATGGCTGAAAAATCTTTACCTCCCAGTTTAGTTTTATTCTCTGAAGACAATGATTCTTCGGTTACACCTTCCAAAGCTGCTCAAAGGCTTGAAATTTTAGGCCGAATTGCTCAGGAAAACAATATAAAAGTTGGCTTCGGAACTTACGAAGGCTGCCAGAGCTGCTATTATATCGCTGAATCTCCCGGCGACTACCGGCTTTATCATAAGAGCAGGTTAGATCAAGAGCGAATATTTACTTTAAAGGATGCTGATAAAGAAATTAGAGTAGGTTTACTTATAGGTTCAGAAATTGCTGATTGGCAGCAAGGCCACTTTCAAAGCCTTGTTGCTTCTTCGGATGTTGTGGTGGTTCCGGCTCAAATAGGAACAATTAACTCTTCAAACGACTACTCTTTTATTCAGGAATTAACCCGGTCCTTCAGAGCTAAAAATTATCTTCACATGCCTTTTATGGTTATCAATGCCCTTGTTGACCCATGGCATAACGGAGGATCACTTATTTTAAGTTCTGGCCGGGAATGTGAAAGATTACCCCTTGGAGAAGAAGCGGCTATACGAATTGAAATAGCTGAAAAAATAAATCATTTAGCTGATACCGGCAGAAGCGACCCGGCCTCAACTAACCAAGAACAAGACCTTTCTCCTGAAGATAAACAAATTATATGGGATAAGCTTTATCAATTGCATTTTAATCTTGTTCTTAAAAAATACCGTGAGTTTGAGGGAGATCAATACCTGAGAGTTTGTTTTGCCTTGCCTGATTTAGGCCTAGGCCAGCTTCTTTATGAAAGCCGGTATATCCGTATTGTTTGGGGGGAGGAAGATTTATTTACTCAATTAGAAGAAAAGCTATCGGTAGAAAATATTAAAATAAAAGCTCTAAATTGCTCTTTTTCCGAAGACAGCCCGTTTCGCTGGATAATTCTTAATCCCGCGCTCAAGAATTCTCCAGAGGAAATAAAAAAAGCTATTATTCATGAGCTGGGAGCGCTTTACGGCTTATCTCATGAAATTAACAGAAAGTTAGAAAAAATGATTGTTTTGTATTATAGCGGAAAACAGGAAGAAGCCGAAAACCTTGCGCGGACAGTCAAAGATTTTATGAATAATATTCTTGCCGTTGGGGTATCTGATGATCCGGCCGCGACAGAAAGCCAGTCTAAGGTTCAGGGCAGAGTGGCCCAAATAAAGAAAATAGTAGATGAGCGGCGGATCCTGGAAGCGAAAGGGTTTTTGGAAGAATTAAAAAGAGATTACCCAAATCAGGTATTTATGGAGTTGGTTGAATGCCCTTATGACCCCTTATTTATTGCGGCTAGAAGGTTTTTAGATTCAGAAATTGATTCATCTGAAGCTCGAGAAATTATTACTAAAATTAATCCTGCTTTACTGCCTGAAGATGACCCCAAAAATTTAAAACTTTCCGATGTTCTGCTTGGTGTTTCGGAACCAGCGGTAGAAGAAATAAATTTTCTAGTTGAAAGGCTTAATACAGTTTTTAGAGTTGTTGGGGCTGAAGGAAATGTGGAGCTTTTTGGAGGTTTATTGGCGCATGAGGCCTGGAAAAACATAATTCATGTTTATGATTCAGATATTGATTCAGGCAAGCGTAAAAAATTCTTTGCTCTTGTTGGATTTTATTTATTGCCGGATAGCCGGGGCATAAGGCGGCGAATGGTTATAATCGAACACGACAATGGTTTAGGCGTAAATCCACAAAAATTGCTTAATACTGCTTTGGGCTGCGGCCAAGTTGGGGATAGAGGTGTTGGGCGTATTCATGGGCGGGGCACATTACTTATTTTAACATTTTTAAAGAGGATTGACTCAGCTGGCGGAGTTATCCGGGCTGCTTCAGGCGGCAGTGAGTATGAATTTAGTTATCAGGTGGAGAAAGGTGAATTAAGGGGTACCAAGCTGGTGCCTGCCGGGCCTTCGGCTTTTCAAAACGGGCTTTCGCTTGAGGTTGAGTTTAATTTACCTGTTTTGGGGGAAGATAAAGAAGAGACAGTGCCTTCCGACCCTCACCGTGCTAAAGATCCGGATAATCCTCCTGGTGAGGCGCAAATATTAGAAGATTTATCTAAGGCCGAGGTGTTGGTAGAAAAAAGCCAGGATTTATTATCTATTATTGATAAAGCGGCGGCATTAGCCAGGAGCAGGGATTCCCGGGTAGCTCAGGCTCTTGAAAGAATAAAAAATCAA
>PXAH01000138.1 GCA_003565945.1 Candidatus Omnitrophota bacterium
AAAATGGGATGTGTCCCTAATTAATATTATTCACCCCTCTTAATACATAGACGATCTGAAAAAGCAATTTCTTTCATTTTTTTTGAAAAAAATTGAAAAAATGGGATGTGTCCCCAATTAAGGGGGTGGAATGGAAAATGGGATGTGTCCCTAATTAAGGGGTTACCAGCGGTAGCCGGTTTTTAGGGCGAGTCCGAAAATTCTTAATCTGGTATCACGAGCCTCATATTCGAAAGAATCGCCAGGATATAATGAGTCGGGCCCGTAATTGCCGAAATATTTTGATTTTGGTTGATTTTGCCAGGTGTAGAAAAAATTACCTCCCACGAACCAATTTGAATTGAAGTGATATTCAGTTTCAAAATCAAGGTTGAAAGCTGAGCCGCGGCCTTTATTGCGGTGGCGCCAGTTGAAATCCCGTAGATTCCAGTAGGCATCAGCGTTGCTTCTTATCCAGGCGTAGGAGAGGCTTAAAGAAGAAGAAAGTTTATCGGTGATTGAGCCCTCCAGCCTAACGCCTATTCGAGGGCCTTTATAACTGACTTCATAAAGTGAATTTAAGCCGAGATGAGGTGTTTCTCCGTACCACCATGAATTTTCTGCTAGAATATTATATCTAGTCATAGGGTCGGTCATGGTGTGTTTTCCTTTGTAATACTGATATCCGGCAAAAACATCCAGATAAAGCTTATCTACTCGTAAAAAATCCGCTAGTTTTTGCCCCATGTTTTCTTCATCCCATTCAGTTAAACGGTAGTAGAGGTTAACATCCCAGAGATAGGCTTCGTTTTTTGCGTTTTGTTCGGTAACTTGGTAGTCGGCCCACTTTGTATCAGGTACTCCCTCCCAAATGGCGGTTTTTTCGAAGTTCCAATCTTCATCTTTGGATGTAGTATTTTTAAAATTAGAATGCGCGTAGCGGGCACCTACAGAAAATGGAGCCGCTATTTCAAATTCAGCATTTACAAACCCCATACCGCCTTTTATGGGATAAGTCAATTTTGAAAGATTTCCTCCGTGTGTTGGGTGGGGGAGCCGGAAGGTTTGTTCACCGCGCACAAACATATAGCCGGTATTAATTTTAAAGGCCGCATTGTCTAAAGCGTTTTTAATGATTTGTGATCGTCTTGGTTGAGTTCGGAGTGTTCTTTTTTCTATTTGCTGTCCGGTTTTTTTATGATCGCGTCGAGCTGCCTCTACTCCTTTCTGATGAATTTTCTGTTGTTTTTCTGACTGCCAATCCCGGTGAGTTTCTTCTAATCTTTGCCGTTGGGAATAATAATCAAGATATTCGTTTATACTGTTGTTTCGAGCCGGTTGCGCCCACAAGGGCGTGGATAAGCAAAATAAGAAAACTAAAGTAATTACGGCTGAAAAAAATATGATTTTTTTATTTTGACTCATTTTTTCTTTTTTTATCTAATTAACAATTGTTTTCTTACTTATTACATAATTATTATATGTTAACTCTAGTTTAACTGCAAGTGTTTTTTATTTTTTTGGCCGGTAAATCTCCACACCGTAGGACGCCTACTTGTAATATGAAAAAAATTGAAAAAATGGGATGTGTCCCTAATTAAGGGGGTGGAATGGAAAATGGGATGTGTCCCTAATTAACTAAAAAGTGTTCAGAACAGAAATGTTGCATAGTGTTTTTTAAGCCGGGGGTAATTATAAGTTGATTAGCAGCCGGAGAAAAAATTTTCTTCAGAGTGTGTTTTGGTATATAATATATTATTTACCGGTTTCTCAATAAAAAATTATGTGGCCGAATATGAAAGTTGCTTTAAAGATAGCTTTAATTTTGCTGATATTTGTAGTGGGCGTAAGGTGGTTTGAAAGAAGAAGTATTTATTATCCCACGCGGAGAATTGAGACGGATCCTTCTGAAAGAGGTTTGGAGTACAGGGAAGTTCACTTTAACACCTCAGATAACAAAAAAATAAGCGCTTGGTTTATCCCCAAAGAAGGGGCGCGGTTTACAGTTTTATTCAGCAATGGAAATGCCGGCAATATCAGCCATCGTTTAGATAAGATATCTACTTTTCATCAATTAGGAGTTAATGTTTTTATTTATGATTACCGGGGTTACGGAAAAAGTCAGGGATTTCCTTCCGAAGCCGGTTTATACAAAGATATAAGAGGTGCTTACAACTACCTTTTAAATGAATTGGAAATACCGGCAAAGAGAATTATTCTTTACGGTGAGTCTTTAGGCGGAGCCGTAGCGATTGATTTAGCTAGCCAGGAGCTTGTCGGCGGCTTAATCACTGAAGGCACTTTTGCTTCGGTTAAAGAGATGTCCCGCTTGATACTGCCTTTTATTCCTTCTTTTATTTTTGCCAGCCGCTTTGACAGCTTAACTAAAATAAAGGAAGTTGATTCTAAAAAAATGATTATTCACAGCAAAGACGATGAGATAATACCTTTTTCGCAAGGAAAAAGCTTATTTGAGGCCGCTAAAGAACCTAAAACTTTTCTTCAGCTAAGAGGAGGGCACAACACCGCCTTTTGGCAGTCGGCTCAGGATTATAAAGAAGGCTTGAAGTCTTTTATTGAAGAGTTGTAGGCAAAAAAATTTTGTTATTTTCTATAATCTTGGATATAATGAGCTGGTGGTGATTAGATATTGAGTTAAGATAGAGTTGATTATCTTGGCATGATAACCTTAAAACCCCAAATAGTTTAACCTAATTATGTTTGAGCAATTTTTTCCGGTTAAAGACCCCGTACTTATTTTTGCCCTTCTTATGCTGATAGTTTTGGTAGCACCTTTGCTTTCGGTAAAGCTTAAACTACCGGGGATTATCGGGCTTATAGTTACCGGGATTGTTTTAGGCCCGCATGCTTTAGGCGTTCTGAAAAGGGGCCTTGAGATTGAACTTTTGGGGATGGTGGGCCTGCTTTATATAATGTTTCTTGCCGGCCTTGAGCTAGACCGGATTCAGTTTATCCGCCACCGCAATCACAGCTTAGGGTTTGGGGTTCTTACCTTTAGCCTGCCATTGTTTTTAGGAAGTTTACTGGTTCGTTACATTTTAGGTTTTAATTGGCCGGCATCGATTTTGCTTGCTTCCTGCTTTTCTTCTCATACCTTAATAACTTATCCTATAGCTAGCAGGTTGGGGCTTACCCGCCAGAGATCAGTAACTACCGCTGTCGGTGGAACTATAATTACCGACACCGCGGCTCTTTTGGTTTTAGCGGTAATCGCTGCTTCTCACAAAGGGGAAGGTGGTGTCTTTTTTTGGCCACAGCTTTTTTTCTTTATGATTGTTTATGTAGCGGGTACGATTTTTCTTTTACCGCGGTTAAGCCGTTGGTTTTTTCGCAACATTGCCACAGACGGAGTAGTTTCTTTTACCGGAGTTTTAACCGCGGTTTTCCTTTGCGCTTACCTGGCTCATCTTTCTGGCTTTGAGCCGATTATCGGAGCCTTTCTTGCCGGATTAATTTTAAATAGCTTTATTCCTGAGAAGAGCGCTTTAATGAATAGAATTCAATTTGTCGGGCATTCCCTTTTTATACCCTTTTTTCTTATTTCAGTCGGAATGCTGGTTAATGTGGGTATGTTGTTTAGCAAAACCCAAACTATGGTTATTGCGGCGGTAATGGTTTTTGCCGGCCTTACTACCAAGTGGGGGGCAGCTTATGGGACTCAAAAAATATTTAAATATACAGCCGATGAAGGTAAGCTCATCTATGGCTTAAGTGTTAATCAGGCCGCGGCTACTTTAGCTGCGGTTCTTGTCGGCTATAATATAGGTATATTTACAGAGCCGGTTTTAACCGGTACTGTAATAATGATTTTGGTAACTAGCTTAACCGGCTCATGGATAACCGACCGCTATGCCCGCCGGGTAGCAATTAAGGAAGAAGAAGAGCCTTATCAATCTTCGGAAACCCCTCATAGAGTTCTTGTTCCTTTAGCTAATCCGCAAACCGCTGAGGAGCTGATGAATTTAGCAATGTTGCTTCGCCGTCGCAGTTCTCAGGAACCGATTTATCCTTTAACTATAGTAGAGTCAGGTGATAACGCTGATGAGCGCATAGCGGGAGCCGAAAAGCTGCTTGGGCACGCGGTAGTTCAGGCTCTCGAGGCAGATATTCCGGTTACGCCGATTACCCGGGCCGCGATAGATACCTCTATAGGTATTCAGCAGGCTATAGTGGATTTACGTATATCGGTTATAGTTTCCGGCTGGCGCGATAGCTCATCTCAATCCCGTATATTTGGCAGAGTATTGGATTCGGTATTAGACAACAGCACTCAGATGATGTTGGTCAGTAGGTGTTTAGCTCCGACAAATACTACTAAGCGGGTGGTTTTGGCTGTGCCGCCTTTGATTGATCATCAAGCAGGATTTGCCACCGCCATTGAGGCGGTAAAAACTCTCACTCATCAGTTAGATGCTTCTTTGCTTATGGCCTCGGTTGCGCCTACTATGGAGAAGGCCCGCAAAATAATCCAAGATAGCTTACCAAAATTACAGGAGAAAGATGTTCAGCTGGATAGCTGGCAGGAATTGATTCCCTGGTTGGAAAAAACTTTAGAGGAAAATGATCTATTAGTTATAGTAAGCGTACGAAAAGGCCGGTTAGCTTGGCAGCCAAATCTTAACCGGCTTCCTCGTTTAATTAGCGAGAAGTTTTCGGATATCAACCAGGTATTTGTTTATCCGCCTGATAAACCTTGGGGAGATGGAATAGGGATGAAGAAGGGTAAAGCCCTTCATCCTTCTTTTTTGCCGGCCAACCATATTCAGCTTGGCCTTAGCGAGTCAACTATATCTGAAGCTATACACCGTCTTTTGTGGGAGGTGTTTTCCAAGCGGCAGGCAACCTTGAAAAAAATAGGCAAAAATCTTACTGAAATGGCCGGAAGTGAGCCGATGGAACTTTCTCCGGGGGTAGTTCTTTTGCATAGACATATATCCGAGATTGAAACCTCTACCGCTTTTTTAGGGATAAACAAAGAAGGTTGGAAATTGCCTTTTGTTAGCCAGAATGCGCGGGTATTATTTATTTTGCTTAGCTCTAGAGATGCCCCCCCTGAAACACATCTTAAAGCCTTAGCTGACTTAGCTAGGCCCCTTCATCATTTCCAGGCCGCCGAGCAGTTAACTAAATTAAATTCTGTTGACGAAGTCCTTAAATTATTCTACGGAAACCGATAATTAGGGATATTCAATTTAACTCGACTTATGAAAATATTGGGTCATTCTTAAGTAAGGTGAGCAATTTTCTATAAGTCGATAACTTATAGTTTGTTAGGCTAAATTTAAGAATTACTGGTTCTTTCAATTTCACCAAGAAAGAACCAAAATATTCTGCGCAATCCGCGAACGTGTTCGTAAACGTGTTTGCGCGTGCTTTTTGTGGCCTCTGTGGTTCTGGGGTTGACTGGAGGTGTTTTTTCGTTTATGATATCTCTGCTAAAAGTTATTCTTCTTCGCCGAATATCCTCCCTCGCTAAAGCTTCGGAGAGACTTCTCTGAAGTTCGAAGAACGAAGGAGAGTCCCGCGGCTTGCTCGCCTCGGCGTAGCCTTTGGCGAAGCCAGGCCGCGGGGATGAAGGCGAAGTAGAGTTGCTATTCGGCTTCGAAGGAATTTCGCTTTTAAGAAAGATACCCTGTGGTCCTACTTCGCTAAAGCTTCGTAGGACAGACTTGCCACAGGGAGCTTCATTGCCCCGCCGGAGAATAAAGCTGTCTAGCAGGGTTTACCGTTTAAAAAAGAGAAAAATTATGGTTAAAGTAGGAGTTATCGGCGCGACCGGATTTACCGGCGAAAAATTAGTTGAAATTTTACTCAATCATCCAAAGGTTGAGGTTGCTTATATTGCTTCCCGGACCAAAAAGCCCTTGTTGTATTCAGAAATTTTTCCTAAATTTGCTCAAAAAACTAAAATAAAATGCGAACCGATTAATGTTGGTAAAGCGGTTGATTCTTGTGATTTTTTATTTTTAGCTTTGCCGCATACGGTTTCGATGCGGTTTGTGCCGGCAATTCTAAGTAAAGGCAAAAAGGTAATTGATTTATCAGCCGATTACCGGCTTAATGCTTCTTTATATAAAAAATTTTACAATACCACTCATCTAGACAGCAAGAACCTGAAAAAAGCGGTTTATGGATTGCCGGAGCTTTTTGCCGCCAAAATAAAAAAGACTCAGCTAGTGGCTAATCCGGGTTGTTACGCGACCTCACTCATTTTAGCTTTATATCCGTTGTTTAATCAAAATTTAGTTGAGGTTAAGGTAGCTGTTGACTCTAAGTCCGCGGTTACCGGAGCCGGAAGGAAAGCTTTGCTTGATTTCCATTATTCCAATATTGAAAATAATTTCTGGGCTTATAAACCTTTTCTGCACCAGCATCAGCCGGAAGTTTGCCGGGTTATAAAAGGGAAGTCCGGAAGCAGTCCCCAACTTTCTTTTTTACCCCAGGTAGCTGGATTTGAGGCGGGTATTTACACTACTGTTCATTGCAGCTTTAAACAAAGAATTACTCAGGCAAGACTAAAAACAATTTATCAAGACTACTATAAAGATTCTTTTTTTATCAGAATTAGCAATAGCTTACCAAAGTTAAAAGATGTTGTTGGTACAAATTTTTGCGATTTAGGTTTTGCCGTAGATAAAAGCGGCAGAAACGGGATTATTGTATCTAGTATCGATAATTTAATTAAGGGGGCTGCCGGCCAGGCAGTTCAAAACATGAATTTAATGCTTGGCCTTGGTGAGACAGCCGGCTTCTTGTAAGGATTTTTCAAAAAATGAAAAAAAGCAAAATACCTGAGGGTTTTCTGCTTTCAGGCCTGCACTGCGGAATTAAAAAAAAAGGTTATGATTTAGGCCTGATTTTTTGCCGCCAGCCGCGAAAGGCGGTAGGTTTATTTACCACTAATCTTAATGTTTCTTATTCGGTTTCATTATGCCGGAGGAACATTAAAAATCCGATTAAAGCAATTCTGGTTAACAGTGGTAACGCTAATTGCTTTTCTCACAAGCAAGGCGATAAAGATACTGAATTAATAACTGCTAATTTGGCGCGGGCCTTGAACACTGATAAAAAGAACATTCTTTTTGCCTCAACCGGGATAATCGGGAAAAAATTGCCTAAAGAAAAAATAATAAAAAAAATCCCCCAGTTGGTCAAAGAATTAAATGATAATCCTAGTAAATTTGCCGAAAGTATTTTAACTACCGACACTAAAGCTAAGGTAGTATCAAAGACTCTTATTTTAGGTAAAAAGAAAGTCAAAATTACCGGTTTCGCTAAAGGTGCCGGGATGATTAAACCTAACCTGGCTACAATGCTTAGTTTTATTTTAACCGATGCTGACATCGATTTAAGCCTGGCTAAAAAAAGAATAAAAGAGATAGCTGATATAAGTTTTAATTCTATAAATATAGATTCGGCCGAAAGCACAAATGATTCTTTGCTTCTTTTTTCCAGCCGGAAAGTACCTTTATCCGGAAGTCAGGAGAATAAATTCTTTCAGTGTTTGGAAGAAGTTATGCTTGAACTTGCCAAGATGATTGTTGCTGACGCTGAAGGCGCGACTAAGTTCATCCAACTTGATGTGCGGGGAGCTAAAAACAAGAAAGAAGCTAAAGAAATAGCCCACAAGATAGCCGGCTATACACTGTTTAAATGTGCTCTTTATGGGAGTAATCCTAATCTTGGCCGCATAGTAGCTGTTTTAGGCCAGGCAAAAATTAAAGTAAACCGGGAGAATTTATCTGTGAATTTTGGGTCACTAAAGAAAAAAGAAGTTAATGTAGTTATTAAAATGAAGCGGGGTAAAGCTAACTGGAGAGTTTATACTTGTGACTTAAGCCCGGAATATGTAAGGATTAATGCTGAGTATAATTAATCAATTTTAAAAATAGGTTAAAATATAGCTGGCGGAAAGGCCCAAGCTATAAAAAGAAGAGGTGACTCCAAGAATGGAAGAAGCGATTAAAAAAGCAGGCATTTTAATAGAAGCCTTGCCGTATATCAAAAAATTTCATAAAAAGATTTTTGTGATTAAGTATGGTGGTTCTATCTTGGGGGAAGAG
>PXAH01000129.1 GCA_003565945.1 Candidatus Omnitrophota bacterium
AAGCCTTTTGATCAATTCTTCTTTCAAAGAATTAACCACTTCAGCCCGTTTATCAATTATTGCCTGCATTGCGTTGTCCATACAAAATTTCTCCTTTACATTAAAGCAATTATTAATATTAATAATATAGACTAATATATACCCCCTAAAAAGTCAATTAAAAATCAAGGCTTAATAGCTTAGTGCTCTACTGTTTGTAAGGCTTAACAATAACCGCGAAATTATATCCTACATCACTGCTTCCTAAGACCAATATATTATTGGGATGTTTGTTTAAATTTTTATTGTCAATTTCATCTATTCCGGTAAGCTGCGGCCAAAGAGCACTTCCTTTTCTTAGGCAATTAAGCACACAGGCCAGGGTAACCATTGCCGAGGCACTTTCAATATAGCCGGTATTAAAGGTAGTCGTAACAAGAGGAACTTCTTTCTGCCGGCTATTCAAGATATGCCTACAGGCGTCAATAACCTTTTTATCCTGAATATTTCCTTGCGGTGCCCAGAGAACAAGGTCAATATCTTCTCTTTTTATCTCTGATCTTTTTATAGCCAAATAAATAGCATGTAGTAATCCTTGCTTATCAAGGCTTTGCTCAAGAAACGGCCCCCCGTCCATTGACATTCCATAGCCTAACACCTCCCCAAGGATATCAGCCCCTCTTTTCTCAGCCAGGCCAAGCGGTTCCATAACAATCATCCCCGCCCCTTCACCTAATACTTTCTTTTTGGCATTATCTAATCTAATCCGATAATCCTTCTCTTTTTCGCCTGTGTAGAGGTAATTTATTAAGTCATATTTCCAGTAATGATGGGCAAATACTTCATCAGCTGCTCCGGCAAGAATATGATCAGCCTGGCCTTGGGCCAAACTATCAAAGGCATAGAATAAAGCCTGAAGGCCGGCGTGATGCCCAGGCGCTAATGAGATATTAACCCCTTTTAAATAAAGAGCATTAGAGACCCATCCGGCAGTTGAATTAGCCGTAATATTAGAAAAACAGCTGATATTCGGTTCATAATTTTCACTGGTATATAAGCTATTCATATGATCCGCTTCTGAGGGCCCACCACAAACACCCATGGCAATCCCGATTTTATCCGCGTTGGTTCTGCCTACCCTGATACCCGCGCTATCCAAGGCTTGCTTTGCCGCAACCGTGGCAAACTTACTTATGGGATTCATATGAGAAAAATCAATACGCCTATCAATTACGGCTTTATTAAAATCCGGCACCAGCCCTGCCATATTCGATTTCATGTTTTTAAGCTTTAGCCGCTTAATTAACCCAATGCCTTTCTTTCTCTGGGCCAAAGCCTTTAAGTTCTCATCCATAGATAACCCTAAAGATGAGACAACACCTGCACCACTTATAACAACTCTATAGGCTTTTTCCTGTTTATCAGGAGTGGGATGATTCCAGTTAGTTATCGTAACCGCTGCGTTATTGCCCCCAAAAGCATAATTAGCTGAAATAAAAGCTTTATGTTCTTTCATCCGGAAACTATTGGGCACATAATCAAGATTGCAGCCAGGACGGGCCTGAGAAAAATTTATTGTTGGCGGAATAAATCCCTCCTGCATAGATAAAAGGCTGCAGGTCGCCTCCATAATTCCTGCCGCGCCCATACAATGAGCAAAAAAAGACTTTAATGACACCGCCGGAATCGGCAAATCTTTGATAAATTTTGCAATACCTTTGCTTTCAGCCCGGTCATTGGCCTCAGTCCCGGTTCCATGCGCGTTAATGTATCCGATATCTTTTAATTCAAGGCCGGAATTATACAATGCCCCTTTTAAAGTTCGATAAACCCCATCACCGCGGGGATCAGGAGCGGTAGGATGATAAGCATCAGAGGTAGTTGCATGCCCGGCAATTTTGCCATAACAACGCGCATGCCGCAAGAATGCGTGCTCCATCTCCTCAACAACCCAGAAACAAGCAGCCTCCCCGATATTCAACCCAACCGGCAATGAAAAAGGCGATGTCCGGCTTGCGGATAAAGCTTTCAATCCATTAAATCCCGACATACTAGCTAAACTTAAACTGTCTGAACCCCCAACAATAACTTTCTTGTAATATCCTCTGCGAATTAATGTCTGGGCAAGGCCAATAGCCGCAGTAGTTGATGAACAGGCTGTTGTAACCACCCAGACATCGCCGCCAATTTTAAGCCCGCGAGAAAGTGCCTTTCCAAATCCATAGTACTTAACTAATAAATTCATTTTTTCATCAAAAGGAACCTCAGATTTACCATGAAGCCATTTATATTCTTTTTCTCCTGATAAAAGGCCCCCGTTACAGGTTCCAAGTACCAGGCCGATATCTCGATTGATTTGATCGCTTTTTAATTCCAATCCTGAATCCTTAATCGCTTTTCTGGCTGCGGCTAAGCCAAGCTGAATATAAGGGTCATCGAAATCTTGACACTCCGAGGGGCTTAGATGGTTGGAAGGGTTAAAATCTTTAATTTCTGCCCCAAAATTAGTTGAAAAGTAGGCGGTATCAAATTTCTTAATATGGCCGATACCATGGCGGCCCTCCCTTAAGGCATCGGAAATTGTTTCTTTATCATTTCCTATTGGGCTTATTAATCCAATGCCGGTTATGACAGCCTGGCCTCGAATACCTTTTTTACGAAGCTGCTTGCCGGCTACTACCTTGTCTCCTTCGTATTCGATAGGTGCCATATCAACAGCATGGCGATCCTTATTTTTTTGGAAAAAACCTTTCCATACCTTTATAAACTGGCTGTAAAGCTGTTCATCGCTCATTTTAGGATGATGCGCAACAATGTGGGCACCATTATAATGGCTCCAGTTGCGGTCAAAAATCCGGCCCTGGCGCTCTAACCGCTCCCAGTGCACAGTTCCAGGATAAGGCGTAAAAAGAAAAAACTCTGAGGTTCGAATATTTGCTTTCTGGCTCAAATCAAGAATGCGGTCGGCAATATTATTATCATCCCAATCCCGGCCAATGGCAAAGGAGCCGAAAAAGCGCATACCCCGGCCTTCTATATTCTTGACAAGATCACAAAGCATTTGCTGTTCTTTTTTCCCGCCCTGAATTGCCTTAATTGATATAGGATCCACATTCATCGTACAATAAAAATTGCGTATTCCCGCTTTCTTGGCTAAATCTAAAAATTCAGGATCAGTACGAAGGGCCATAGTTGAGGAAACAAAATACTTCTTATTGAGCGGAATAAGAGCTTGCAATAATTCGGTCACATACCTATGAATACGCTTCTGCGGAAAAAAGAGAACATCGTCAGCCAAGTAAACATTGTCGTATTTAAGCGTCTTTATCTCCTCAACAACTTTCTCTACCGGCCGAAAACGAATCCGGGAACCCATATGAGCGGGAATAGCGCACATCGCGCAATTATAAGAACAGCCCCGAGTTATCTGAACAAGATCTTCATCCCAGTCATAGTTTTTTTTGTTATAAAATATATCACGCCTGGGAATACGCATTTTCGAAAGATCAAAATTGCACCCGCCAACATACTTTTTCTTTAGCTGCCGGTTGCGCACATCCTCTATAACCTTTTCCCAGACAGGCTCAGCCTCACCCACAATAACAGAATCAGCATGGTTAAGGCACTCCTCAACCATAAAAGAAGGAAAAAAGCCGCCCATAGCTACTTTCTTGCCGGCGGCCCGGTATTTATCGGCTAATTCAAAAGCGCGTGTTGCCTGAGGAGTGAAGCAATTAATAGCTATCAAATCAGCTGGTTCATTAAAATCAGCAATATCGCCACTGTTATCATCTATAAGTTTTATTTCAACGTCAGGGGGAGTCCAGGAAGCCAGGATAGGAATCCCCAGCGAGGGAGGAGTCGTAAAGTCACCAAGGAAGTAATCAACTAATCCTTTATCCAGTTGATCATTGTTACTTAAAAATTTCTCAAATCGCGGATAAATAAATATTATTTTCATAATCAAATCAAAAGCTTTTAATTTTAGCCATTATTTTTTCAGCAACTACTTTGCTTGCCTCATCAAGATTAACTTCCTGTATACGGCTAAAAATCACCTTAATCGTTTTTCTTTTGAATAAAGACTTACTTATAGGAAATACATTCTCTGACCCATAAATACGTGCTGCTACCAGGGGTACACCCGACTTCTTAGCTAAAAATCCAACCCCGGCATTAACTTGCTCCCAGGGAGCTGCCACCAAACCCTGCGGAAAAACCAAAAGCGGCCTTTCTTTTAAAATATCCAAGGAGCGGCGCATAGCTCTAAAATCACTGCTGTTGCGCTTAACCGGTATAGCCCCTAGATTATAAAAAAAAATCCGGGCAATCCTTCCGCGGAAGAGCTCTTCTTTGGCTAGAAACCACACCCGGCGCTTAACAAAAGCGGCCAAAAGAGGCGGATCAAAGTGGCTGGGATGGTTTGAAGCTAAAATAAAAGGGCCTTTTGAGGGAAAAACATCTTCTCCCTCCAATACAAGATCGAAGAATAGCTTCAAGAAACAATTTATAGTTAACTTTCCTAACCTATAGAGCATGCAATCTACTCAAATAAAAGGACTTATACCACTGTTATTTTTATAATTGCGTTTTACCACCAAAGCAATAAAAGCAAGGATAGTTTTGCTGATAAAACAGCCAGAAACAGAATAAATGCTGCTCAACTTTTTAAGCAAAAGGGGAATTCAACTAACCACTGCCACTCTTTAATCCTACGCCAAAAAACTTCACCCAACTCTGCCTAAATAAACACCCATTTTTGAAAAATACTTATTAGCCGGCCAGATTTTATTCTTTTTATCTTGAACCTCCTCTATTAAAATACCTTGAGGCCGGTTACCCCCCGGCTTGCCGCATAAAACAACCACTCCCCTTTCTTCCCGCCGGACTAAACGGCCGGGAATACCACAGTAAACTTTATCAAGCTTAGACGCCTTTTTTATTTTTATTTTTTCCCCTTTAAAATATGTGTGAGCGTTAGGAAATGGGCCTGTTAAAGCGCGGATAAAATTATAAATATTTCGACAAGAATCACTCCAATCAATCGCACAATCCTTATTTAGAATCTTATGATAAAAAGAGGCCTTGCGGATATCTTGCTTTTTAGCCGCTACCCCACCCTTTTCAATCAAGTCTAAGGACTCCAGAAGCGCGTCCGGTATTTTTCGAAAAATTTTCTCTAACAAATCAACAATTGTGTCAGTTTCTCTTATAGATACCCTTTTTTGTAAAATAATTTTCCCTTGGTCAAAGGCTTCTTCTATATAATGAACTGTAATCCCGGTTTGTTTTTCTCCGTTGATTATAGCCCAATTGACCGGGGAAAAACCGGCATATTTTGGCAAAAGTGAATCATGAATATTAATAGCCGCTTTGCCAGCCAAGGCCGCAACTTCCGGAGAAATCCAGGTTTCCCAATCAGAAGAAACAATAACATCTGGGTTAGCATTTTTGATTTTATTTACCACTTCCTTTTGATTAGCACTTCTGGATTCTAAAAACTCTATCTTGCTTGACTCTGCTAACTCTTTTACAGATTCATCCAGAAAAGACCCTTTGTAAGTAGATTTACTCTCCGGATGGGTAAGTATCAAAGCAACCTGGTGCCTTGACTCCAACAATCCCTTTAAAGCCGACCAACCCCATTTCTGAAAACCCAAAAAAACTATTTTCATTACTTTTTCTTATCTTCCTCCTCGCCCCCTACTTACTCTAGAGAAATAAACCAAGTTAAGGTGGTAATACCTTCTCTATTGATAAGTTCAAAAGAAATAGCTATTGATTATTGAAAAACCTTATTATACATTGACCTTCCTCAACTGTAAACATCTTAGCAGGCAAGGAATTATAATCGCCGCTGATAAGATAATTCATTGTCAATGTAAAAAAAGGCGGTAGAACCACCTACCGCCCTTATAAAAAGCTAAAGTAAAAGTTTAGTTAAATATTATTTAAAACTAACGCTTTGGAGCAAAAGTGTCGTTGGGCTCAATTTGTCCTTTTGTATCTGTTCCCAAAGGGCCGACGATATCTCTTCCTTCTGCTCCCAGAGGGCCTATAACTTCAACTGCCTCTTCGGAGACCAAGCCATCATCTATGATAATCCCTCTTTCTTCTCCTCTACCTAAATCTTCTTTTCTGCCTCTTTGAATGGCCCGGCCTCTTTGGCTTGCGCCGCTCTGCGGCTGCCGCGCCAAAACTTCTCCGGCTAAAGCAAAAACAGCCAGAAAACAAACTAAACTTATTTTTAAAAATAACCTCTTCAACATACATCCTCCCCATAATTAAGCTAAAAACAAAAAATTATTGGCCAAACCCGGAAATCGCTTCCTGTGCCTGAGCCGCCAATGCCTCTCTAGCCTTATCCATTAATGACTTTGCTTCTTGAGAATCTCTATCCAAATGCCTTAAGATATGCTGAGTTATATTTACTGCTTGCTGGAACTCATCAGAATTATAAAATGCTTTTGCTTGCTTGATAAGATAATCAACTTGCTCCTCAGCCGTCTCCATTGCTTGAGCAATCTCAATAGCTTCCTGGCTTGACTCTGCCTTTCTTGTGCAGCCATAAAAAAATAGGCCTAAAACTAGCACAACTACCACTGTAAAAAAAAAGTTTTTTTTCATTATAACCCCCCTTTTTCAACTTAACCTAAAAGTTACCTTGATTTTATCCCTCTTAATTGCCTAATTGTGATTTTATTATACTGCTAAATAGATAAATAAAAAGTGAATTATTTGTCTAATTTAACTTTTTGCCCTCTTGGCCTTAGAAAAATATTAAAGGGATAGGAAATAACTTGCAGCAATCCAGCACCCGATGAAAGGCTCCTTAAAGGGCGCTTAACAGAGGCAATAAATTCACTCCGAACAATTTTTTCATCAACTTCTCCTTCTTCCTTAATCAATGAAAGCCTGTGCAAAGCATAAAAACCGACCATAAAAGCAAAAACAAAGAAAAAATCCCAGTGCTGAAAACTCAAAGTTTGTAAAGTAAATTCTTTAACCGGACCGCTCCATTGAAGCAAAACTGATAAATTGCGAAGGGCAAAAAAATCAGCAAATTTTCCCCCGATAACCGGCGCTATTCCGGCAGCAAATGAATTAACAAGGGTGTTGGTAGCTAAATAAGCCGTAGCTTCTCCTCTTGGCGCGAGTTTCAAGCTAATATTTCCGGAAGCAATAGTTACTCCGGCCATAGCCGTACCCATAATCATATGAATCAAAAATAAAAGAGGCATGGTCAAAAAATACTTATCAGGTAAGGTAGTAAAAGCCCAGGCTAAAACGCTTACCATAAATAAAGGGCAACTTACCGCTAAAACCGATTTATTGCTAAATCTATCAGCTTGTTTTCCCCACACTCCCAAAAAGGTAAAATTACATATCTGGCTTACAATACTTAGAACCACGATTAAAGACATACTCAACTCTAACCTTTTAAGCATATAAACTGTAAAGAAAGGAGCCGCAAGATTAACCGCGAAACTCCAGGAAGCTAAAAAAAGCATTAGGCGCCTAAAATTTAAATCTTTAAAAGGCTTTAAAATTAATTTAAAAAAATTTAACTTTTGCGCGGCCATCCTCTTTTCAGGAACTTTAGCCAGCAAAAAAACACCTACCAAGCCAATAGAGGCACCTAGAGCAAACAAGGCAGAATAAGCAAATATCTGCTGACTGCCAAAAATAAGCTCCCACCTGTCAATAAGAACACTTGCCAACAAACTAACTAAAATTCCTAAAACAATTGCTACCTGAAGCCGGCGGGAAAAGAAACTGCCCATTCTATTTTCAGGAACTAAATCCCGCATCCAGGAATTCCAGGCACAGCCGCCTATGCCTGCCAAAAGAGAACTGACCAATATACAACTGATTAAAAGCGAAAAACCAGCCGAAGCACTAAAGGCGAAAGGAATAGCCGCGATAATAAACCAAATCAACCTTCCGGTAAAAGCTGAATAAATTGAAACAGTTTTCCGGCTTTTTATTTTTTCAATAATAAAAATAGCCGGAAGCTGAAC
>PXAH01000027.1 GCA_003565945.1 Candidatus Omnitrophota bacterium
CCAAGGTTATCATTCCTTGTTAATTACTATTCTATGTTATAACGCCCAAATTTTTTGGTAATCTCGCGGCTTAAATTTTTGCATCACCTCCTTTTTGGCCAGACTGAAATTACCTCGGACGTATAACTGAAAAACACAAGGTAACCGTTGTACGTTTATCGGTTGCGCTCTCCTTCGCTCTTCGAGCTTCGGAGAAGTCTCGCCGAAGCTTTAGCGAAGGCGGATAGCTCGAATCGTCGAACGTTTTTCGGTTGCGTTTTTAATTTGAAAGAACTCTATTTAATACAATTCTGACAAATAAAGCCTTTTTTGTCAAGGTAATTTTATTTTTTTTTGAAAGCGTTTACAAGGCTATATTTAGGCTAATTTTGGCAGAAATTAAAGAACTTGTCAAGCACATTTTTTATTTTATTTTTTAGGCAAGGTGGATGTCGATTCTATCGGCTTTTTGGGCCCGGATAGCCCGGGCTAGCGGTTCATCTTTTACCACGGCTGCGAAGCTATGGAGCTTACCTTCGATTTCTACCTCTATTTTTTTAAGCCGGCACTCAGATGAAAAAGTATCCAGGCGTTTGGGGTTATGATAAACCACCAGGGTTTTTGAGAAAAGCTTAAAAGCGTAAGTATCCTTGGGGATTCTTACTTTTTCACCCTGCCAGCTAATTAGCTGGGATTCTTTGGTAAAAAAACTTTGTTCAAGCAAGGGGGAAGGCTTAAACTGAAGCCGGCCCTTTTTATCTACAGAAAAAGGCCGCGGCCCCAAGGAAATAAAGGCCCAGATATTGATTAATTCGGCTGTAGCGCCGGTTAAGCGGGCAACAAAACCTTTAGCGTGTAAGTTCCTATCGGGATGAGCACTGCTTACTAAAAAAGATGAATTCTCTAAGATGCTGCGGCCGTAAACTTTAGGGTCCTGAAAGCAAACAGCGCAATCTTTGAATTCAGCGAAAAACTGGCGGTAGAGGCCGGCCTTGAGCAGTTCAAGCAAGTATTTATACTCCATATGCAGCCAGATAGATTCGTTTTCCAGCCAGCCGGGGGTAAAGACCCGGCTTCTGCCAATCTCAAGAGGCTGGCCGGCCAAAGAAGCGTTTAGCTTATACATCTTCAGCTTTTTATCAAAAAGAGGGGATTTTTTGGTATTTTGGTGCAAAAGCAGAGACTGCTTTTTTTGCTTTAGAGAAGGCACCGCTTTAGAAAGAGAAAAATTATAAGAGCGCAGGCCGTGAACTACCCCCTCTAAAAACAAAGGCAGGTTAGAACGGCGAAAGCTCAAAGGAAAAGGATGATGGTTTGTTTTTTTAAAGCTGGTTACCTGGTAAGTAAAATAAGTAAAGAAAAGATTTGTTTTTTTATCTTTGGCTTTTTTTAAAGCCGGCTCTATTTTTTTAAGCAGAGAGCTAAGGAAGTTTTCAAGCTTTGCGGTTTTTAAGCTGGTTTTTGGGGATAAAGAATAAAAAGAATTTTTGCGAAAACTTTCTTTTATTTTGTTTGATTTATCCCAGTAAGTTAAATTTCTCTCTTTTGAGGTACTCCTCCGGTAAGAAGCAATTAACCTATCCAGTGAGCTAAAAAAAGTATAAGTATTTTTAGCAAGGCGTAAACTTTTAGGTTTATCTTTTCCTAAGGCGGCTAAAGCTTCTTTGAGCATGAGAGCGGCCCGCTTCAACTCAAGAGTCTCACAGAAAGAAGAACCGAAAAGAGCCGGCAAGCCGTTTAAGGAATCACACCAGCCGGGTTTATCGGCCTCCATCTCTATACCCAAGCCGTCGGGATCAAAAGAGGCGGCTTTATTTAAAATCAAAACCAGAAGCTTCTCAACTAAATTAGTTTTATAAAATTTTCCGTCGGATGAGCGAAGAAGGTTTTTAAAATCTTTGCGCTTTTTTATAACCTGAGCTTTATCTTTGTCAACCTCGATTGACTCACCCTGATAAACTTTGCCTTTGCGTAAAACATAACGTTTCCGCCTTGGCTTTATTTTGTATTTATCGTCGAAGAAAGTAAACTCAGTTTCTAAGAAAAGTTTTTTCAGGCGGTCAGGGTAAAAGCTAAGGAAGTTTTCGATTAAGTCGAGCGAATAGCGCCAGTGGTCTATCCAGTAGCCTTCGCCATGAGAAGCCTGTGCCCTTCTTTTGGCCTCTTTTAAAATCAGGCGGCTCAGCTCCTCTTTGTCTTTGCCGCCGTTTTCCTGGGACAATAAATCAAGAAACTCGCCTAAATAAAAACCCTTAATTAAAAGATGAAGGAATTTTTTCTTTTTGATTTGATGCTTTTTTAGTATTTTTTTGGCCGCGGGCTCATCGAGGTAAAGTTTCTGGCCCTCCACCACTAAAGGATTGTAGCCGTCAATTTGGGTTAAGTTTAGAAAATAAGTTATATTTTCTTCTTCTAAGGAAGGCTGGAAAAATAAATCCAAGCGGCGGTTTTGGTTTACGTCGCGATAGTTGCCCTGGCCTTCGGAGAAAAAAGAGGGCAAGAGATTAAAGTAATTATAATCACGCTCAGGATCGCCGTGCTTGCGGGAATAAATATAATAAGGTAAAGTTCCGGCTAAACTTTGGTCCGGCTTATAGGGAAAACCTCCCCGCAGAATGTTATCCAGGTAACTTGAGCCAACGTAGCAGCTAAAGCGGGTTGAGCCGGAAAGAGAGAAAGCGTTATCTTTGATTGATTCGATGATTGAGTTATTTTGGGATTCCTTTTCTGCCAAAAAACGGGTATCAAGCTTAGCGGCAATTTTTTTAACCGGCTCAAGGGCCGGGGCGGCTCCGAATAAATTATAAAAGGTAAGCTTCTCCTGCGGCGCCAGAGAAAGTTTAAGAAAACTAAAAGCCGAAGGGGTCCTGCCGCAAAGGATTTGAGAGCCGGAAGGCTTAAAACTTTTTTTGATAAATTCTTCCGGAAAGCTGTAAGAAAGGTTTTCCCCGAAAATTTTGTTTGGATCAGCAATTATCGGCGGATTAATTCTTTCGCCGTTTTTCCGGTAAAAAGAATAGTTGAAATTAGCGCCTTCGGTATAGGAGACCTGGGCGGTATCAGCCGGGTCGGTAATCAAGCGAAAAAAAGCAAAGTTTTGGCTAAAGTAAGCGTGCATCCAAGCCTCAACGGTCCGGGACATCTCTTTTAAAAAACTATTAGCCGTCCCGTAAGGGATAACCCGGGCCAGCCCGTCTAAAGCCGTGAAATTGATTTTCTTTTTGGAGATATTTTTAAAAGTTACTTTTCTGACTAAAGCCGCCACCGGTTGGTTAGGCAGGGTAAAGTACTTAACCCCAACTTTGAGGCCAAAATCAGGATTAGAATCAATTATATCCAGGCAGCTTGATGAGATTAGCATAGTTTGGGTTGATTGAGGAGAGTTTAGCCCAAACGGCTCATAAAAAGAGCTGTTCTTGATAAAGGTGCGGAAACCAAAAAAGGGGGTAAGGCTGTAAGCTTTATTAGCCGGATAAAACTCAGCAATGGCGCCGTTTTTATCTTTTAAGCCAAAACTGGATAGGGCCTGGCCGCGGTTTACATAAAAAGCCCAGAGAGGTATGCCCCAGGCACCGGCGATGCCGGGCAGAAAGTTAGAAAAAGGAGTTGCCCGGTTGTAATCATTTATAGTGAATAAACCGTTTTTTTGCAGTTTGTAGCTTGGCATTTTTTTCGTTCGACGTTCGATGTTCGATGTTCGACGTTTGACGTTTAATGTTCGATGTTCGACGCTTAGGGTTCTAAGTTTAGCTTTTTGCCTTCTCTGCTTTATCTTTGGTCAGAAAAGCGGCTGTTGTAATTTTTAAAGCTTCTCCGGCTAAAAAAGGATAAAAGCCGGCTGTTAAGGCTGCCGGCAAACTAAGCCGGTAAAGGTAAATGAGCCAAAAAATCCCTAAGCCGTAGATAATTAAACTGGCCAGGGAAAAACAAAGCAAATTAGCGGAAAAACTTTTATTTTGGGAAAAAAGAAAAGGAGCAATTAAAGCCGCGGCTAAAAAGCCAACGATATAGCCGCCGGTGGGGCCGGCCAGATAAATAAAACCGAAACTGCTAGCGGCAAAAACAGGAAAACCAAGGATGCCGGCAGTTAAATAAAAAAGAACCGGGAGGAAAGCCTTCTTTCTTAGAATCCTTACAGCCAGGTAAACCACAAATGTCTGCAAGGTTAAAGGAACAGGAGTAAAAAACAAAGGGATTCTAACCTGAGCGGCTAAAGCCAAAGCCAGCCCTAAAGCAGAAACTAAAACTACTGTTTGAAAGCGGGCGCGGGCAAAACTTATTACCTTGGTAAACATTCTTCCTCCTTTTCTAAATTATATATTATTGATTAGTTGGTAGATTTTACCACAAAGAAAAGAAAAAAAAAGGAAAAAAGGCAGGCTGATTAAGCAGCCTGCCTTTATTAAAAAGATAACAGAGAAAAACCTCTGTTATTCTTTGGCTATAGCTATTGTTATGGCTCCGGCTAAAACAGCAAACAAGCCGATACTGCCTTGAATCAAAACTAAAAGCTCATCCCACCAGCCTACTATCGCCCAAATACCTAAGCCAATAAATATAAGGCCAAGAATAATTTTTAAAATAGTTTTAGCGGCTACTCCACCTTTCTTTTTTTCCTCTGCCATTTGCGGTACCTCCTTAAATTGAACGGTTAAAGTAATAAACCTACTTAATGATATATATATTTTGGCTTTTTGTCAATACAAAAATTACTAAAAAATTAATAAAATACCATCCTCTATTGGCTTGGTAGCTGAAGCCGCCAATGGCTTAAATTTAAATTTTGGTCAAAATAAAGATAAACTTTTTTGGTATTGAAGTACTGAGTCGGACGGCGGTAAAGAAGTTCTTTGGTTAAATCCTGCCGGTCAAGGCTTTTTTCTAAAACCGGCCGGCCGTAAGAAGAAATAAAATCTCCGTAAGATAAGCCTGGCTGCAATCTATTTTCCTCTATATCTTCTAGCAGACGCTTTAAATTAGTTTCTTTTTTTTGAATATAAAGCTCCATTCGCCTCTGGCTATCTCCTAACTCTTTTAAGGTGCGCAGCTGGGGCCCTTTTTTGATTAAAACACAGCCGGATAAAAAAAATAAAAAAATAATAACCGGTAATAAAAATCCGGCGATTTTGGCTTTTTTTAGCATAATTTTTCTTTTTCTATTTTGTTTATGAAAGAACTTATTGAGCTGAGGTATTTATCTAAACTATCAATATAGGAAGTGTTATGGCCGCCCAGAAGCCAAACAAATTCCTTAGGTTCACCGGCCTTTGAATAGAGTTTACGGGCAAGCTTAACCGGAACAATCTCATCAGCCTTAGAATGGATAAATAATTTCGGAACCTTAACTTGACTTATGTATTTTAAATTATTAAAAGCATCGGGCATAAAGCAGGAAGGTATGTAAGGGAAAAAAATCTTAGCCATATCCCGGCCGCAGGAGAAGCCTCCGTCTAGGATTAAACCTCCCGCTTTATTTTCTGAGGCCAGGCGCACCGCCGGAGCACTGCCTAAAGATTCACCGTATAAAACTACAGAACCGGGCCGGATTTTTTTCTCAGTAGTAAGGAAATTAAAAGCGGCTTGAGCATCCTGATAAACTCCCTTAACCGAGGGTACTCCCTGGCTTCTTCCGTAACCGCGGTAATCAACTAAAAAAATATTTACTCCCAAACTATGCAATTGGGCTATCTTGTGAAGCCGGTGAGAAATGTTACCGCCGTTTCCGTGTAAAAACAATAAAGTAAACCGGCCGGCCGGGCTTGGAATAAACCAAGCATTTATTTTGAGCTTATCAGAAGTTTCTAGATAAACATCTTCAAAGGGAAGGCCAAAATAATCAGGGGCGGCTTCAATTTCTTTTACCTGGAAAAACATAGATTTTCTTTCCAGGTTTTTAAGAAAAATAAAAAGGAAAAGAAAAACTACCGCTAAAGCTAAAAAAAGGATAAAAATATTCATAACTGCCAAGCTAAGGGCACTTATCTAGGCTGATTGGTTCACCTAACTTTATCTTATCCAGGCTTGCCGGCTCGGCGGTAGTCTTTCCTACAATTACAACCGGAGAAGCCGGTACCGGCTTATCTTCCTCTTCGCTTAAAGGGGTAGGGCCGTAAAAAATACAAAGCGCCTTTCCCTGCGGCCAGTAGCCTATATCACCGGGGGCCACCTCGGTTGTGGCTGACTGAGAAGAAACCTTAAAGCCCAAATCAAAATAAATTTCTTTTCCCCAGCGGGAAACGTTTGAGTTTACCGGTAAGCCTCTGAAGATTTCTGAAGCAGCATCGGTATCGTTTAAGACTCCTTGAAAAGTAAAAAGATTGGTTTTAAAAATTATTTTTTTCATTTTTTATTCGGATATAAAGGGCAGTCAAGAGCCGATTCGGGGCAAAAATTCAACTTTTTGCATTTTGGCCCGGCCCCGTCAAAAATTTCCGGCAATACTTTACGGGAAAAAGACAACATCTTAGCGGCAAGCCCTCTTACCTCCCACTGCGCCCGCAGGCAAAGCCGTTCGGCAAAAAAATGAAGAAGCTGGCGGGCATTCATGCTAATTACTATCTTTGTTCCGCAGGCCTGGGGAAGAAGAAAACGCAAATCCTGGTTAATTTTTTCCTTATCCAAGCCGGAAGATTCCTCTAAGATACCCCGGATTTTTTGATACTTATTTTTAAGATAGCTTACCGCCTCAAGAAATTCTTTTTTTGCCCGGGGGTCTTTCTTTATTGAGTCAGGCAAAACAAAATCAAAATCATCCATTCCCACGTAGCGCTGGCTTTGCTGGGAATAAGAAGCTATCCGGTGCCGGACTAACTGATGAGTGCAAATACGGGAAATACCGCTGGCGGCAAAAGTAAAACTAACGTGCTCAAGAGGAGAAAGATGGCCTCTTTTAACTAATTCAGCGATAAATTTTTTTAATTTTGAAGAAGGTAATTTATCTTTTTTGCTATAGATGCTATAGGCGGAAAATTTTGAATAACATTGGCGGGCAGAAGCATAAATTATTTTTTGCGGGTTTTTGGTATAAGAAAGCAGGTTAACTTCCATTAATTAAATAAATTTTTTAGGCGGCTTTGCGGGCAAGTTTTGCTTCTCTGGTAAAGTATTCATAAGCACCGAAGAAGACAACCACATAGGCAAAATTGGATATAAGCGATGTCCTGAAAAAAGGGATAGCACTGATATAGCAGTTAACTAAACCGGCTAAATTACGGGGGTACCAGCCGATTAGCCATACACCGAAGTTAGTAACCAGAAAAAACAAAAAAGAAGAAGCCAAAGTAAATGAGATTGTGTTTAAAACTGTTTTTCTTTTCTTAAGCTGTTTACCCAAAAAATAAATAAGCAATATCGAACCCCAGGTAAAAGGTATAGTTGAATGAAGGCCGATAATCAAATCAGAAATCAAGAATGCCCCCAGAGGAATAAGCCAGGCATTTTTCTGCTTTAGATAAACTCCGCTGAAGAGGGCAATCGCCGCCAGGGGAGCAAAATTAGGCAGATGGGGAATAAGCCGGCTCGCTACACCAATGATAATAAATAAAATTGCCAACCACATAATGAATTTATGTTAGCAAATAATCACTATTTGTCAACTGTAATTCGTTGCTAAAAGGGGACCCCGTCCTCGGCGCCACCTCGCCCGTGCTTATCCAGTAAAAAGCGGACTGCGCGCGGGCAAGGCCTTCGTCCTTCGATTTCACTCAGGACGAACCCTGAGCGTAGCCGAACGGGTTCGTCACCTCAGCCACCCCTAACGCAGTTTGATGAACACCCTAAAGATAGCGGGAGACTGTGTCTAAAACTTCTTGATGAATTTTTTGGTTAGAAGCAATATAACCTATGGTTTCATAGGTTAGCGTTTTACCCTGTAAAGATGTTAGCTTACCCCCCGCC
>PXAH01000071.1 GCA_003565945.1 Candidatus Omnitrophota bacterium
AAATTATAGCTGATTTAAAAAAAAGAGGTTTACTCGAGAAAAATAAAGAAAAAATCTTTCCTCTTCTGCCGCTTAAAATTGGCCTAATTACTTCTTTAGATTCAGCAGCTTACCATGATTTTACCAATGAACTTCTTCTTAGCGGCTATGGGTTTAAAGTTCAGGCTTTTGGCGCTCACATGCAGGGAAAGCTGGTTGAGCCGGGTGTCCTAAAAGCATTAGATTATTTCAATAATTTAACTTCGGAAGAATTAGATGTGGTGGTTATAACCCGCGGCGGAGGTTCAACCGCGGACTTAAGTTATTTTGACAGCAAGAAAATAGCTGAGAAAATCGCTTTACTTAACTTTCCGGTAGTAGCCGCGGTTGGCCATCAAATTAACACGACCATTATTGACCTTATGGCTCATACCAGCTGCAAAACTCCCACAGCGGCGGCTCAACACCTAGTGGAAAAAACTCAGGTTTTTACCGAAACCCTTCTGAAGAAAGAGGAGTCAGTTTTGAGCGCGGCTGAGGAATTGTTGCGTGAAAAAAGGCAATACCTGCAAAATACAGCTTTAAGGTTTAATTCTGTAGTTTCCGGTTATTTTCGTATTCAAAGAGAGGGGCTTCTTGGCAAGAAACATTCGGCTCTTAATTTTTTAACGATGTATATACAGCAGCAAAAGAATAAGTTAGATAATTTTAGCCAGAATATTATTTTTAGCGCTAAGAAACTTTTAGAAGCCAGCCGGAACCAAATTAAACATATAACCGAAAAAGTTAGCTTGCTTGACCCAAAAGGTATTCTTAAAAGAGGATATTCGGTTACTTATCTTAAAGGTAAGCCGCTAAAGGAATCTTTTTCTTTGGAAGCTGGAGATAAAATAAAAACTGTTTTTTATAAGGGTTGGGTTGAGTCCGAAGTCAAGAGAAAAGATTGATTTACCAGCTTAAATGCCGGTTATATCTAAAAAGTAAAATTAAACTAACGCGGGAGGCAAGATGGGGAAAAAAGAAGCTAAGTACAGTGAAGCCGTAGATGAGCTGAATCAGATTTTGGCTGACCTGGAAGATGAGCGGGTTGATGTTGACCAGGTTTCAGAAAAGGTAAAAAAGGCCATTGAATTAATAAAGCTTTGCCGGCAAAAAATTGAAAATACAGAAATGGAAGTTAAAAAAATAGTTAAGGATTTTGAAAAAAGCCAGGAGTGATTCGGGCAGGAAAGGGTTTTTAAGAAAACTATTGACTAAAATTTTAAGTTTGTTACAATAATGCAATCTTGAGGATCTTAACCATGATTAATAAAACAAGAAAAAAAGAAATTATCGAAAAATTTAAGGGCCATGTAGGTGATACCGGGTCTGTAGCAGTCCAAATTGCTTTGCTTACAGAAAGAATAAATTACCTTACTGACCATATGAAAAACCATAAAAAAGATTTCCATTCCCGCCGGGGCCTGCTTACTTTAGTTGGAAGAAGGCGCCGTCTCATTGATTATCTCAAAAAGAATGACCCCGAAAGCTATCAGGAAGTAGCTAACGAATTAAACTTTAAAAAATAGATGCCTTTATCAGCCTCCACATCTACAATTGGTAAGTATCCGCTAAAATTTTCTTGCGGGGAAATGGCCACTCAAGCCGACGGAAGCATCCAGGCTTCTTTGGGTGATACTGTAGTTCTGGTCACTGCTTGTATGTCTAAAGACGCGTCTGCCGGGCGCGGCTTTTTTCCTTTAATGGTAGAATATCGGGAAAAAACTTATGCTGCCGGTAGAATCCCCGGTGGTTTCTTTAAAAAAGAAGGCAGGCCAACTGATACCGAAGTTTTAAATTGCCGGCTTATCGACCGGCCTTTGCGGCCGCTTTTTCCCAAAGGCTTGAGTAATGAAGTTCAAATTATCGCTATGGTTTTATCCAGTGACAGGGAAAACGATCCTGACATTGCTGCTTTAAACGCGGCTAGCGCGGCTTTGGTTACCTCGAGTATTCCTTTTTCCAAGCCGATTGGAGCTGTCAGGGTAGCAAAAGGGGAGAATGGGTTTATCGCTAATCCTTCCTATCAGGAAAGAGAAAAATCAATAATTGATATGGTGGTGGTAGGGACAGAAGATAAAACTATTATGCTTGAGGGAGCTTTTGGCCAGATTAGCGAAGAAGAGGTTGTCTCCGCTATTGAATTTGCTCGTCCCTTCATTGAGGACATTATAAAAACACAAGAAAAGTTAGGCCAAGAAGCGGGAAAACCCAAGCGGGAAGTGGAATTATTTCTGCCGAAGGAAGAATTAGTTTCCCAGGTTAGGGAAAAAATAAAAAAAGAAGTTGAAGCTAATTATGGAATAGAAAAGAAAGAAGAAAAAAGGCAAGCAAGGAATAAAATTTTAGAATCTCTTAAGGAAAGTTTTTTAAGCCAAGATTCAGAGATTACCGAATCGGACCTAGAAGAAGCACTTTCCTTAATTGAAGAAGAAGTCTTTCGTTTTAAGGTTTTATCGGAAGAATTGAGGCCTGACAAAAGAAATCTTTCCGATGTTAGAAATATCGAGTGTGGTGTGAGGACTCTTCCCCGCACTCATGGAACCGGTATGTTTAGAAGAGGGCAAACTCAAGCCTTAGCTATAACTACATTGGGGACAAGCGGGGATGAACAATTTATTGAAGCTTTGGAAGGGGAAAAATCGAAGCATTTTATGCTTCATTATAACTTTCCCCCTTTTAGTGTAGGGGAGGTAAAATTTATGCGCGGCCCCTCAAGAAGAGATATCGGCCATGGCTCTTTGGCTGAAAAAGCTCTTTTACCGGTTGTGCCTTCCCGGGATGAGTTTCCCTATACAATTAGAATAGTATCTGAGGTTTTAGAGTCAAATGGCTCATCAAGTATGGCTTCGGCTTGCGCGGCATCCTTATCACTTATGGACGCGGGCGTTCCTTTAAAGGAAGCGGTTTCCGGAATCGCTATGGGGCTGGTTTCTGATGGCGATTCTTATAAAATTCTTACCGATATCGCCGGCATTGAGGATCATTGTGGAGATATGGATTTTAAGGTTGCCGGAACCAAAAGCGGAATTACAGCGGTTCAGGTTGATACAAAAATTGACGGCTTAACGATTGATATAATTAAGGATGTTTTGGCTAAAGCAAAAGATGCCCGCTTTTTTATTTTAGATAAAATGAATCAAACGATAGCTGGTTCGCGCCAAGCTCTTTCACAATACGCTCCCAAGATTAAAACTTTAGAGATAGACCCTGATAAGATAGGTATGGTTATTGGGCCCGGTGGGAAAAATATAAGGAAAATGAGCCGGGACTACAATGTGACTGTAGATATAGATGACGACCGCAATACTGTCTCGGTTGTTGCCGAAACCATGGAAGACTTAGAAAGGGCGGCTGCGGCTATAGAAAATATAACTAGAGATTTTGAAGTAGGCGATATTGTAGAAGGGAAGGTCGATAAGATTATGAGTTATGGGGCTTTTTGCGAGCTCAGCCCGTCCAAGTCCGGCTTACTTCATGTTTCAGAAATTACCGAAGGCTTTGTCAAGGATGTCGGGGACCACTTAAAAGAAGGCGACACGGTCAAGGTAAAAATTATCGGTAAAGATCAATTCGGTAAATTGAAACTCAGCCTGAAGCAAGCTAAGCAAGATTCTGAACCTGCCTAAATTTTTTCTAAAATTCTTTTCCTCTAATAATTTTGGTTTTCTTTTAATTCGGCCGTTGGAGGACGTCTACTTAGCTATAGGACTATAACTTTCAAGAGCCAAGAGCAAAGAGCCAAGAACTAATTGGACGTCCATTCAGCTTTACAATGAAAGGAATTGTATATTGTCTATTGTCCATTGTTTGTAATTTGTCTATTGTAATTTGTATATTTCTAAAATCCGGGGTGCTGCAATTTCTGAGATAAGAAAGAGGCTTTTCTAGTCAGGGAAGTTGTTGTATAATAAGGGGCAAACGGAGAAGCTATGAGCAGATTAAAATCGTACCTTAAAAGCATTATTTTCTTTTTTCTTTTTTCACTTTTATTTTTGAGTTTTATTTCTTATGCGCCTTCGGATATAGCCGGAGTTTCAGCCCCCGCTCTTGGGCCGGTTTCTAACTTTATCGGCATAGCCGGTGCCTACGTGGCTTTTAGTTTGTTTTTCCTTTTTGGTTACGCCGCTTATTTTGTCTGTTTTTACCTTTTTTTTCTCGGCTGCGCCCAGCTGGGTTTTTTACGTTTCCATGGTTTAGGTAAAAATAAAGCTATCAACATCATAGCTTTTTCTTTTTTTCTTTTATTTTTGGCGGCATTTATCGCTCTTTTTTTTGAAACTGAAACCGGAAGTTTCGCGGCAGGAGGGGTATTTGGGTTTTTTATGAGCGGGTTTTTTAAGAATTACCTGGGAATTACCGGTGCCTTTATCACGGTTTCTTTAGTTGCGGCTATAAACGCTATTTTATTGTTTGGTTTTTTCTTTATAGATTTTTCCCAGTTTGCTGTTAATTTGTCTTTGAAATTTTCCGGCCTGGTAAAAGGAATAATCAGATTTTTTAAATTAAAAAAGAAAAACAACCAAGTTGTCCTGCCTTCTGAGCCTAAAGCAAAAAGCAAGTCCCCCCAAATAAAAGTTTATCAACCCCGCCGTCAACAAAAAACAGAAGCGTTGCCTCAAGAAGAAATTCCGGAACCTAAAAAGGCTAAGGAGGAGAAGGCATCCTCTTTTAAGCCTAAAGGTGTTGTTTTGGAACCGGCTAATCAGCAAAGTTATGACCCCGCTGCTTATAAATTGCCTTCTTTTGGATTACTCAAAGAACCCCCTTCTTCTAATTATTCAGATACTAAAGAAGATATTAAGACTAATATACAAAAGCTTGAACAGTCATTGGCTAATTTTGGTGTCGCGGCTTCAGTTGCCAGTGTCCAGAAAGGCCCGGTTGTTACTATGTATGAAGTTTCACCCAGCGCTGGAACTAAGATACAAAAAATATCATCCCTTGCCGATGATATAGCTTTAGCTATGAAGTCTTCGCGGGTAAGGATTGTAGCCCCTCTTCCCGGCAAGGGTACGGTGGGAATAGAAATCCCCAATACCCATAAGCATTTAGTTTATTTGCGGGAAGTACTTGAGGAAAAAAAATTCAGCCACTCTCCTTCAAAATTAACTTTAGCTATAGGTAAAGATGTCTCCGGAAATCCTATCGTCTCCGGCTTAGAGGATATGCCGCATCTTCTTATAGCCGGTGCTACAGGCGCCGGGAAAACTATTTGTGTAAACTCCCTGATTTCGTCAATGCTTTTTAAGCGCGGGCCTGACAATTTGAAGTTTATTTTAGTTGATCCCAAGATGGTTGAGCTGGCTTGTTTTTCCCAGATACCTCATTTAATTCATCCGATTATTTCTGAAGCAAAAAAAGCTTTTGCCGCTCTAAACTGGGCCGTAGGGGAAATGGAGAGGCGGTATAAGGTTTTGGCTCAAGAAGGAACAAGAAACATCGAAGCTTACAATACTAGGGCGGATAAAAAGATGCCTTATATCGTGATAGTGGTAGATGAGTTGGCGGATTTAATGATAGTTGCCCGGGAAAGTATAGAAACAGCCATACAGCGCTTAGCGCAATTATCAAGGGCGGTAGGGATTCATCTTATTCTTGCTACCCAGAGGCCTTCGGTTGATGTTATAACCGGAGTAATTAAAGCCAATTTTCCGGCCAGAATTTCTTTTAAGGTATCTTCGCGGGTTGATTCCCGTACAGTTTTAGATACTATGGGTGCGGAAAAATTGCTGGGAAAAGGAGACCTTCTTTTTCTTAAGCCCGGCGCGGTAAAAGTTATTCGAGGGCAAGGTTCATTTATTGATGACCAAGATATCAAAAGCCTGGTTGATTACTGTAAGCAACAAGGTGGGCCTGTTTTTGAAGAGTCAATAACCGAAGCAGAAAAAAAGCAAACCTTGGATATTGGTTCTGATGATTTGCTTGATGACGCGATAAGGCTGGTTTTGCAAACTAATCAGGCTTCGGCATCACTGCTTCAAAGAAGGATGCGAGTTGGTTATACCCGGGCCGCGCGCCTGCTTGATTTAATGGAACAGAAGGGGGTAGTTGGGCCGTTTTGCGGTTCAAAAGCCAGGGATATATTAGTTGAGCCGGAAAAATACTTGGTAGAGAAGGGGTTGGTATGATTGAAGACCTTTGCAAAAGAATTAAGAATAAAAGAAAAGAATCCGGCTATAGCATAGAAGAGGTAGTAAAAAAAACAAAACTATACCCTTCTGTCTTAAGAGACATAGAAGACTGCAATTTAGGCAATGTAAGCAAAACTTACCTGAAAGGTTTTATTAAAATTTACGCTTCCTTTTTAGGAGTAGAGATAAAGGATGAACTGGAAGATTTAAGTACTGCTGAAGTTACTTTAAAAAAGCAAAAAAATCAAAAAAAACCGGAAACAGGCGAAAGCTTATCAGTTCCTTTTTACAAGAAAGTTTCCGGAGTATTTTCAAGGATTCCCTTAAAGCTTAAAAAAAACATATTTTTTGGTGTGGTTGCCCTGCTTGTTCTTTGGCTGGGGTTTTTAGGGGTACGGTTTTCTTTCAGAGTTGTTTTAAACTTTTTTCGCAGCCGGCCTGTTGTTGAAAGAGAGGCGGCAGTGCCTCCTAGCCAGGATCTTTCTTCGCTATCCGGGCCGATAGACAGGGTAGCAGCTTCTTTGACCGCGAGAAGACGTTGTTATATACGGGTTTTTGCGGACGGAGAACCAATTTTTGAGGGTATGCTTGAATCTGGTGAAATGAAAAGTTGGCGGGCTGAAGATGAGTTAGAAATCGTAGTAAATGATGGTTCAGCGGTCCATCTTGAAGTAGACGGCGAGCCTATCCCCAGGCTTTCGGCCTTGCGCCGGCGTAAAAGGCTTATCATAAATTCTTCCGGAATCACTATCGAATAAAATGAGCGGAAAAAAAAAGGTTTCTTTTCTTTCCTTAGGTTGTTTTCGTAACCGTTATGATTCAGAGATTGCCGCGGCCAGAATTGCTGCTGGCGGCAAAACTGTTCTTTTGCCGGAAGAAATAAGTAAAAAAAACAAGTGTGACATCTTAGCGGTTAATACCTGTGGTTTTATTGAGCCGGCTAAGGTTGAGTCAATTCAAGCAATTAATGACGCCTTGAATTTAAAAAAGGAAAAAAAAGTAAAAAAGGTTTATGTTTTTGGCTGTTTGGTGCAGAGGTATCAAAAGCAACTGCAAAAGCATTTTCCTGAAGTCGACAGCTGGTGGGGGGTGGAAGTTTTTTCAAAAAATTACCGGGGGAGGCTGCGGGAAAAAGGCCCGGTTGATTTTATCAAAATAAGTGAAGGATGCATAAACAATTGTAGTTATTGCGTTATACCGCAGATTAAGGGCCCGCTTAGGAGCCGGCCGGCTTCAGAGGTATTAAAAGAGGTGGAGGAGTTGGAGCGCTCCGGTGTAAAAGAACTAAACTTAGTTGGCCAGGACATAACCGGTTGGGGTAAAGACTTAGGCAGCCGGCAAGGCTTGCTTTTTTTGCTTAAAAAAATTCTCCATAAAACTAAAAGGATTAAATGGATTAGGCTTATTTATACTCACCCTAGCCATGTAACCGATGAATTAATTGAGCTGATTGCCGAGGAAAAGAGGATATGTGACTATATTGATTTGCCGATTCAGCATATAAACAAAAGAATATTGAAATTGATGAACAGAAAAACCAGCCCGGAAGAGATAGAGGCCTTAATTAAAAAAATAAGGGAAAAAATACCGGGTTGCGCGATTCGTACTTCGGTTATAACCGGCTTTCCCACTGAAACTGAAGCTGAATTTGAAGAATTGCTTAGATTCATAAA
>PXAH01000144.1 GCA_003565945.1 Candidatus Omnitrophota bacterium
TAGGTTTTTGCTGGGGATTATTGATATTAAGCTCTCTGCGTGAGCTTTTTGGTTTTGGCCAAATACTGGGATTTTCGGTTATGCCGGAGGGATTTAACCCCTTAATCGTAATGATACTACCTGCCGGCGCTTTTTTAGTTTTGGGGTTTTTGGTAGCGCTGATGAATAAAATCGAAAAATGGAAAACTTAATTTTAATTTTTATATCTACCATTCTAGTCAACAACCTTGTCCTTACCTACTTTTTAGGGATTTGCCCCTTCTTAGGTGTATCAGGCAAAATGGAGTCCGCCTTAGGGATGGGGGCGGCGGTAACTTTTGTAATGACTCTGGCTACTTCTATAAGTTGGCTAATTTACTATTTAGTTTTGAAAAGGTTTGGATTAATATTTTTAGAATATATTGTCTTTATTCTGGTAATTGCGTCTTTAGTACAAATTGTTGAAATGTTTATTCGAAAGTACTCAAAAAATTTATACCAGTCACTAGGGATATATCTTCCATTGATTACCAGCAATTGCGCGATTTTAGGAGTAGCCCTCTTTATGGTTGTTAAAGACTATTCATTTCTTGAATCTATTGTTTTTGGGTTTTCAGGCGGAATTGGTTTTTCTCTGGTATTGGCGATTATGGCCGGAATAAGAGAAGACCTTGAGTTCGCTCAAGTTCCTTCAGTTTTTAAAGGAGCACCCCTAACCCTGATTATTGCCGGAATTTTAGCTCTAATTTTTATGGGATTTTCCGGCCTGGGAGGAGGCTGATGGGCCAGGTACTTGCGGCTACAATTATTTTTGGTTCAATTGGCTTAATCTTTTCCCTTCTTCTTGCTTTTTTAAACCAAAAATTAAAAGTAACCGAAGATCCGCGGACAAAAAAAATCTTAGATAAACTGCCGGGGCTAAACTGCGGCGCTTGCGGTTTTAGCAGCTGCCGGACCTATGCGCAAGCGGCAGTAAAAAAACCGGAAATTTTCCAGGGGTGCCGTCCGGCCGGAGACGATACAAATGAAAAAATAGCAAAATTACTCGGCCTGCAAAAAAGCTTAAAAAAAGAAAAAAAGAGTATATTAATTTGCAACTGTCAAGCAGAGGAGGGCGAGAAAAAAATAACTTCTCTGTATCTTGGAATAAAAACCTGCCAGGCGGCTCATTCAACCGGCGGCGCCCTTGACTGTCTCTACGGCTGCCTAGGGCTTGGAGACTGCAAAGAAGCCTGTCCAGCCAACGCCATAACTATTAAAAGAAAAAAGGTTTATATTAATCAGAAAAAATGCGTTCTCTGCGGCAAATGTATCAGAGCCTGCCCGCGCCGGCTATTCCAGGTTATCCCCCGCCAAAAGGATAAAAGAAATTATTTTATTGCTTGCCAAAATAAAGATAAACTAAAAGAGGTAAAAGATGTTTGCTCCCGCGGTTGCATTACTTGTGGGTTATGCGCCAGAGTTGAAAACTCACCTTACCGGATAGAGGAGAGCCTGGCCCGGATAGATTATAAACGGGCTGACCAAATAAAATTACTCGAAGAAGGAAAAAATAAATGCCCGACAAAGTGTATCGATGTAATTAGGTATTAAGCATGCATGCAGGAAAACAGTTTTAAATTTTGAGTTTTTACCCCATTAGTCTGTACATTTATTAATTATGCAAAAAGAAAGAGCCAAGGTTAGCAAGATAAGCAAAGATAAGATATTCCTTAAGGTTGGCAAAAAAAAGATGTGTGATTGTTGCCGGATCGCGGCTCTATGCGGCCAAAATCAGGGAATACTTGAAATACCCAGAAACAACTGGAAATTAAATGAAGGAGATGTTGTAGAAATCGGTATTGAAACCAAAAAGTTTCTTTTTGGGCTTTTCATGATTTTTCTAGTTCCTCTTGTCCTGTTTATTTTAACCCTTTCTATCTCTGCCGACAAAAAAGAATTAACCAGTTTTTTTCTCTCCTTATCGGTAATGATTCTTTATTACGTGGCCGTTAAGATACTTTTTCGGAAAAGAAAAAAAATTGATATAAAAATATTGAAAAAAATCGAAAATGAAAAATAAAAAAAATATAGCAATTTTAGCCTCTGGAAACGGAAGCAACTTTGAAGCGATAGTTAACAAAATAAAAGACGGTACCCTTGCAGTAGGTAAATGTATACTGATTACTGACAAAAAAAACGCTTTGGCTCGAAAGAGAGCTCAAAAACTGCAAATAAAAGATATTTTTATTGATCCCAGCCAATACAAAAATAGACAGACTTACGACCAAAAAATAATTGAAGTCTTGGAAAAAGAGAAGATAGATGCCGTAGTGCTTGCCGGCTATAAACGAATACTCTCTCCATTTTTTGTTAAGCGTTTTGAAAATAAAATTCTAAACATCCACCCTTCGCTGCTTCCGCGCTTTCCCGGGAAAAACGCGATTGCCAGGGCTTTTAACTATGGCTGCAAAGTAGCCGGAATAACTGTTCATTTTGTCGATGAAGGGGTTGATCAGGGGCCGGTTATCGCCCAGGAAGTTGTACCGATAAAAAAGAACATGAGCCTAAAAGAATTAGAAGCAGAAATACACGAAAAAGAACATTGGCTCTATCCTCATATATTAAAGTTTTTTTTAGAAGATAGGATTAAAATAGAAGGTAAGCATGTTAAAATTGCCTAAAGTATTTTTTCTCGCTATATCTTTTTTTCTTTTTTTGGGTTTTTTTAGAGATGAACCAGAAAAGGAAGAAAACCAAAATTCTAGAAAAATAATAGCTAGCGTTGATAAAACTGAGCTTGAGACCGGTGAGGTATTTCATTACGCGATTACTATTGAAGGAAATTTTAGCAGTCCCAAAATAAAAGAGCCTTCCTTGGAGGAATTTAAAATAGTCTCCCGGCAGCAAAGCAGAAGTATTTCCCGTCAAAGAGGCAAAACTAAACTTATGATTGAATTAACTTACCTTCTTTTTTCCACCCAGCCGGGCACTTTTAAAATCCAGCCGGCTAAGGTAGTCGACGGAGAAAAAACCTATCAAAGCAAACCGGTTAAAATTACCATTACAGGCAAGCCGCTAGAAGAGAAAAAAGAGCCACAACCGTCGTTTTTGGGTGAGGGAATAGAAATATAGTTTTAATTTTATGATACTACCGATATTTTTCTGCCGTTTCTTTTATTTCATACGGAAAAAAGATTAATGTTTCACCACTAACAACATCTATCAAACGCAAGGACCTGTATCCATCAAACCCGTAATCCTTAACAATCATGTAAAAAATTCTCTGCATATATACTAAAAGGTCTTCATCTTTAGGCTTTTTCCGAACAAAAAAATTATAACTTAAAAGATCATTTACAAAGCCAGCCAATTCAATTCTTCCCCGGTTAATACTCCTGCCCTGTCTATCTCCAATTAGTTTTCGGTTGCCCACAATCTCGGTCAATACGCGTTTAACGAACTCATCTCCTGGTAAAGCCCCAACCCTAAAACGATGAATATCCCTCACATGAAAGGTTTGATTAACGATTATCCCCTGCGAAATATCCGCGATACCTACAACGCAAAAACTAACCTCTTCAGGAAAAGAATCTATTGACTTAAAAAGAATATTTATGATATTTTCCTGTAATCTTTGCGTATAGGGGGTATAATTAAAATTGATGTTTCTATGAAACATTGTAGGGGAAGGTAACTCTTTAGCTGCATACTCTATCGTAAAAACATTACGTTCATATTTGCTATTAAAAAAAGTAAACGATTTACCAAGACGATCCCCGGCATGGATCCCTTTATCCGCCTGGACCACATCAAGCAGCCTTTCTTCGGTAGGAAAGTAAATATATAAAGTATTTTCCTCTAAAAAAGTTACAGCTTTGATTCCAAGATTCTTTTCGGCAGCATCAATTATTCTTTGCTTAAATTGGCCTTTTTGACTAGGAGGTTTTTGAAAAGAACAGCTGACGGAAAAAACAAAAACGCTACTTACCAGGGCGAGATTTATTAAATTTTTTAAATACCTCTTCAATTTGATCATAATTCAACTCTTCTTTTTCTATAAGCTGAGCTGACAGATAGTCTAATATTTCTCTCTCTTTTAATAAAACTTCCTCAACCTCCTGCAAGCAGGTATGCAAAATATCTTGCATGTCAGAATCAAGATTTTTTTTAGTTTCCTCGGAAATATGGCGCTCAGCCATCATCAGTTGATCAAAATTCCCAAGGTAACCACTCTTACCCAAACCCCAACACCAAACCATTAGATAAGCTGTTTTTAAAGCCTTGTCAAAATCCCCACTTACTCCGGAAGATGTGTAGCCAAATTTTATTTTTTCAGCCGCATAAGCACCCAAGCTAACTTTTATATTTCCCAGCAACTCTTCCTTCTTAGGCATTACTTCCCCAATCTGCGAACCCCAAACAACACCGCCGGTTGATTTTCTACGAATAATTGAAATTTTAGATACTTCTCGATGCGGGGCGCATAAGTAAAGTGCCAAAGCGTGGCCGGCTTCATGGTAAGCAACCCACTCTTTTTCTTTTTTTGAATACTTGGCAGGATGCCGTAGCCCTAACTCTATTCTTTCCATGGCCTCAGTTAAGTCATCTAATTGAGTTCTTTCTTTTTTCTTACGAGCCGCGATTAAAGCTGCTTCTCTAATTATATTCGCAATGTCGGCCGGAGAACGCCCCGCAGTTAAGCGAGCCAACCGCAGGGGTTCAACCTGGGATCGGTCGTATTCAATTCTTTTAAGATAGTAGGCAAAAATTTGCTTTCTTTCCTCTAGTGAGGGGAGGCTGACATAAATCTTCCGGTCAAACCTTCCCGGCCGTAAAATTGCCTGGTCAAGTTCATCCTCTTTAACGTTGGTGGCCCCGACAACAACAATATTTTGCTCTGACTCTTTGAGGCCGTCTAGCTCGACTAAAAGCTGATTAATTGTCTGGTTATATTCTGACTGTCCGCCAAACCCTTTGTCACCGCTGCGTTGGCGCGCTAAAGCATCAATTTCATCTATAAACACAATACATCCGCCTTCAGCGTAAGCCGCATTCCGAGCCTGTTTAAACAATTTACGAATCCTGGAAGCACCAACTCCCACAAACATTTCTACAAATTCAGACCCGGAAGCACTTATGAATGGCAAATCGCATTCGGTGGCAATGGCTTTAGCGAGATAGGTCTTTCCACAACCAGGAGGGCCAAGCATAAGCAGCCCCCTGATTATTTTTCCTCCTACCCGGTGAACCGCGCTTCGATCCCTTATCAAGTTAACTATTTCTTTCGTCTCTATTTTGACCTCTTCCATGCCAATAACGTCAGACCAATTTATTTTAATTTCACCGCCTTTAATTGTTGGTTTATGAAGTCCGGCTATTCTTTGATGCCCTCCCTTCATAATCCAAATCCATAAGGCCCCAGTTAGGGGAAGGCTTATTAAGTTAACCATAAAAAAAACATAAAAAAGGAAGGAGTATTGAGCAAGAATCGCTCGCTGAGCGTAGTATTCGGAATCACCCCAAGCTAGAATCGCGTTTCGCAAAAACACGAAAAGCGAAATCATCGCTATAGATGCAAAAATGACAATCAGGACAGCAATCCAATGAAACCGGAAAAATAATTTTAGTTTACGTAAATTCATAATATTTCACAAATACTTATCAGATTAAAGATAACATAATTTTTAGTTTTTGTCCATTTAAAATGGGTTAAGTAGGCGTCCTATAATGGAGGTCCAATTAGTTCTTAGCTCTTTGTTCTTAGCTAAGAAAAAAATCCTTGCAGGATTTTCCCTGTATGGTAAAATTTTGCCACTATGGATTTTGACGCTAAATCACCAGATGAGATAATAAACCAGTTTAAACAGAAGTTTAAAGCAAAAGGCCCGAAGTCTTTCTCCGGCCCGGCGATAATAGTGGGTGTTTTTCTTTTAATCGTTCTTTTATCCAATGTTTTTTATTCGATACAGCCCGATGAAGTCGGGGTTGTGCTTCGCTTCGGCAGGTTTGTCCGCAAAGCTCAGCCCGGACTAAATCTTAAAATTCCCTTTATCGAAGAAGTTACGCCGGTCAGGACAAGGCACGTTTTTACCGAAAATTTCGGCTTTCGGACTATTCAACCCGGAGTAAGGACCCACTATACTCCCCGTCCCCGCGAAGACGAGTCTTTAATGCTTACCGGTGACCTAAACGTAATCAATCTTGACTGGATAGTTCAATACAGAAAAACCGACCCCTATAAAGTTTTATACAACATCCGCCGCCCGATACGGACTGTGCGTGATATATCAGAAGCTGTGTTGCGCCAAATTGTCGGCGACTACACCTTCAGCGAAGTTCTAACTTTGCGGAGAGTCGACATCAACGAAGAAGCCGCAAAAACCTTGCAAAGAATCCTCGATGAATACGATACCGGAATTGAAATCGTCACCGTCCGGCTTCAGGACGTCAACCCTCCTGATCCGGTAAAGCCCGCCTTCAACGAAGTTAACGAATCCCGGCAGGAAAGAGAATCTTTAGTTAATCAAGCCTGGCAGCACTATAACCGGGAAATACCCCAGGCGCGGGGCGATGCCAGAAAAAGAATAGAAAAAGCTCAGGGTTATGCCTTGGGAGTAGTCAATGAAGCTTTGGGCGACGCGGAAAGATTTATTCTGCTCTATCAAGAATACGCGCGGGCTAAGGACGTTACCCGCAAACGTATTTATCTGGATCACTTACGCGACACTCTCCCAAAAGCCGGAAAAAAATATATAATCGACCAGGAAGGAAAAGGAATTTTACCTATACTAAGGTTAGATGATGACCCAAAAGAATTCTAAAAGATTAATAACTCTTATGGCTGTGGTTCTTCTGGTTTTAATGGGGAACCCTTTCTATATTTTAAGGGAAGACAGGCAGGCGGTAATTACTCAATTCGGTGAACCGATTGGGGAGCCGGTTACCGAAGCCGGCCTTCACTTAAAAATTCCTTTTATTTGGAAAGTTAATCTTTTTGAAAAACGAGTTTTAGAATGGGACGGCGACCCAAACCAAATTCCCACACAAGACCAAAGGTATATCGAGATAGATACAACCGCCCGCTGGAGAATAAGTGACCCTCTGAAGTTCTTTGAGTCGGTTTACGATGAAACCGGCGCTCAGAGCCGCCTGGATGATATAATCGACGGAACTGTCAGAGATGTAGTCGCCGCTCATAATCTAGTTGAAATTGTTCGTACCTCAAACCAAATCATTGATGAATTTGATAAAATAAGAGATGAGGTGGGCGATGAGGTCGAAATTTTAACCGAAAGAAGCGAGCTAGAAAGAGTAACTAAAGGCCGAGATAGGTTAGCGGAGATAATCATCGCTACTGCCAAGGAAACTACCCCCCAATATGGTATCGAACTTCTTGATGTTAGAGTGAAGCGCCTCAACTACCAAGAAGGGGTTCGAAGAACAGTTTATGAACGAATGATCGCTGAACGTAAGCGGGTAGCGGAAGAGTACCGCTCCGAAGGACGCGGAGCCAAAGCTGAAATTATCGGAAGGACAGCAAGGGAATTACGCCAAATCCGCTCAGAAGCATATCGCGAAGCTCAGGAAATACAAGGCAGGGCCGATGCTGAGGCCGCCCGGATTTACGCTGACGCTTACGATAAAGACCGGGAGTTTTATTCCTTTCTGCAAACTTTAAAAACCTACGCCGACACAATAGATAAAGATACAACTTTGATTTTAACCACAGAAGGAGAATATTTTAAATACCTAAAAGACTCATCTCCTTAAACCGCCTGCTTCTTCCCGTTGGTTAACACGGATAAA
>PXAH01000038.1 GCA_003565945.1 Candidatus Omnitrophota bacterium
AAGCAAACTTTGCCTTTATTGTTGGACAGGAAAACTTTAGGATTATGGGAAGAATGAACTATAAGAAAGCCGGGGTAGATATAAAAAAAGCTGACCGTTTTGTTGAGAGTATCAGCTCTTTTGTTTTGTCTCAAAAAAGTAAGACTGCCGCTTTTGGCTCTTTTTTTGATTTTAAAGCTATTTCTCAAAGATACAAACATCCTATTTTGGTGTCTTCTACTGATGGGGTGGGTACAAAGTTAAAACTGGCTCAGAAGTTTAACTTGCATAAAGCAGTAGGGATAGATTTGGTAGCGATGAATGTAAATGATATTGTTTGCCTTGGGGCTAAACCTCTTTTTTTTCTTGATTACATAGCTTGCGGCAAGCTCAAGTCTAAGGTGCTGCGAAATGTAGTTGAGGGGATGCATCAAGGTTTATCTGAAAGCAGCTGTAACCTTTTGGGTGGAGAAACTGCTGAAATGCCGGGAATGTACGAAGAAGATGAATATGATTTAGCCGGTTTTTGTGTGGGGGTTGTTGATAAAAACCAGATAATAACCGGAAGAAACATAAAAGAAGGGGACGCAATAATCGGGATATCTTCTTCTGGCTTGCATTCTAACGGGTTTTCTTTGGTGAGGACGGTTTTCAACCAAAGAGAGCTCGCCAGGCAGAAAAAAACTTTGCTTGAACCAACTCGTATTTATGTAAAACCTTTACTAAGCCTTTTTTCTTCCCCTTATCGAGGCGCGATAAAAGGGATAGCCCATATTACCGGGGGAGCTTTCTCTAATAAAGCGGTTAAAATTGTTCCTAAGGGCTTGGCTTTGGCGGTTAATAAGAAAAGCTGGATACCTCATCCCATATTTAAAAAAATCCAAAAAAAGGCAGGATTAGATGATTCCCAGATGTATTCAACTTTTAATATGGGAATCGGTATGATTATTGTAGTCCGCCCGGATGTAGCGGAGAAAATATTAAAGAAGCTTCAGAAAGAATATAAAAGTTATCTTATAGGTGAAATTAGAAAATCAAAAAATAAATCATTTCTGCTCAATGAAACTTGCCCTTGACAATCGATCTTTTAACTTAAATATTTGTCAAGGGCTTAGTTGAATTGATCCTGAGCGAAGCCGAAGGATTCCTGACAATGATTAAGGAGAAAAAATGAAAGTTTTAGTTATTGGTTCCGGGGCGAGAGAGCATTGTATCGCCTGGAAATTAGCGCAGAGTCCGTCAGTTAACAAAGTTTACTGTGCGCCCGGAAATGGTGGAACATCTGATTTGGGGGAAAATATTAATATTAAGGCTGATGACATTGAAAGTTTATCTGGCTTTGCTCTCAAGGAGAAAGTAGAGTTAACTGTGGTTGGGCCTGAGGTACCTTTAGTTGAAGGTATTGTTGATCAATTTAAGCGGAAGGGCCTTAGAGTTTTCGGCCCGGCCAAAGAGCTGGCGAAACTGGAGTCATCAAAAGTTTTTGCTAAAGAATTAATGAAAGAATTCAACATACCTACAGCTGATTTTAAGGTATTTGATTCCGCGCAAGAAGCAAAAAAACATATCCAGAACCGCAGGCTTCCGATGGTAGTAAAAGCTGATGGGTTAGCCGCCGGTAAAGGGGTTATTGTTTGCAAGACTAAAGAAGAAGCGATTAGAGCTGTTGATATTATGATGATTGACCAGGTGTTTGGGGCCTCCGGAAAAAAGGTGATAATAGAGGATTGCTTAGAGGGCCGGGAACTTTCACTATTGGTTTTTACAGACGGGAAAAAAATTGTGCCGTTAGCCGGCTCTCAGGATTATAAACGTGCTTTTGACGGTGGCCAGGGGCCTAATACCGGAGGGATGGGAGCGTATTCACCGGTTCCCTTTTTAAGCCATGAGCAATTTAATAAAGCTGTTGAAGTTGTTTTTAGGCCTCTGCTTCATGGTTTAGGTCAAAAAAATAAAATATATACGGGAGTTCTTTATGCCGGCCTCATGCTTTATGAAGATAAAATAAATGTTTTAGAATTTAATGTAAGGTTTGGGGATCCGGAAACTCAGGCTATCCTTCCCAGGCTAAAAGGGGATTTACCGGATATTATGAATAAAGTTATTGATTCAGAGCTAGATAAGGCAGAGTTGGAATGGGAGAAGAAAAGCTCTGTTTGTGTAGTTTTGGCTTCAGGAGGGTATCCGGGCGAATACGAAAAAGGGAAAGTTATTAGTGGCTTGCTAGAGGCTGAAAAAGAAGAAGATGTTTTTGTTTTTCATGCCGGCACCAAGATGGTGGAGGACAGTTCAGGAAATTCTATCTTTTTAACTGAAGGGGGAAGGGTTTTAAGTGTTGTTGCTTTAGGTCAAGATATAAGCCAAGCCAAGGAAAAAGCTTATCGGGCCGCGGGTAAAATTTATTTTGAAGGCATGCAGTATAGAAAGGATATCGGGGGAGTAGTACTTTCAAAGGCTGGTTAAAAGAAAAATGGAAAAAATAATAGCTGGGCCGCAAGGATTAAAAGAGGCTGATAGCAAAAAAGCAGCCAAGATAATTTCGCGGGGGGGCATTGTTGCTTTTCCTACTGAAACTGTTTATGGACTTGCCGCAAGAGCTGATAAAAAAAAGCCTCTTGATAAGCTTTATTCTTTGAAACAAAGGCCGCAAAATAAACCTTTTAGTGTTGCATTTGCTGATCCTGAATTAGCAGTGAATAAATGTTTTTGCCAGTTGATTCCTTTTGGCTACAAGCTTATTGAGAAGTTTTGGCCGGGGCCGCTAACAATTGTTTATTATCAGAACCAAGAAGAAAAAATCGGCGTAAGGATTCCTTCAAATACTATTGCTCTTCAGGTTTTAGGCAAACTTAATTTTCCTGTTTTTCTTCCTTCAGCTAATCTCAGCGGCCAAAAAGAGCCGGTTTCTGCCGAAGAGGTCGAAAAGGTTTTTCAGGGGCAAATAGACTTGTTAATTGATGGCGGCAGAACTGAGCATAAGAAAGCCTCAACTGTGGTAGACTTAACTTGTAAGCCATTTAAGATATTAAGAGAGGGAGCTATCACAGAAGATGATATAGCTTCAGTTTTTATTAAAAAAAGGATATTATTCGTTTGCACGGGAAACAGCTGCCGTTCTCCCATGGCTGAGTATCTTTTACGGGAATACCTGAGAAAAACTAAGGGTGTCCTTTTCCAGCGTTATGAAATTATTTCTGCCGGAATATCTGCTCCTGAAGGGATGAGGCCTACTGAAGAAATACGCGAGCTTATGGGAAAAAAAGAAGGCATAGATATATCGGATTCCCGGGCGGCTCAAGTTACTAAGCAGATGGTGCTTTCTTCAGACTATATTTTTACCATGGAAGATTTTCAGCTTAGATATGTGCTTGATCAGGTTCCTTCAGCCCGGGCACGTGTTTTTAACTTAGGCAAAGTCCTTACACCTAGCCTGGATTCTATACCTGATCCGATAGGAAAGAGTTTTATTTTTTACCAGAATATTTATGATCTTATAAAGAAAGCTGTGTCGGAATTAGTAAATTGGCTGTAAAGTTGTTAAAACGGGGAGTGGAAATGAAAATAGCATTTGGTTCTGATCATCGTGGGTTTAAATTAAAGAATGTCTTAATAACTTACTTAAAAGAAAAAGGCTATGAAGTATTAGATTTTGGGGCTTACTCTAAGGACCCCTCTGATTATCCAGATTATGTTTATCCGGCCGTATCTTCTTTAGCAGAGAAAAAAGCAGATAAGGCTATTGTTATTTGTTTTACCGGAATTGGCAGCTGTATATTAGCCAACAAAGTAAAAGGGATAAGAGCTGCTTTGGCCTATAACATAAAAAGCGCCAAACTTTCCCGTAAGCATAATGACAGCAATGTATTGGTACTTGCTTCAGGCCTCTTTAAGCCTGATTACGCCAAAAAATTAGTTTTAAGCTGGCTGAAAGAAAATTTCGAGGGGGGCCGGCACAGCCGGCGCCTTAAAAAGATACGCAAAATAGAAGAAAAAAAAGGGGTCACGCCTATTTGGGAACTAAATCAGTAACTATATAATTTGATTAAAAGAGGAGAAAGAAATGCCTGAAAACTTAAGAGAGAAAGATCCCCAAATATATTCGGCAATAAGGCAAGAGCTAGCCAGGCAGAGAAGCCATCTTGAGCTTATTGCCAGCGAGAATTTTGCCTCTTTAGAAGTTTTAGAAGCGCAAGGTTCGGTGTTAACTAACAAATATGCTGAAGGCTATCCCCGGCGGCGCTGGTATGGAGGGTGTGATTTTGTTGATAACGTTGAAGATTTAGCGATAGAGAGAGTAAAAAAAGTTTTTGGAGCTGAATTTGCTAATGTCCAGCCGCATTCAGGGACCCAGGCTAATATAGCGGTAATGATGGCGGTGCTAAAACCAAATGATACAATATTGGCTATGGATTTAGCTTGCGGCGGCCATCTTTCTCATGGCCATCCTTTGAATTTTAGTGGCAGGTTTTACAATATTATTTCTTACGGGGTGGATAAAGAAACCGAACGCCTTGATTATAGTGAAATTGAATCTTTGGCAGTTGAGCACAGCCCGAAAATGATAATAGCCGGCGCTAGTGCTTATCCGCGCGAAATTGATTTTAATCGTTTTAGGAAAATAGCTGATAAGGTGGGGGCTTTTCTTTGTGTAGATATGGCTCATTTTTCCGGGCTGGTCGCGGCCGGAATCCATCCTAACCCTTGCCCTTACGCTGAATTTGTTACATCTACTACTCATAAAACTTTACGCGGCCCACGGGGAGGTTTTATTTTAGCTAGAAAGGAATTCGGCAAAAAAATTAATACAGCGGTTTTTCCCGGTAATCAGGGAGGGCCTCTAATGCATGTTATCGCGGCCAAAGCTGTAGCCTTTTGGTTGGCTCAGCAAGATAATTTTATTCGATATCAACGCCAGATCGTAAAAAACAGTTCTTTTTTTGCCGATAAAATGGCTGAATTAGGTTTTCGGGTAGTAAGCGGAGGTACTGATACCCATCTTTTTCTCCTAGACTTAAACTCAAAAAACATAACCGGCAGAGACGCTTCCTTGCTTTTGGATAAAGTCAATATTACGGTTAATAAAAACCTTATACCTTTTGACAAGAAATCTCCGGCTGTAGCAAGCGGTATAAGGATTGGAACACCCGCGGTTACAACCCGGGGCATGAAAGAACCGGAAATGGAAAAAATTGCCGGCCTGATCAATAAAGCTTTAGACTGCAGGGAAAGCGCGGCCGGGTTGGCTAAGATAAAAAAAGAAGTTCTAAGCTTAACTGAGGATTTTCCTCTTTATAAGGAATTGGTATAACTTTTTATAAAGTGATTTTTTTTAGAAGTAATAACAAATGAAAAGGCCTTCCTGGGATGAGTATTTTATGAGAGCGGCTTTCTTGATTGCCGAGCGCTCTACCTGCCTTCGCCGCAAGGTTGGCGCGGTTTTAGTTAAAGATAAACAGATTCTTGCTACCGGTTATAACGGTGCGCCTACCGGCATTAATCATTGCGAACATACTGGTTGTTTACGTAAGGAGTTAGGTATTGATTCAGGCATGCGGCACGAAATATGCCGTGGGCTTCATGCAGAGCAAAATGTTATCCTGCAAGCAGCTTGTCACGGGACAACTGTCAAAGGAAGTGTTCTTTACATTACCAACACCCCCTGTGTTATTTGCGCTAAGATGATTATCAACGCCGGAATCAAAGAAATTGTTGTTTCAGATTCTTATCCTGATAAAATGGCTATGCAGTTTTTAAAGGAGGCGGGAGTAGTTTTGTGGAAAATGGCTGAGCCAGCCAAAATTAAACTCGAGGTTAAATAGCTATGAAATGCCCTTATTGTAGTTTTAATGAAGATAGAGTGATAGACTCCCGGCTTACTTCAGAAGGTGCTTCGATAAGAAGAAGGAGAGAGTGTAATCGTTGCGGCAGGCGCTTTACTACTTATGAATATGTTGAGAAAACACCACTTATGGTGATAAAAAAAGATGGGCGCCGGGAGCCATTAAATCCTCAGAAAATCCTTGATGGTTTAATCAAAGCTTGTGAGAAAAGGCCGATAAGTGTAGAGAAATTAGAAAATATAGTTTCAGATATAGAAATTCAGCTTCAGAAAAAATTTGAGCAAGAAGTTGATTCTTATCATGTAGGGGAATTAGTTATGGAAAAACTCTCCGTGCTTGATGATGTTGCCTATGTAAGGTTTGCTTCTGTTTACAGGCAATTTAAGGATGTTAACCAGTTTTTGCGCCAGTTACGGGAAGTGTTGGGCAAAAAAATAAAGTAGTCACAGAATGGTCGAAGTTAGACTAAAAAAAATAATTATTGATGAAAAAAATCCGGAACAATTTGTAGTTCTTCAAGAGAAAGAAGGCCAAAGGTCCCTTCCGATTGTTATCGGCATAACCGAAGCTTCGGCTATCAGAATGAAATTAAATAAAATTGCTTCCCCCCGGCCTCTGACTCATGATCTTATTTGCCAAATAATCGAAAGGCTCGGGCTTAAGCTTGCTAAAGTAGTAGTGGATGATTTAAAAGAAGGTGTATTCTACGCGAAGCTTCACCTTGCTGGTTTAGGCAAAACAACTATTGTTGACGCGCGCCCCTCAGATAGTATAGCTGTAGCTATACGCTCCAACTCTCCCATTTTTATTGAGGAAAGAGTTTTTCAAGCTTTTCGTAAATGAAAATAAATTCCTTTTCAAAGATTCCTTATATAGGGGAAATTCAGGCTTTCGCCAAAAAAAGAAAGATAAATATTTGGCTGGTAGGCGGTTTTTTACGGGATATCCACCTCAAAGCTAAAAAAGATTTAATTGATTTTGATTTTTGTGTTGAAAAAAATACACCCGCCGTTGTTAGAGCCGTCAATAAAACTATCCAGGGTAAAATAATCTTATTAGAGGAAGGCCTTCCTAGTTTTCGAATAGCGCTAAACAGGAATGGAAATATTTATACTTATGATTTTAGCGGCCTACGCGGTTCAAATATAAAGGAAGACCTTTCTTTGAGGGATTTTACTATCAATACCCTAGCCCTATGCTTGAATAAACCGGTGAAAGTTCTTGATTACTACCAGGGCTTAAAAGACTTGGAAAAGAAAAAGATAAAAGCTTTATCGGAAGCTGTGCTTGTTGATGATCCTTTAAGAATTTTAAGAGGTTTTTCTTTTTCAGCCCAATATGGATTTAAGATTGAAGCTAAAACGCTTCGGTTTTTTAAAAAGCATAAGGATAAAATAGCAAAAGCTTCTTCAGAAAGAATTAATGAAGAGTTTTTTAAAGTATTTTCCTGCCATTCTTCTTACAAAATAATTAAAAAAATGGATAAGTTTGAAGTTATTAATCAAATCATACCCAATACTGAATTGATGCGAAAAACCGGACAGGGAAGGTACCATCATTTGGATGTTTGGAATCATTCCATTGAAACCTTAAGGCAGTTTGAGCTTTTATATAACAGAAGAATAAAAAAAAGAGAATTAATAGATGCTTATCTTAACCAACAATTAGCCAGAGGTAGAAAAAGAATTCATATTTTAAAAGTTGCCTGCCTTCTTCATGATGTAGGCAAACCATTAGTTGAAAAAAAAGCCAAAGGCCGCACAATATTCCATACCCATGAAAAAGCCGGCAGGGATTTTTGCGGGCAGTTTGCTAAAAAATTACGCTTATCTAATAAAGAAAGGCAGAGTCTGGAGAAGATGGTTTTCTGGCACCTAAGGCCCGGTTACTTAGCTGATCAGGTCACTCCCAGTTCAAGGGCGGTATACCGCTTTTTTCGTGATACCG
>PXAH01000013.1 GCA_003565945.1 Candidatus Omnitrophota bacterium
GCAACAAAAGTGTTTTCAACCCTTCGAAAATACTCAGTCCTTCGATAAACTCAGGACTGAGCCCTGAGCGTAGTCGAATGGGCTCAGGGTTGACCCTGAGCCCTTCGGCTTCGCTCAGGATAAACTCCGGCGAAGGGGTCAACAGAAATGTTGCATAGTAGAGCAAACATAGCCTGTTTTATCTGCGCAACGCCTACCTTTGCAAGTAAAACCCTTATTTTACGCGGCTTATCAAGTGTTTAAAAGTTTCTTTCTGAAGTCAGGTTAGCTGAGTAGGCGTTCCGCGATACTTGGCTATCATCCAAGTACCTTTACAGATTTAGCGATTGGTAATCTTTTAGAAAGATAACTTTTTTAAGGGGAGATAACTCTTTTCTGATTCTTGTCATTTCCTTTTTATCTGCCAAAAGAAAATGAACCGGGATTAAAACAATTTTTAGTTTATCTATCAAATAGTTTTTTAATTGGAGAGAGCAGGTATGGGATTTATACAGCTGAGGATATTTTTTAAAGAAAGAAGAAGAAGCTGTGCAATCGTGCATTAGATAGTCGGTGGTTTTGATTGTATTTAGCATTTTTAAAGAAAAAGCTGCGTCTGAACTGTAAAAAAACTTCTTTTTTCCAAAGATAAAATAAACGCCGAAAGAATCCTTCGTGTGAACATTTCTTACAGCTTTTGCTTTTAGGTTATTTTTTTGAAAAAAATAATTTTTCTCAAAAACATTGACATAGTTTATTCGCGGGAATCCAGGTTTATCCAGCTTAAACATTTTAACCAGCTGTTTTATTATTTTTATAGAAGGGTTGCTGGAAAATATAGTTAACTTATCAGTAAAGGATAGTTGAGTGTGTATTAAAGAGATTATCCCGTAAATGTGGTCAGGGTGTTGGTGGGTGATTATAACTTGTTTAATTTTTTTAAAATCGAAATCTGTCTTAAGCAATTTATGGGATATGGCTCCCGGGCAATCTACCAGGAAGGAGTTTCCTTGATAGCTAAACAAAAAAGAAGTGTTATCCCTTGCTTTGGTGGGGATGTAAGCAGAAGTTCCCAGGCATTTTAAAACCGCCATAATTTTACTATAAAAAATGCGGAAGGGGGGATTTGAACCCCCAAGGTATTGCTACCACTAGGCCCTCAACCTAGCGTGTCTGCCATTCCACCACTTCCGCATAGAGTAATGCTTATTTTCCTTAGCCTGCAGAGCATCAATGTTTTTATTTTGTTTTCTACATTGGTGGGAAGAACTAATTTAGTCATGAGCAAAGATTACCTTGCCTTCGGCAAGAAGTTCTTACCACCACTTCCGCATGCGCGATAATGCCTCGTCCCTCGGAACGTCTCTCTTCCTTCTTCCTTCGGAACCTGCTATTTTGTTTTCATCCTCTCGTCCTTCCTCCCTCTTCCTTCGGAACGAGTATCTCTCAGTCTTTACGGCGTTCTAATATATACTTACTTTCGGGAAATTTTTTGGCAAGGTTTTTTAATTCTGTGCCTTGCCAGCTTACTTGAGCTACATGGTCAAAAATTCTATTTTCATTGGTAGTTATGCCAATTGAAATTGTAAGAAATCCGGCTTTATAGGGTGATCCATCTCTCCCCTTTGCTTCAATGTAGCCCCTTTCTCTTTCTTTCGTATCAAAGAAAGAGGGTGCTATTTTATCAAAATTGACGATTATTTTTTCAGCGATTTTTACACATTTTGGGATGGAAGTTATTATTACAAAATCGTCTCCTCCGATATGGCCGATAAAATCATTAGCTTCACCTTTTTCCTGTATAGTTTCTATAAGAATTCTTGAAGTTTCTTTGATGATTTGGTCGCCTTTTTCGAATCCGTAATAGTCATTTAAGACTTTGAAATTATCTATGTCAATGTAAAGTACAGCAAATTTTTCTTTATTTTGCAGTTTGTTTTCAATCTCCTTGCGGATAGATATATTGCCCGGAAGCCTTGAAAGAGGATTGGCATCCAGATTGAGGCTAGATCTTCTAATCAGCATCCGGATTCTTGCGATTAACTCTTGGGGCAAGAAAGGCTTAAGCATGTAATCATCTACACCGGACTCAAGGCCCTTAACCTTATCATCTAATTCACCTTTTCCTGTAAGCATAAGAATCGGGGTATTTAAAAATAAAGCATCTTGCCTTATTTTTTGGCAGATTTCATCTCCGTTTATATCCGGAAGCATATAATCTAGAATAAGTAAATTAGGGACGACTTCTCTTAATTTAGTTAAAGCTTCTCGCCCGCAATTTGCTTTTCGAACTTCGAATTCACTTTCGAGAGTTGATTCAATAAGCTCTAATATATCTGGGTCGTCGTCAACTGCTAAAATTTTTAGTTTATCCATTTTTTTTCCTTTGTAAAGTAAAGAAAAAGCAGGAGCCTTTTCTTAATTCTGACTCAACCCATATTTTTTGGCCATGACTATCAATTATTTTTTTTACCAAAGAAAGGCCAAGGCCGCTTCCCTTTATTGATTTTTGTTCAACCTCCGCTACCCTGTAAAATTCACGGAATATTTTTTCTAAATCCTGGACGGCTATGCCGTATCCGGTGTCGGCTACAGAAGTTATGGCTTTTTCTCTGTCTTCTTGGCAGGAAATTGTTATTTTTCCTTCAGTGGGGGTGAATTTAATTGCGTTATTAATTAAATTAATCAGAACTCGTTCAATTAAGTCCTTATCCATATAGACAAAAAGGTTTTCCGGGGTATTAAGTAAAATTTTTATATTTTTAGACCGGCTTTGAGGTTCAAGGAATTCAGCTACATTTTTAATTAGTAGCACTAAATCGTAAGGGGCTATATTTATTTCTCTTTTGCCTGATTCAATACGGGAAATATCTAAGAGGGTGTTTACTATATCCATTAATTTATCGACATTTTCAACAACTTTAATCAGCCTTTTTTTAGCCTCATCCGGCAGGGTTCCGAATTTTTCATCCGCCAAAAGAGAAGAAAACCCTTTTACCGAAGTAAGAGGGGTTCTTAATTCATGAGATACGCTTGAGATAAAATCTGATTTTGTCTTACTAATTGTTTCTACTTTTTGTAAGCTGAGAGCCAGTTCTTTAGTCCGGATTTTTATCTTATTTTCCAACTCCTCCTTAGTTTTATAAACTTGTTCAAATAATTCTATGCTATCTAAACACTTAGCTAAATACATACAAATTATTAAAAAAGATTCTTTTACGTATCTTTTGATCAATTCGGAATCAATTAAGCCGGCAACGGCAAAAACAGCATGAGCTTTATTTTGAGTTTTAATTAAAGCAATTAATACATTTTTTAGGCCCAGCTTAGACGAAATTATTTTACAAATCTGATCTTCAGGGCTCAATATACTTTTTTCTTTCAAGAAAGCTTTTTTGGGAAGTAGAATGTTTTTTATAGCTTCAATTTCCGGTGATTGAAAATCAGAAGAAGTTATTTCTTCAAAATTATTGAAGTCTAAAATTAAACTTTTTTTAAATCCTAACTCTTCAATAAAAGCTGAATTTATTTTTTCAAAAAGAGAGTCTTTATCTAGAAGGTGAGAAGTTGCCGCTAAAAGTTTTCTTAAAAAGCTGATTTTTTTCTTGGGGCCTTCTATTTCTTGCTGGTAAAGCTTAATATCCATATCATTTTTCAAGATTAATTTTGCCTGTTCTTCTAATTTCTGCAGAGAGTTAATCAACTTATTGTTTTCGGCTTTCAGGTTTGAAATAGTTTTTAGCTTATGCGCGAGGTAAAGAAAAGTAAAAAAAATAAATATAGCGGCAAAAAAAGGCGGCCTAAAAATAATTTCAAAAAGGGGCTCCAGGCTTGCGGTTATCAGGAAAAAATCAGTTCCAGGCATTTATGATAAATCCTCCGGACTCTATGTTCATGTCCTGATTCTTATTGTCCGAGAAAAAGTAATAGTCAGAAAATAAACCGAACACTTCTTTGCTTGGCGAAAAAGCTTTCTGGATGTTTTTTAATTCGGCTTCAGCTGCTTTTCCCAGATTTTTCTTTCTATCCAGCGAAGAAATTATAAAAGCAATTCCTCCCGGCGCTATATCATTTTTCCTTAACTCTTTGCTTATTTCTTCCCGGGAGTACTTTTCTTTCAAGATCATTATGTTGGCCAAGACCTTATGGCGTAGATTACCTTTGAAAACAAGAGAACCGTCTTCTAGTATATCGGATATCACAAGCAGGCGAGTTGAATCTCCGCCTGGAATGCCCAGCGGGTAATAATGAAAAAGGCGGTTCTGGATAAATCGAGAAAAATTTTCCTCAAGGTAGTGCCTATAGATTTCTACAGCCGGCTTGTTATTTATTTCATGGATTATTTTTTGTTTAAAATTAATTTTTGTTATATCAAATTGTTTACCCAGAGGGATAAAATTATGTAAATAAATTTTTTTTGCTTGAATGCCTTTTAGATTTAAGCTTGCCAGCCCGCTGCCTACGCCCGCGTTTATCATGAAATGTTTATCCAAGCAGTTTTTATTATCAAAGCCGGCGCCGGCAAAATTGCTTAACCTACCCAAAGAGAGCCTTAGGCCTTCCAAGAAAGATAATGGATTTATTTGAGGGGAAAGAAAAGAAAGAAGATTTATTTCTTTCTTTTTTAGTGTTTTAAAATTTAAGCGGAATTTATCTTCAATTTTTTCCGAATCTTTTTCACCGGTAAAAAAGACTTTAAACCGGGAATCTTTTTTGTTAACCCAGCAACATACCACCCCCGTTTTTATTATTTGCCCTTTATAAATAAGGAAAGGAGCTTTAATCCCAAGCAAGTTAGAGCTTTTAAGGGTAAAGTTAAAAGTTTTAAGCAAGTCCTGCGATTGGTATCCGGGGGTAAAAAGAATAAAAATAAAGCTAGGTTTAACTGAAGTGTTAGATTTGATTTTTAAAGAGATTTCCTTAGCTGCTTCACTACCCTCTTTTTGGCTTAAATATAGGCAAAAATCATTATTTTCCATTTTTATGTTTCTCTATAGGATAAAGCTTATCATAAAGAAAGAAGGAAATCAATAAGTCCGGCCAACATTCAATTGACAACGTGAATAAACTGTTCTATTATAATATTTATACTGGGTTAGGCAGCTATTATGTCAGAAAAAAAGAAGAAACCAGAGTTATTTGGGGGCCTAAAAAGGCAAATTTCCGGTTTTGGCAGCTCGGGCCTGATTAGGCGAAACACACAAGCTTATACCGGCATTAATTTAGGCAGTGGCTTTATCAAGGGTGTAACGGTTAGGCAGGGGCGGGTTACTGCTTGTTTTGTTGAACCAAAGGGAGAAATATCCGATACTATTGATATTTTGAAAAAGAGAAAGGCAATTGAAGAAAAAAAAATAAAAATTTCTCTTAAAGATTCTTCCTGCCTCGTCCGCTACTTTTCTTTCCCTAAAACCGACAAGAAAAAATTAAAACAAGCAATTTATTATCAACTAAATAAGTATATTCCTTATCCTCCCGGTGAAGTTTATTTTGATTACGCGGTTTTGAAAGAAATTAGCCCATCACAAGATTATATATTGCTGGCAGTCGCCAAAAAAAATTATATCCAGGAAATTTTAGCTATTTTTACTAAAAAAGGGCTTTCGGTTTCAGAAATTACCCTAGATAGTATATCGCTTATAAACCTTTATTTGAACCGGTATCCTGAAGATGAAAAAATCAATAGCTGCCTTTTAGACTTAGGGCATAGTTTTTCTACAATGAATATTTTTGAGAAAGGGGTGCCTTTTTTAAGCCGGGAAGCCAAATTTTGCACAAAAGATATTATTGATATTATTGTCCGGACAAAAGAAATCAAAAACTCAGAAGATTTTTTTTCTTCTATATGCGTAAGGATTGGTAAGTTTTTCGACATTGTAGAAGAAGAAGTGAGCAGCTGGTGCAAGGAAATTAGGAATGCTTTTGATTTTTTCGAATTAAACAGGGAAGATAAAATAGATAAGCTTTATATTACCGGCGGCCTGGCTTCAGCACCGGGTTTAACAGATATTTTTTCAAAGCAGCTTGAGGTTCCTACGGAGGTTTTTGAGCCTTGCTCTCAGGATGCTCCCGGGCTAAGAGCGGTTTTTAAAGACGAAAAAATGAAATTTTTTAAAAACAATCTGGCCGTATCTTTTGGCTTGGCCTTATAAAATTTAATGATTAAAAAAATAAATATTAACTTAAACCCCAATAAACAAAACGGTATAGAAGAAGGTTTTGCTAAGGTTTTAAGTTACACTCCTTTATTAATCTTACTTTTGCTTTTTTTTCTTTTGGTTACCGGGGTAATAGAGGTAGTTTCTCAGGCTAAGATGAGCCAGAAAAAGAGGCTAAGCGGTGTTTGGCAGGAGTGGGAGCCTCGGCATAGGGACCTAATGAGCTTAAGGCGGGACACCTCAGCTCTCAAGCGGCAAAAAAAAGAAATAAAAGGAGTGGTTTCGTCCGAAGATACAGGGATTATTTTTTTAGAAAAAGTAGGCTCTTATTTACCTGAAAATATTTGGCTTGATAATCTAAGGTTTACCGAAGGGTTAGCCCAAATCAATGGCTATATTGTAAGGTGGGAAGAAGATACCCTGGCCTCTTTAGAAAAATTTATTAATACCCTACAGGAAGATGAAAGCTTTCAGGAGCGGTTTAGGCAAACAAATATTAGAGATACCAAAAGAATAATGTTTCGGGGTAAAGAAGTTACTCAATTTTTTCTAGAATGCAGAAAATAAAAGTAAACAAACAAACAATTGTTTTTGTCAGCCTGAGCCTGGCGCTTTTGGGGCTGCTTTTTATTTTTATTCCCGCGGGTGTAAGAAAAATAAGCAGGGCTAACCGGCAGATAAATGATTTTAATCAAAAGATATCGCTTATTCAGTCTGAATGGCCCCAAAAAGAAAATTACCAGGAGAAAAATAAGGAACTAGAGAGGGATATAGAAAAATATAAACGAAAAGCTATCCCGCCGGGGTTTGAGTCAAGGCTGATTTCTTATATCTCTGAAAGCAGTTTAAATTACGATATTAAAATACAGTCTATTACTCCTCGGGACTCTCTTTCTTCTCCGGTAGGCGCTTTTAATTATCTTCCCTTTAGGATTGAAGCTGTAGGCGGGTTTTACGGCTTAAAAGGATTTTTGGATTTTCTTTATGAGGGAGATTATTTTTTTGAGTTAAAAGAATTGTCTTTAGTTGGGCATAATCCCAGCAGGATAAATATGGTTTTATGGGGTTTAAGAAAAAATTAGTAATCAGAGTTTTTTTATTGCTGTTGGGGGTAGGAAGCCTTTCTTTTTTTGCTTTTAGCCGCGACCCTTTTATGCCCCTAATTGATTCTTACGGAAGAGTATTGATTGCCAGAGAAATAGACGTTGAAGGGATGTCCTTAGAGGGGATAATCTATTCAGAAGAAAATCCGGCCGCGGTAATAAACGGAGAAATTATACGAGAAAACGAAACTATAGGAGATTATCTGGTTTTAAAAATAGAAGAAACCAGGGTTATTCTAAGCAAAGAAGGCAAAAGTTATACTTTAAACATGGAGGTTGAATAATGGCAAAAAGTTTTAGCAAAGCTTTTAAGGTTTTTTTTGTTCTGAGTTTTCTTTTTCTGCAAGC
>PXAH01000112.1 GCA_003565945.1 Candidatus Omnitrophota bacterium
ACGGTTTTAGGGCTGCCATGAACCGTACTTGTTCTGGTTCACGGCAGACAGTGATTTATGTTCGCTCCCTCCGGACCGGAGCTCCATAAATCACGTCTTCATTTGAAGTGTAACATCTACCTCCTTAAGGCAAGATTAAACCAAAATTAAATTTTTTTAATTTTAGAAAAAGAGAGAATTAGGCTTTAAAAGGCAGAAACAAAGAAAAGACCGACCCCTTACCTGGCTGGCTGTGAACATAAATCTTTCCGTTATGGGCCTCGGCTATTGCCCGGCAAAGATAAAGGCCAAAGCCGGTTCCCGCCGAAGCTTCTTCTTTTTTCTTTTTCGGCGGGCTTTCCTGAAGGATATACTCAGAGATATAACTCAGCTCTTCTGGAGCAATCCCTTTGCCGCTATCCTCAACCGAAATAACAACCCCTTCTTTTTTGAGTTCGGTAAGAATGCTTATGGTGCTTCCCGGCGGGCTGTATTTGACAGCGTTATCAATGATATTAAAGAAAAAACGCCTTAAATGAACCGGGTCAGCGCTTACTACCAATTCTTTTACTGGCGGGCGGTAAACTAAACGAATGCTTTTTGGCTCAGCCAGAATCTGGCCCTTTTGAAAAATTGAATTTAAAAAATAGTTAAGGTTAAGCGGCTTCAAGCTAAAAACTTCTCTATTGTAGGATAGATTCGCAACCATGAGTAAGTCATTGATTACCTTAAGCATTCGTTCAGTTTCAGCTAAACTGCTTTCAATTACTTGTTGATATTTTTCCGGAGCCTGGACGCTCCCCTTTAAAACTGTTTGTGCCTCACCTCGAATAATCGATAAAGGAGTTTTTAATTCATGGGCGATATGGGCGGTAATATTAGTCATTTGTTTGAAGGAAACTTCAAGCCGTTCAATCATTTTATTAAACGCGTTTACTAAAAATAGCATCTCCGAATCAACCTTGGAAACCTCAACCCTCTGGGAAAGGTCTTCATGAGTTAACCGTTCAGCTGTTTTAGCAATTTTGCGCACGGGCCTAAGAATTTGATTAGAGAGCATAAAGCCGGCTAGGCTAAAAAAAGCTACAACAGCCGGAATACTCAAGACTATACCCCTTAAGCGCTCCTGTAAAAGTTGGTTGGCCGCGGTCATTGGACTAGCAATCTGAATGAGATAATGAGGCTCATCCCGGGCAAACATCACCATCTGAAGCACTCGCATTTCAGATTGATTGTAAGATATTCTATCCCAGGTTGAACGGACCTGGCGGTGATCATCAAACAAGCCAGCCAGCCGCTCCCGCAAATCAGGTGACATGTTGTCGCTGGAGGCAAGAATTTTTCCGTCTAAAGATAAAATAGAAATATAGTCATTATCCAACTCATAACGGTCAATAAGGCGAAACCATTGCCTATCCGCTAAAGTAACCGGCCCGCCATGATCCAGGTCAACGTCAAAACTTAAAACCTTAAGAGCCGCGTAATGAATATCACCAGCAGGACTTTTGGTCTTTTGAAAAGCTTTAACAGTTTTTCCTAGCTCATAAGCTTTTACCCTTAACTCATCATCAAAGTTGCTATAAAGAGATTCTTTTAATTGGAAATAAAGATAAAGGCTATACAGAATTAAGACCCCTCCTAAGACAAGGGCAGAAAGAATTCCCATCTTGACCCGTATAGAATTTAATTTAACAGCTTTCACGCGGAATCAGGTTCTTTTAATATGTAACCGGTAAAACGTATTGTGTGAATTAACGGGTGCTTAAAGTCTCTATCAATCTTTTTGCGGATATAATTGATGTAGACATCAATAACGTTGGTAAAAGCAGCGGAATCCTCTCCCCAAACATGCTCAGTAATCATCGTGCGGGTCACAATCTCACCGGCATGAATAAGAAGATAGCGAAGCAGAGCATACTCGCGGGCAGTAAGTTTTATAGGCTTGCCAGCACGAGTCACCTTTTGCGTAACCTGGTTAAGGCAAAGATCGGCTACTTTAAGAATAGGTAACTTATCATTTCTGCCCCGCCTAAGTAAAGCACGGACTCTGGCCAATAATTCCTCAACTTCAAACGGCTTAGTCAGGTAATCGTCGGCACCTAAATTAAGCCCCTTAACTTTATCATGAAGACTGTCTTTTACTGATAAAAGTAAGATTGGGGTAGATATTTTTTTCTTACGCAACTGCTCACATAAATTAAATCCGCTTCTTCCCGGCAAAACAATATCCAAAATAATAAGATCATAGGGCTGGATTTCCGCCTGAATAAGGGCTTGATTTCCATCCGACGCTAAATCTACCTTATAGCGCTTCTCGGTTAACGCTCTTTTGATAAAAGCGGCTATCTTGGCTTCGTCTTCAACTAAAAGGATACGCATATTTTAAAAATTTCTAAAAATGTTATTCGTCTGTCGTTTATCGGTTGCGTAGCTCGAATCGTTGAACGTTTTTCGGTTGCGTTAAGAAATCGTGATAGTTACTTGTTAAACTCGAAATCCGAACATTGGCCCATTCGACTTCGCTCAGGGCCAATCCTGAGCGTAACCGAAGATTGGGGGTTAGGATTTGCCATGCGTGTTATATTTAATATCTACTGTTTCCTTCCTATCGGCATTATATATAGAGGGTCTTGTTCGACAGCTAAAACTTTTTGAACGGCGCCATCTTTAAACGCGCCTATAGCTACAGTAGCCAGCCCCAAAGATTCGGCTTGCAAATAAATATTCTGTCCGATATGGCCGACTTCAATTTTAGTATACCGTTTAGCTCTATCCCTGTACCTGGGGGTTATTCTTCCGTATTCAGCGCATAATGCTATACTCACCGGCGCCTTTTTTACTGAATCCTGCAAAAGAGAAGCCGCGTGCAAAGCGGAGCGGCGATCACCTTCCACTGTCACAACCAAAGCGTGGCTCTCAGGAAGATAGCGGTAGATACCAGCTGTTAAACCCTCTACTTCTCCGGATACCAGATAAACATCTAAAGGGTACAAAGCTCCGGCTGAAGGTGCGGCCCTGCCTCCCCAATCAGCAGTTATGCCGGAAGCGGCCCAAAGAAGGTTGGAAACCTCCTCTAAAGTTAAAGCCTCATCTTTATAAGTTCTTACCGATCTTCTTTTTTCAATCGCTTCTTCTAGCGAAATTTCTCCGGCTAATACCGGAGAAGGAAGTTTTATCATTTTTTCTTCTCCTTGGGCTAAAGTTATTGGTTCACTTTTGAGAAAAGACTCTACAAAAAATAGCCCCGCGGCTGCCAGCAAAATAAAAAAGAAAAAAAAATATTTCACTCTTTTCATTGTTCTACCTCCTGCTTTACTCATCACCTAAAGGGGTAAGCGCGCTGGTATCGCGAAAAAAGAAAAAAGCGTCATAGCGGTCAACCAGTACAGTGGGAACATAATTATCTCTATGCTCAACCCGGGGGTCATAAACCACACCGATTGCCCTGTGGCCGCGCGGCCGGGTTAGGTAGTTTTTAGTACGGCTTTCCCGGTCAAAAAGAAGTAAAAAAGAATCCTTGTCTACTTGATTCAATATATATTCAATACTGCCCTTTTGTCCGGACGGGACCCGTATCACTTGCCAGGGAGCGCCCCATTGGCTACCAGCCACAACTGTGCCTTGATAAGTTCCAAAGCCGGCAATAAAAACATTTTCACGGCCAAAAGCCTCCCGGCTCAGCTGGCCAATATTAACCTGGTTAGCCTGGCGCATTGAGGTAGCGCGAGCATCCCCAACGTGTGTATTGTGGGCCCAAACTATTCCTTTTGAATCCCCTCCATAAAAATCTAACAACCGGTGCAAAACCCCCTCCATATGATAAACGCGGTTGTTCCAGCCTTGCGGGCCTCTTGTTACTGCCGAACGATAATATCTTTCAGCATTTTTTACAGCCTTTGCGTTCATCTTAAGATTAAAGTACCCATAGGGATCTTTTCTGGATAGCTCCTCTGACATTTGCCCGATAGACTCAAAGGCTTCCAGTACTTGCGGCCGGCAGTCTTTATCCCGCTGGAATACAGCCCGGGCATAAGAAAAACCATCGTAGCCAAAGGGTTTAAAGCAAGCATATTTATCTTTCAATTCTAAAAGACGGGCGTCTTTAAATTGATCAATGCTTTTTTTTATTTCTTTAACCGACTCCTCCAAGCTATAAACATCCATCCCATAAAAACCGACTCTCTCTTCCATTGGTAAGGCGGCATTATACTCTTTAAGCCATTCTACAAGCTCAATCACATCCTTATTTGCCCACATCCAACGCGGCCAACGTTGGAAACTCCTCCTAAGAAGCTCCCCGGCATCTTCTTCCAGCTTACCCTTAACGTATAAATTAACTTTAAAACAGCTAGGCCAATCTCCTTCAACTAAAATAAAGGAAAAATTCCCCTCTTCTATGAGGCGGCGGGAAATCTTTGTTCGCCAGCGATAATACTCAGAGGTTCCATGAGAAGCTTCTCCCAAAAGAACAACCTGTTTAGCAGAAGCAGCGTCGATTAAGCGACTAAGGCCGGAGCTATCGCCTAAATCCAAGGCATACTGGCGGAAATAAGAAATTATTTTTTCTTCAGCAGCTGAAGCGGCAAAATTATCTTTAAAATTTAAAACAATTACCGCGATTATTAAGAAAAAGAGCGCGGAAATTATTTTTTTCCAGGACATATTCATAAAATACAAAATATTAAACTAACTTTTACTTTTCCGGACAAATAATAAAGGAAAAATTATATCGCTTAAACAACAAGGAATCCAAACCGCTAAAAATAAAAAAACAAAAATACCAAAATACGGTAAAGGCTGCCCAGGAGAAACAGCCATCAACATATAAAAAAGAGAAGCCCAGGTGCTTATCAAAACGTGCCCAGCATGAGGAACCTTTGTCTTCGGCCATTTATAGGCAATAACAACAGCAACTACCGCCAAAGGGTTTATCAGCCACCATTTATCCACAAAGCCAAGGCAAAGATGTTTCTGCTGAAGCCCCATCAAAGATTGGCCCCAGAAAGGAATCAAAGAATCACTCAACGTTCCGATACTTACCGAACCCACAAAACCCACCCCAAGAACCTTTAAAAACCTTTTTGCTCCCGGGCTGGCAGAAAGATGTTTTTTATAAATGGCTGAGGTGGCAACCGCGCTTAAAAATATATGAAGGGGGTGAAAAACATAAAACAAATTATGGGCGGCATCATGCGAAATACCCCTAAAAAAAAACATCAAAATAATTCCGGTTAACGCGCCCAATAAAGTAAAGGGGAAGTGGTTTTTCAGTTCTTTCAATACTCTTTTAAACATCTTCTATCCTTTTTGCCTTTTATGATACCACCAAACAGCATCCTTTCAATAGTTTAATTTGCATTTGGCCTGAAAGCGTTTTCAGCCAGCAGCGGCTTTTGGTTGAATCCCCTAAAGTGAAATGGTATATTTAAAACGTAAATCAGAAGTTCTCTGAAATGAAAAGAAAAGGCAAAGCCTGAGAAATCAGGCGGCGCAAAGCTAAAGAGCCTAAAGCCCCTAAGCGGCTATGGCAGTCAGTTGCCAAGAAACCAACACCATAGCTAAGGCTATGGTTTTTTTATTTTTACTAAACGGAGGAAAAGGAGGTGTTTATGGTCAAGAAGATCGTGGCTTTAACAGTTGTTTTGAGTTTTTTGCTAATAATGTCACCTAGCGCGTTCGCCGAAAATAAAAACGCGGCCAGCAAACTTGGTAGAGGTTTTGCTAACGCGGCTACCGGCTGGATAGAAGCACCAAAGCAAATTTATCTAGTTTCCAAAGAAAGAGACCCTTTTACCGGCTTAGTTTATGGAAGCGCAAAAGGCCTCTGCTACGCTATACTGCGTACAGTCGGCGGAACCTATGATGCCTCTACTTTTTTTCTGCCACCGTATGATAAAACTCTACTTGAGCCGGAATTTGTTTTTGAAGGCTGGAATTAACAAGCAAATATAAAAACTTAAAGAAAGGGCGTATTATTCAAATACGCCCTTTCTTTTATTGGCCTAAACTTTCTATTCTTCTTAAAAGAGATAAATCCCCTTTTTTCGAAGCCAGCCGCTCAGCTTGCTTAATATGTTTACCGGCTGACCTATGATTTCCTAAAGCAGAATATACCATTGCCAAATTATAATGAATATTGGGATTATCTTTTTCTAAAGAAAGAGCTTTTTTGAAATTTTCAAGAGCCCTATCGTACTCCTGAATACTCCCGTAAGCGCTGCCGGCGTTTAGGTACGCCTGAATAAAATCTTTTTCATATTCTATCGCCGTTTCAAACTTATCTATAGCCTTATGATATTTTTTAGCTTGCGCGTACACAAGCCCCAGCCTATAGTGGGCTTGCGGGTCTTGTGGGTTTTGCCTTAAAAATTCCTCAAGCAAGAGGGCTGAATAAATAAATTTGCCTCTATCAAAATTCTCTTTGCTGCTCTGCATCAAGTCTATTCCCAACGAGGGGTCAGCGGCATTAATTTGGGCAATCCACTCCCCAGCCACCCTAGCCATGGAAAAATTTCCTTTTTCTCGAAAGATAAGCGCGGCAAGCAAAAATCTATCTAAGGCATCCTGAAGCTCTCCTTCTGCCTTCTTTATTTCCGCTTGAGCGTATAAGGCATTAGGTGTATATGGGTCTTCCTCCAGGGCTTTTTGATATAAGTAGTATGCCTCCTGATGCTGGCCCTGTAAATTAGCTGATAAGCCCATATTATAAAAAAGTACATTTTTTTGGGAGTATTGAGGAGGAATAAGCCTCTCTGCTTTTTTTAGATTTTTATCAGCCTCAATAAAATCTTTCTTTTGCATATAAACAGCAGCTAAGTTAATGTAGGAATCAGGCAACTCAGGCACCAACCCTTGAGCCTGATAGAAGCAGTAAAGAGCAGAATAATAATCTTTATTTTCTAACCTACATAAGCCTTCTTCGATGTAGCTGTTGTAATCGGCGCGCAAGCGTGGCTCTATGTCAAAGTGCTCTTTTGCTTCTGCCGGCCAAATAATAAAAAATATACTGAAAAAAGCTAAAAACAGCGTAAAAAAAATTATTTTTCCTGCCATAATCAAATAGTACTATGTTAAATTTTATCTGTTTTATAAGTGTAGGTACACAGATATTATCGTCTATCGTCCATCGGTTGCGTAGCTCGAATCGTCGAACGTCTTTCGGTTGCGTTAAAATATTAATATCGGATGCCCAACGAATTACGGTAAATGCCTTTAGTTACGCAACCTTTCAACGATCAACGGAATCTGTGTGCATCCTATTTTAACAACAAAGTCCTGATCAACTTTACCTCCGGAAAAGAAACTCTTTAGCCGGGCCTATTTCGTTTAATTTTCTCCTGGGCTCTACGAAGGCGGTCATAAAAAGAACCTTTTTTTAACTGTTTAGCCCATTTTCTCATTATTAGCCAGCCGCCGAAACGAATCAAAGTATTACGCCAGGAGCGGTACCACCGCCTCCATCCCGCCTTAATATTATGCAAAAAAAAGAGCAAAGA
>PXAH01000072.1 GCA_003565945.1 Candidatus Omnitrophota bacterium
CTTTTGATTGTCCCTTTTTCAACCTGGCAACCAGCAATAACCCCCGATTTAGAAATATTAAAAACAGCCTTGACCCTGGCTCTGCCTAGAAAAGTCTTTTTTACTTCCGGAGAAAGTAATCCTTCTAAGGCAGCTTTTATATCATCAACCAATTCATAAATAATCTGATAGCTTCTGACTTCAATTCCTTTCTTTTTAGCTAAATCTCTAGCCTGGGTATCGGCGGTTACCTTAAAACCCACCACTACCGCGTCACTGACCTCGGCCAAAATTATATCTGAAGAATTAATCGATCCTACCCCTTTATGCACAGTAGCCAATTCAACTTCCTTGGAGGCTATTTTTGCCAGAGCTCCTTCTACCGCTTCAAGTGTCCCTCCGACATCCGCCTTCAATATAATTTTTAATTTCTTAGTTTCACCCTTTTCTATTCTTTCATGCAAATCAGCCAACTTCATATGTGTGGCCGGTAAAACTTTTTTCCTTTTTTCTTCATCTTCCTTTTTTTTCATTATAGCCTTGGCTGTCTTTTCATCGGGGGAAACCATTAATTTATCCCCTGGGATAGGAATTCCGTTTAGCCCTAAGATCTCTACAGGATCAGAAGGAAAAGCTTTGTTTCGATTCCGTCCCCGGTCATCATGCATAGCTTTAATTTTTCCCCCATATTTTCCACACACACACCATTGGCCTACTTCAAGCACCCCTTCTTTAACCAAAAGAGTAGCTAAAACCCCTTTCCCTTTTGAAAGCCTTGCTTCAACTACAATCCCAATAGCCGGCCGGCCATAATCAGCCTTTAACTCTAAAACATCTGCCTGCAATAAAATTAATTCTAAAAGCTCATCTATTCCACGCCCATCCAGAGCTGAAACCTCAACCATTGTTATCTTTCCTCCCCAGTCCTCTGAAACTAACCCCTGCTTGGAAAGGCCCTGTTTTACCATATCAACATTTGCGTTAGGCTTATCAACTTTATTGATAGCTACAATTATTGGAACATCGGCAGCACGAGCGTGGTCGATAGCTTCAACTGTCTGCGGTTTTACCCCGTCATCAGCGGCAACTACAATAATAACTATATCAGTAATGCTAGTTCCCCTGGCCCGCATCTGAGAAAAGGTTTCATGGCCGGGAGTATCTAGAAAGCTAATTTTCCCCTTATCCAGGCTAACCTGGTAAGCTCCTATATGCTGGGTAATGCCGCCAGTCTCCTGATCAATAACTTTACTTTTTCGGATATAATCTAAAATACTAGTCTTACCATGATCAATATGGCCCATTAGAGTGACCACTGGCGCTCTTTCTTTTAGCTCTTTTGAGCCAGACTGCAGGATTTGCTCTTCTTGAGACGGTTTTGCTTTAAGATTTATTTTATATTCATAAGCAATACCGATTGCTGTTTTCTCATCTAAGTTTTGATTGATCGTAAACATCTTTCTTTTTTTAAATAAGTCTCCTAAAAGCTGAGAAGGTTTTATGCCTATTTTGACCGCCAGGTCTTTAACTGTTATAGGAAAATCAACTTCTATTACATTTTCCTCTATTTCTCTTTCCTTTAGCTCTTGAATCTCATGCCTTATAATCTCAGCGGTATCTTTATCAACCGCCGACATATGGTTTTTCACCGGGAAATTAAGCTTTTTTAATTTCGTAATCAACTCTTTACTGTCTATTTTCAACTGTTTAGCTAACTCATAAATTCTCATTGCTTAAACCTTCCTTTAATGAGCGCGTGACTTATGGAACGAGCGGGGCGAGTGAACAATAAGTCACTGCGCGAATTAAACCCTTGATATCTTTGATGTCAAGGGTCAAGAATCATTAACAATCTGAACCTAAGCGAATAAAGTGGCCCCCGCGGCCACTTTGTGGCGAAAATCACTGCAATCAAGAAACTTCGGGTGTATTTTTAGAGTTCTCAGAGGCTTTTTTATCCTCCGCTGAAGCTATAATCTTTTCCGCCTCTTCTACTATTTTTTTTGCCTTCTTCTTGCCTATGCCTTTTAATTTAGCCAGCTTTTCAGATTCAGCCCGAGCCAGCAAATTTAATGAATTATAGCCGGCATCAACTAAGCTTTCAGCTGCTTTGGGCCCTAAGCTCTTTAATTTCTGCAAATCCTTAACCGCCTCTTCTATACTTTCTTTAGAGCGGACATCTATTTCCCAACCGATAAGCTCAGAAGCTAATCTCACATTTTGCCCCCTTTTGCCTATAGCTATAGAAAGTTGGTCTGAGTTAAGCTGAACCTTGGCCCGCCTATTTTCCCTATCTAATTCAATCATCGAAATTACCGCCGGTGAAAGAGCGGCTTTAATATATTCTTTTATATCTTCGCTCCATCTAACAATATCAATTTTTTCACCCCGTAATTCCTCAATTATGTTTTTAACCCTTGAGCCTCTTATGCCTACACAAGCCCCAACACAGTCAACTTTTTCTTCTTTAGAAGAAACAGCAATTTTCGTTCTTTCCCCCGCCTGCCGGGCTATAGATTTTATCTCTACTATCCCTTCCGCTATTTCAGGAACCTCAAGTTGAAATAATTTTTTTACTAAACCGGGGCTTCGGCGCGAAAGTATAATCTGAGCGCCTCTTTCCCTTTTTACTTCATGCACGTAAGCCTTTACTCTATCTCCCATTTTAAATTTATCCAAAGGAGATACAAAAGATTTTGGCATTATTCCTTCGGTTTTCCCCATTAAATCTAAAATTACGGCTCTTTTTTCCAACCGGTAAACAACGCCGCCCACAATACTACCTTCCTTTTCCTTGTATTCACTATATATGTTATCTTTTTCAGCTTCGCGAATTTTTTGAATTATTACCTGCCGGGCAGTTTGAGCGGCAATACGGCCAAACTCTTCAGAGGTTACTTCCCTGTCTCCGATATAAACCTTAATATTCCCTTTTTTATCATCAATTTCAACCTTTACCTCTTCCTCCGGAGAGCTTGCCTTAGCTATCTTTTTGGCCGCCACAGTTAAAGCGCAGCGAACAGTCTCCATAAGGACATCTTTATCAAGGCCTTTTTCTCTCTCTAGCTGTGCTATAATACTTAAAAACTCTTTTTTCACACTACCTCCATTCCTCGTATTGGTCTTCTTTTAATCAGGGCAGGGAAACCCTGCGCCTACTTGCTAATCTTTTCTTGTTACTTTTTTATCTTCAATCTCTGAATTTCTGTTTTCCTGTTTTTATTTTATCAAAACCTACAGATATACTTTCTCCCTTATAATCAAGGATAAGCTTACCGCTTTTTATGCCTACTACTTTAGCTTCCAAAAACTGTTTTCCGGCAATAGGCTCATTTAACCACAAAAGGATATCCCGGCCTTTTACTTTTTTAAAATCTTTTTCAGTTTTAAGGTTTCTGTCTAGGCCGGGAGAATTAACCTCCACCAAATAATCTAACCCGGGAAAACGCTCTTCTATCTCCGCTAAAATTATTCTATTTAACTTTCCGCACCTATCCAAAGTTATTCCGCCTTCCGGGTAATCTACCAAGCACCTGACTATCAACCTGCCTCTTGACTGAGAAGTTTTATACTCGACAAGCTCAATTCCTTCCCGCTCAACAATACCGGCAATTAAGGTTTTGAATTTGCTATCTTCTATATTCACTTTTTAGAAAATCAATCAGCTTATCCGGGCTGATTTGATGGCTTAAGCCGCTTTTTCTTTCTTCAACTTCTATCTTGCCCGACTTTTGATAATTTTTCCCGATAATTATAATATAAGGGCTGCCGATTAAATATGCATCATTAAATTTTACTCCCGCCGGCTCTTTACGCTCATCAACCAATAAAGAAAATCCTTTGCTCTCCAATGAATCAGCTATAGCAATAATTTCCTCAGTTTTTGTTTCATCCAATACCAAAAAAATTGCCTCAAAAGGAGTAATACTTTTTGGCCAAATCAAGCCTTTCTTATCAGAACTTACCTCGGCAACAGAAGCTAAAACCCTGCTTACTCCAATGCCATAACAACCCATAACTAAAGATACCTTCTCCCCCTGCCGGCCAAGCACAAAAGCATCCTGGGCTTGAGAGTATTTTGTTCCTAATTGAAAAATATGGCCTACCTCAACTGTCTTTACCGGCTCAGCAATGCCGGCGCAGGAAGAGCATTTTTCTTTTTCTCTGTAGTATTTGCCGCAAACCTGACAAAAATAAAGAATATCTTCACCAATCTCGGCCGGCACCATAAATTCATGAGAAACACTGCCCCCCATCGCCCCGGAGTCAGCTTCAACTATCACGCAATCAAGCTCAAACCGTCTAAATATCTTTTTATAAGCCTCAAACATCTTTTGATAATTTTCTTCTAAACCCTCTCGGCCTAAATCAAAACTGTAAGCATCCTTCATTATAAATTCTGAACTTCTCATCAGGCCAAAACGCGGACGGGGTTCATCCCGAAATTTAGCTTGGATTTGATAAAGAGTAAAAGGAAGCTGTTTATAAGAGCTGATATAACGCTTAACAATTTCAGTAATTTCTTCTTCGTGAGTAGGCCCAAGGCAAAGCTCTCTTTTTTTTCTGTCTTTAAACCGAAACATAACCTCTTCTAAATCTTTATCCCGGCCGGTCTTTTTCCAAATATCAATAGGCTGAAGCGCGCTCATCAGCAATTCTTGAGCCCCGGCAGAATCCATTTCTTGCCGAATTATATCGTTTATCTTATTTAGAACTCTCCATCCCAGCGGTAAATAGGAATAAATTCCCGAAGATACCATATAAAGAAAGCTGCCCTTAAGCAAAAGCCTATGGCTTTGGCATTCGGCAACTTTCGGATTCTCCCTGGAAGTATTGATAAAACTTTTTGAGTAAAGCATGTTACAGTACTATGTTAAATTTTACCCGTTTTATAATCATAGATGCACACAGGTATGATTTTATCAGCGAATTACGAATCTAATACGAATTTACAAAGTCATCATCGAATTTACGAATCCCTACGAACATACGAATTCAATAAATTTTATTCGTAAATTCGTAATAAATTCGTACATTCGTTGATGAAAAACATTCGTACATTCGTTGATTGCTGTGTATATCTCCACTTTTAACAGGGTTCCGTAAAAGTTAGCTAAAAATACTTTCGTCTATTTTTATCCCTTTTTTCTTGAAAAGATTAAAAAAGCTAGGTTTATTTTTAGCTTGAAAACTACCTTTAACCTTAAAGTCTTCGGTTAACTCTTCTACTTCATAAGTAAAAATATCTCGAAGAACTATCTGGTCATTTTCCAATTCTCCTACTTCGGTAATATAAGTTATTCTCCGCGACCCGTCCTGAAGTTGTTCTTGCTGAACTATTAAATCTAACCCTTGTGAAACCTGCCTCCTTACAGCCCATACCGGCATGTTTAAACCAGCGTACAGAGCCATAGTTTCTAAGCGGGTTAATGTATCGTCGGGGTCGGAAGCATGAATAACCGCCAAAGACCCCCGGTGGCCGCTGTTTAAAGCTTGAAGGTAATCCATGGCTTCCTTGCCTCTGATTTCTCCTAAAATTATTCTATTTGGCCTCATCCGTAAGCTGTTGCGGAAAAGATCCCGCGGCGAAATTTCGCCTCTACCCTCAATATTTGCCGGCCGCGTCAACAGCCTCACCACATGGTCCTGGCGCAAATTTAATTCAAGAGCGTCTTCAATGGTAATGATTCTTTCTGAAGCATCTATATAAGAAGACAAAACTTCCAGGGTCGTTGTTTTTCCTGAACCGGTAGCCCCCGAAAAAAGTATATTCATCTTTGCTTTTATGCAAGCCACTAAAAACTCTGCCATCTGTTTATTAATCGTTCCCAATGCCACCAAATCTTCTGCCCTTTCAATTGACCTTAAAAACTTCCTAACTGTAACCGTTGTTCCGTCTACCGCCAAAGGAGGCAGTATTACATTAACCCGTGAACCATCTTTTAGAGAAAAATCAACATAGGGCGAACTCTCATCAACCCTTCTTCCGCTGGGAGAAATCATCTTTTCGATTATGTACCGGAGGTGATCTTTACTTTCAAATTTAACTTGAGAAGGCACTCTCTTGCCTTTTTTTTCAATATAAACACTGTCGGGGCCGTTAATCATTATTTCAGTTATCTCCGGGTCATTCATTAGTTGCTGTAGAGGGCCTAGGCCCAGATAATCAGAACAAAGAGAATTTACTATTCTATCAATTGTAGCCTGATCCAATTCTGTATACTTTCCCGCTTCTTTCATCCTGGCAAAGAATAACTGTGCCCTTTCCTTAATAAAAGAAGTAGTTACCTTGCTTTCGCCTCCTATCCAAATACTAATTTCTTTTCTCAGCTCACTTTTTATTTTATTAAAATCCATCTTTCTTGACCTCCCTTATTAAATCGTCTATAGCCTTACTGGGAGTGCTCCAATGCAGTACCTTACCTTTCTTAAAAACTGCTCCCCTTTTCTTGCTAAAAGCTACCCCTAAATCAGCCTGCGAAGCTTCTCCCGGACCGTTAACAACACAACCCATAACAGCGGCCCGGACAGGCTTTTTGAGTTCAAGCCTCTTTAGCCTGGCTTCCAGAATGTTTACTATTTTAACTAAATCTACCTGGCAACGTGAGCATGTAGGGCAGGAAATTATTTCCGGCCCAAATTTCCTTAAATTTAAAAACCTTAATATATGCTTTGAAACCTGAATCTCTAATAAAGAGTCAGCGGTTAAAGAAACCCTGATAAGATCACCGATACCGCTGTTAAGAAGAATCCCCAGGCCTTGCGATGATTTAACCACACCTTCCAATCGCGGCCCGCTGGCTGTAATTCCTAAATGCAAAGGATAATTAAAATTTTGAGAAAACTCTTTATTGGCGGCAAGTGTTGATTCAATATCAGCACTTTTTAAAGAAACTATTATATCAAAAAACTTCTGGCTTTCCAAAATCTTAATGTAATCCGCGCATTTATCAACCATTTGGCGGGCTATTCCCAAAGGAGTAAGCCGGCCTTTAAATCCTCCAGAATTTACCCCTACTCTTATTGGAACTTTTTTTTCAGCCGCAAATTTAGCTATTTCTTTTATATCCTTCTTTCTAGTTATATTTAATGGGTTAAGCCTGATTTGATCAAAACCATCTTTAATCGCTAAAAGAGCTAATTTAGGTTTAAAATGTATATCTGCCGCTATAGGTATAGAAATACTCTTTCGTAAAAATTGAGCTAACTTAGTATCTTTTTCACTTTGAACCGCTACCCTTAAAAGCTCAGCCCCCTCTCTTTGAAGCGCTTTAGCCTCTTGAAGGAGAAGGCTTTTTTTGCTAGTAGGGCTTTTTAGCATCCCTTTTATTCTTATCGGATTGCCACCGCCGATTTTTAAATTTTTGACTTTTACCACTTTAGTTTTTCTCATAAAACACCCAGGACTACCCTTACCTAACCGAGAACTCTATTCAATCAGTTGGCTTTCCTGACTAAATGAATTCTTAACTGACTCCCAGATCTCAGGGCCTCTTCTTACAATATCGTTGTAAAAAACAAAAAACACCAAGACAATAATCAAAGCAAACCCAATACGGGTAAACATTTCTTCGCTTTTCTGGCTTAATGGTTTTTTTCTCAGCTTTTCAATACCGAAGAAAAGAAGATGGCCGCCGTCTAAAACTGGGATAGGAAAAAGATTGATTATAAATAAAAAAATATTGAGTAAAGCAACTAGGTGAAGCAAGGCTATAATACCCATTTCAGCTGTTCTGGTTATCATGTAAGATATATATATGGGCCCGGCAACTGACTCTCTAAAAGAAAGCGAAGGGTCAGCTATTAAATGCCATATTCCTTTCAAGCTTAAAGCGGTAGTTCGAAACAACATACCGGCTCCCCGCCCTAAAGAAAAAGGGAAAGGATATTTTAAAACTTTGTCTCTGGTGTAAGGCTGAATACCTATAACTGACACATACTCTTGGCTGTCGGTTTCCAGGCCAGGCTGCTTTTCTTTTTTTACCGGAACCGTTAAAGCAAAAACCTCACCTTCTCTTTTAAGCTTCAAAGCTACGCTCTCTTCAGCTTCCTTAATCTCCTCAACAACATCTTCCCAGCTTACTATTTCTTTTCCGTTTATTTCTAAAATCTTATCTCCGGTTTCTATACCGGCTTCATAGGCAGGATAACCTTCTAAGACTTTACCGACAAGGGGCCCGTAAGGTGTAATACCGATTCTTGAAACTTCAACTGCTCTACCTAACCTGTCTAGAGCCTCTCCCCTCTCAAGGCCTACCTCTAATCTTATCTTTTCCCCTTCCCTGCTTATGACTAGTTCAACCGAATCCTCTGATTTAAAAATATTATCTTGAAGCTCAGACCAAGACTCGACCTTTTTATTGTTTACTGAAATTATTTTATCATCCGCCCGGATACCGGCCTCTTTAGCCGGAGAGCCCTTTCTGACCGCGCCCACAACTGCATCTTGAACCGGAAAACCTATAGTTACAATCGTAACTAAAACAATAAAAGCTAATGCATAGTTAAATAGAGCCCCTGCTCCTACAATTAATGAACGAATTCCCGGCGGTTTAGAAAAAAACTCATCTTTATGCCCTCGGGATTCAGCCCGGGAATCACCCGCCATCTTCACATAGCCGCCTAGAGGAATAACACAAAGTAAAAAATTGGTTTCTTTAATTTTTTTCTTAAACAGAGCCGGGCCAAAACCAATAGCGAAATCAGTAACTCTAACTCCAAATAACCTGGCCACAATAAAATGGCCAAATTCATGCGCAATAATTAAAAGGCTGAATACAGCCGCAATAATCAAAAAATTAAAAAAAGCTCCTGTCATTTTTTCTCCAATATTTTTTTAGTTTCAATCCTTGCCCAATTATCCCAATAATAAACATCTTTAATGTTTTTAAGCTCAGAAGGCCGGTAAACCTTGAATATTTTTTTCAAGGCTTTTTCTATATAAGTAAATTTAATTTTCCCGGAAAGAAAATAGTCTACCGCGACCTCATCAGCCGCGTTAAGAATCACCAAAGAATTATCTTTACGCTTAGCTGCCTCCAAAATAATCTCCAGCAAAGGAAATTTCCGGTAAGATATCGGTGAATAAGAAAAATCAAAAGTTTCCTTTTTATCTTTTAAAGAGCCCAAGCTTATTCTCTCCGGATAAAAAAGAGAATAAGCCAAGGGTTTTTTCATATCCGGCGGATAGATACAACTAAAGCAAGCCTGGTCTTTTGTTTTAACCATAGCGTGAATCAAAGACTGCCTGTGCAGAAGTATACCGATTTTTTTATATTCAATATTAAAGTATTCATGCGCCTCAACAGCTTCAAATCCTTTATTCACCAGAGTAGCGCTATCTACTGTTATTCTTTTACCCATATCCCAGGTAGGATGGTTAAGCACCTGCGCGGCGGTCACCCCTCCCAAGGCTTCTCTCCTGCAACTAAAAAGCGAGCCTCCGGAAGCGGTAAGATAAACTTTCTCTATGTCTCCATTTTTAAAATTAGCTGAATTAAATAATTGAAATATCGCGTTTATTTCACTATCTACAGGTATAATTTCTGTTTTATATTTTTTTGCTTTTCTGAAAATAAATTTAGCCGCGGCAACCACAGCTTCCTTATTAGCTAAGGCGATTCTCCGACTATGGGCAATATTGGTAAGAAGAGGCCTTAGGCAATCAATTCCTGAAATTGCCATAAGAGAAATATCTGAATCCAAACGGGAAAATTCATCCAGGCCTTTATCACCCGCCAATATTTTAGAACCTCTCTTGATTTTTTTTCTCAGCCTATCAGCTAGAGCTTCATCGCGTAAGCAAACATATTTTGGCCTAAACTCCTTTACTTGCGAAGCCAAAAAATTAACATTTCTATTGCCGCATAACCCGATTACCTCAAAAACATCTCTTTTTTCCTTTATCAGCCTGAGCGCGTTTTTACCTACTGAACCGGTTGAACCAAATATTAATATTTTCTTTCTTGCCATATTTTAACTCATCATTGTAATATAAACATAAAAAGTAGGGGCAGTAAAAATCAAGCTATCAATGACATCAAGAACCCCTCCCATATTTAAAAATATTTTTCCGGAATCCTTTACCTGACAATCTCTTTTAATCAAAGACTCAAAAAGATCTCCCAACTGAGAAACAATGGCTAAAATTATTATCAAAAAAAACTTCTCCCAAAAACCAATGGTCTGGATAAAGAAGGAAAAAATAACCCCAATAAGCAAGCTGGTAAAGAAACCCCCTACTGTTCCCTCAAGAGTCTTTTTTGGGCTTATTTTTTTGATTAACGAAGTTTTCCCGAACTTTTTCCCCCAAAAATAAGCCCCTATGTCCGAAGTTTTGGTAACCACCACCAAAAAGGCGCAAAGCAGAATCCCTTCCGGTAATTGGCGTATTCTAATTATAAAGCTGAAACACCACGATATATACAAAATCCCGAAGATAGTCGCTGATATCGAAAGTATTGGCTGATGGGAGCCTTTTTTAGTAAGCTCAAGCAAAAACAACAAAAATAGGCCCGCAACTACAAACAGAAACTGCCACCCCTCTCTGATTGAAAAACTAAAATAAATAGTAATCGGAATAAAAAGCCCAATCAAAAGGCCCAATGGTTTAAACATTCTTACCTTTTTCTTCTCTACCATATAAAAAAATTCATATAAACCCAAAAATATAAAAAAAGACACAAGAATCCCGCAAAGCGGATAAGATATAATCCCAACAATTGCTACCAGTCCCAAAATAATTGAAAAAAATAACCTTTTAGCCATCTACCCTTCCAAATGTCCGTTTCCGTTTTGAATATTCCTCTATTACTTCTCCTACCCACTCTTTAGTAAAATCAGGCCATAAAACTTCCGGAAAATAAAGCTCAGAGTAAGCTGATTGCCAAATAAGAAAGTTGCTGATTCTTTTTTCTCCACCGGTCCTCACTAAAATATCCGGATCTCCTAAATCCGCTAAGGAAAGATATTTTTTAAATGTCTCTTCGTTTATTTTCTCCTTGAAAGATTTATTCTGAATTGACTTATTAATTTTTTTGATAGCATTAACTATATCCCACTTTCCGCCATAATCTAAGCCAATATTAAGAAAAAAATCACTACCGCCTAAAGTTAACTTCTCAATTTCTTCAATTTCTCTTACTATTGCTTTATCAATCCTGTCTCTTCGGCCAAAAACTGTAAACCTGATGCGGTTTTTAATAAGCTCACTTTTATAATTATTAAGGAACTTTTTTAGGTAAGCAAAAAGATAGTCCCTTTCTTTTTTCGGCCTATCCCAGTTCTCGGTAGAAAAAGCAAAAAGGGTCAAAGTAACAACCCCCTGCCTCTTTGCTTCTCTAACTACTTCCTTAACTCTCTTTGCCCCTTCCCTATGGCCGTTAGTTCTGGGCAAGCCTTTTTTTTTCGCCCAGCGCCCGTTTCCATCCATTATTATCGCTATATGATTAGGAACTTTACTCTGCATTTTTACCGCCAATCCCATATAACAGTTAAGGGGGCTAAAGCCCCCTTTTACAAAAAACAACTTAAAGCGAGAGAAAAACTATTCCTCGCGAATTCCTTCCCTTATCAATTCCTTTCTCAACTTCAACGCCTCGATTTGTTCATTTAGCTGTTCTGCCTCTTCTTTAAGCCGTTCAACCTTCAAAGTAAGCTGGTCATTCTCTTCTTTAAAACTTTCAATGGTCTTACTCAGGGAAATATTTTGAGCGTTTAATTGCTGAGTTTTTTCTTCTAATTCATTCTTTTCTCTTTCTATACCTTTTAAGCCTTCCAGCTTTTCTTCCAGATTCATATTCCTTAACCTTACGCTTTCGTACTCCTCAGATAAAGAATTTATTCTAACCAGAAGAGAAACTCCTCCAATAACCAGCACGACAACAAGCCCGACCAGTAGGCTTATTATCCAAAAGTTATTCTTCATTTAAGATCCTCCCTACGCCTTATATCTTCTTGCCTTACATCTTTTAGCTCTTTAACCATGTTCGGTAAAACTACTATTTCTACCCTGCGGTTTAATTGCCTCCCCTTTTCGGTTTCATTGGAAGCAACAGGCCTATAAGGCCCATACCCTATTGCTGAAAGCCGCCTGGGGTTTATATTTTCACTCTCCAGATAATACAATACGCTTAAGGCACGCTGGGCTGAAAGCTCCCAGTTAGAAGCCCAGGGAGAATGTTTTATGGGTACATTATCGGTATGGCCTTCCACCCCAATTTCATTTTCAGCAACCTCTTCCCTTAAAACTCTGGCTACTTTGTTGAGTATAGGTTTACTTTGTTCTCTTATTTCAGCTCTGCCAGAATCAAAAAGAACTTCAGCCACAAAAGTAATAACCAGGCCTTTCTCAGCCATTCTTAGGCGTACATCCTGATCACGTAATTCTCTTTCCAAACGGCCCTTTAAAATATCCCTGGCTTGCTTTAACTGCTGAAGCTCTTCACTAAGAACCTCAATCTTTTCAACATCAGTAGGCCTTCGGCGCTGAAAAACAACCGCGCAACCGTTTAAAATAAAAACAGACATAATTAAAATAGGAAGAAATTTATTTCTCATAACCCCTCCTTTCAGCATACATTTAGTTAATGCTGCTGTGCTTTTTAAGGTTTTTAGTTTGAAAACAATACACAAGGAAGTCAAAAAAAATAATTGAAATGCTACAACAAAGCATTTTCAGATTATCATAAACAAATTATCAAGTCAAGAGCTTTAAAGCAAAAAAGGGGGGACCAGGCTCAGCTTCTAGTTTTCTTTTTATGCTTATCTGGCTCTTTTCAATACTTCCTGCCACTCTGACAGGACAGCAAAAGGAATATCTAATTCAATTGAAGGCCGGCTTTTATAGCCCACTTTTATTTTCACCTCAGAAGCCGTTTGAATTTGACTAGCTACCCGGGTTAAATCATACCAAATAAAGCTAAAATTCATTCCTCTGGCCAGATAAGAACTTTCCGCTTCGAAAACCGGCAAATCATACACCTCAGTGCCTATTTTGAGTTTCCCGTTTTTATACCCATCTGAGGGATGTAACCTATCACTATCTACCCTAAAAAGAACCACAGCAATAGTTTGAATTCTACCCTCTTCTTTAGCAATAAAAAGGCAGGTAGAAAAGGGGCCTATTCTGGCAAATTCCGATCTAATAGACCTTTCTTCTGTCCGCCAATCATACTGGCTGGTTATTTCTGCCTGCGTCAAAACCGGCCCTAAAAACAGGCCACAAAAAAACACCGCTATAGATAAAAGCTTCTTCAGCATTTTGCCTCCTCGTCTTACCAACATCTAACCCTCCCAAAACAAACATAGTAATATCAAGAAAACATTATACCAGAAATAACAGGGTTGATGAACGGGAACTCTCAAGACGCTCGCAATATACAATACCAAATAAACAAATTACAAACAATATACAATAGACAATATACAATTCCCATTTCGTTCATTGCATATTATGGCCAATCTCCAAAGCAACCTCTGGTTTATGTTTGGTTATTTGTATTGGTTATCAGTTAAAAAAGGGGTCAGACCCATTTTCAACCAAAAATAATAACATCAGGGAAATATTATACCAGAAACAACTCGATTGATAAGGAAGATTTTCCGATGCGGGATCGGTTTTCCGACGCGGGAGTCGTAGAAAATAGAGTAATGTTTTCAATGTGTTTTGGGCGTTAAAATTTGATTTTTGCTTTTTAAACATAAACTTGCCGGTTTTTGAGTAGACGTCCTATAATAGACGTCCTACTGTAGGACGTCTACTTTTCGACTAGGCCCTTCGACTCGGCTTTACAGCCTCGCTCAGGGCAAAATAAAAACAAAACCCCACGGATTACCCATGGGGTTGTTTTTATTTTGGTTGCGGGGAGAGGATTTGAACCTCTGACCTTCAGGTTATGAGCCTGACGAGCTACCTGGCTGCTCCACCCCGCGATTTTTTAACTATTGCAAGTAAGGTTTGAGTGGTATTGTACAATCTTATTCTTCTATGTCAATAACTATTTCATCTTCGCGAATAACCCCCAATCTATCTCGGGCTATCTCTTCGAAAAGAAAAGAATCTTCTGTTAATCTTTCATTTTTAAGCTGATAAACTTCAATCTCTGCCTTTAAACGTTCAATGCTCTCATCCAACCGTTCTTTTTCTTCTCTCAAGGCTTTTAGCCGGGAGTAATTAGGAAAATAAATAGCCATCCCTAAACCAAAAAAAAGCACCGCTAAAAGCAAAAACCAGAAAGCCTTAACCCGCTTTGTATTTAAAAGTTTTCCCGCCATAAACAGCTTTTTTGCCTAACTCTTCTTCTATTCTTAAAAGTTCATTATATTTTGCTACCCTGTCTGTGCGAGATAAGGAACCTGTTTTGATTTGGCCGGCAGAAGTTCCTACCGCCAGATGGGATATTACAGTATCCTCTGTTTCGCCGGAACGATGCGATATTACGGCGGTGTAGCCGCAGGCATGAGCCATGTTTATCGCGTCTAGAGTTTCACTTAGGGTGCCGATTTGATTAACCTTAATTAAAATTGAATTGGCGATATTTTGATCAATACCTCTTTTCAATCTTTCAGTATTAGTTACAAATAAATCATCTCCCACCAGCTGTATTTTTCGGCCTAACTTTTTAGTCAGTTTACTCCAACCCTGCCAATCATCTTCATATAGCCCGTCTTCTATAGATACTATAGGGTATTTACGGCAAATTTCCGCGTAGAAATCGACCATATAATCAGCATCCCTTTTTTTGCCATCCAGCATATATTTACCGTCTTTATAAAAAGAGCTTGCCGCCGCGTCTAAAGCTAAGTAAAAATGGCGGCCAGGCAAATACCCTGCCTCACTGATCGCACTTAGAATAAGCTTTAAGGCTTCTTCGTTATTTTTTAGCTTTGGCGCAAAACCGCCTTCATCGCCAACAGAGGTTGAGAGTTTTTTTGAAGCTAATATAGACTTTAGCTTCTGAAAGACTTCACAAGAAGCTTGCAAAGCTTTCTTAAAAGAGCTAAAGCCGGCCGGCATGATCATAAATTCCTGGATATCCAGGTTATTATCCGCGTGCATGCCTCCATTTATGATATTCATCAGCGGAAGTGGTAGCAATACCGCCTTGGACCCGCCTAGATAATGATAAAAGCTTTTCTTTTTAGCTGCCGCCGCGGCTCTGGCTACAGCAAGCGATACCCCCAATATAGCGTTAGCCCCTAATTTTGCTTTATTTGATGTACCATCAAGCTCACGGGTAAGCTTATCAATTTTTTTATAATCAGGTTCAAGGCCGATGATTTTGGGTGCTATTTTTTGGTTGATATTTCCAACCGCTCTACCAACACCCTTGCCGAAAAATCGTTTATTCTTTTTATCGCGTAACTCCAAAGCCTCAAATTCGCCGGTCGAGGCTCCGGAAGGAACCGCCGCCCTGGCAAAAGTTCCCTTAGACAAAACTACATCTACCTCTACTGTCGGATTACCGCGTGAATCAATGATTTCCCTGGCTTGAACTTTTTTGATTTTTTCCATTTTCTCTCCTTTGTTTTCTAGGTGTTCTGCTAATTCTATAGGTGCCAATTTTGTAGACGTCCTACTTGTCTACTGAACGTTGAACGTCGAACATTGAGCGTCGAACGTTGTAACACTACTCGCCAATCAACTAAAATGTTTTCTTAAAGATGCCTTTAAGCTTTTTCTCATCAACAGTTAAAGCAAAACGAATAAAGCCTTCACCGTACTTTCCAAAACCAACTCCGGGAGTAGCAACTATTCCTTCTTTTTCGATTAAATATTTACTAAAATCAAAAGATGATTTAAATTGAGGCGGTATCTTTGCCCAAATATAAAAAGTAGCCTCAGCGTAAAGATCCTTAAAACCGGCCTGCTTTAAGCTTTCAAGCAAGATTTTTCTTCGTTGAAGAAAAATCTTACGCAAACCAGCCACATACCCTGACTCCTTACTAAGAGCCTCAATGGCGGCATCCTGCACAGCCCGGAAAATGCCCGAATCAACATTTGATTTAACTTTAGCCAACACCTTCACGACTTCTTTGTTTCCGCAGACCCAACCAATACGGAAACCGGTCATACAAAAAGTTTTAGAAAAAGAGTGCAGCTCCAAAGCTACTTCTTTGGCTCCTTTCACCTGCAAAATGCTTAAGGGCTTTTTATTAAAATAGATTTCAGAATAAGCATTATCCCAAACCAAAAGAATATTGTTTTTACGGCAAAATTTTACCGCCTCCTCCATAAAACTTAAAGGCGCCTCAACAGTAGTAGGGTTATTCGGGTAGTTAAGATATATTATTTTTGCTCTTTTTTTAACTGAATCAGGAACCTTCCCAAAGTCAGGAAGAAACCCGTTTTTCTCTAAAAGCGGCATCTGATAGATTCTTGCCCCAGCAAGGACTGCCGTGGAACGGTAACCGGGATACCCGGGAGAAGGAATTAAAATATAATCTCCCCTATTCACTATCCCTATTGGCAAATGAGCTATAGCCTCTTTTGTTCCTAAAACCGGCAATATCTCAGAAGTTTGGTCAAGGGAAACCTTAAACCGTTCCTTCATCCATTTTTTAATCGCCTGGCGCATTTGGACTTTTCCCGCGTTTGAAGCATACTTCTGGTTGCTTTTTATCTGAGCTGATTTAGACAAAGCTTTTACTACTCTTTCAGGAGCGGGTATGTCAGGATCACCCACACTTAAATCTAAAAACTTCTTGCCCTTTTCGGTTAATTCGGCTTTTTTATCGTCGATTGCGGCAAAAAGATAAGGTGGTAATTTTTTTAAATTATCCGAAAATTCAAACATGTTAACTCCTGTTTTGACTAATTATTATTTGACGTTCGACGTTTATGTTCTATTACAAATTAACGTTGAACGTTGAACATTGAACGTTGAACGATAATTAACTAATCTTCAAACAGCACATCCTCCATGGAATACAACCCGGCGGGCTTTTCTTTGATCCACTTAGCAGCAGTTAAAGCGCCCTGAGCAAATATATCCCTGGTTTTAGCCTGGTGAATAATTTTAAAACAATCAAGGCTGCTGTCAAATAATACTTGATGATCTCCGATTATTTCCCCCTCCCTTATTGCTTCTATATTTTCTTTCTTAATACCTGAACCAAACTGATTAATGATTTGAGCCAACTTCTTAGCTGTTCCCGAGGGCGCATCTTTTTTGTGAATATGGTGAGCTTCTTTTATTTGAGCCTCATACCCTTTCAAAACGGAGGCGGCTGTTTTCAGTATTTTAAAAAAAAGATTAATACCTATGCTCATATTAGGGGAATAAACCACGGGGATAATCCCAGAAACTGCTTTTATTTTATCTTCTTCTTTTTCTGATAAACCGGTAGTTCCAATAATTAAGCTTTTCCTGTATTTTTTTGCTGATTCAAGAAGCAGGCTGGTAGCTTCAGGGCTTGTGAAATCAATAATACAGTCCAAGCTTTGAATTGATGTAAGGCCGGAAAATACCTCTACCCCTTCGATGCTTTTACCCAGCTGAGAATGGCCTTCTTTCTCAAAACCAGCCAAAACTTTTATACCTTCATCGGCTTGGGCTAAGCGAAGAATTCTTTTGCCCATCCGCCCACAAATACCATTTATTCCTATATTAACCATGCCTCCCCCCCCCTATATCAACTTATACTCCTTCAATACTTTCTTCAGTGTAATTAAATTACTTGCCTGCATCTTGCACAGAGGCAACCGTAAGTTACCCTCGATAAGCCCCATTAATTTAAGAGAAGTTTTTGCCGGTATGGGGTTAGTTTCAATAAATAATGTTTTAACTAGTTTGTAAAGGTGAAGCTGAAGCTGGCGAGCTTTTTTTAAATCCCCTTTTAAAAAACTCTCGGTTAACTGGTGGTTTTTTCGGGGTTCGATATTAGCCACAACAGATACTACTCCACTGCCCCCCACTGCCATAATCGGTAAAGTTATTTGGTCATTTCCTGACAAAAGAAAAAAATCTTTCGGAGCGCCGGCCATAATTTCTACAGCCTGGTCTAAACTGCCCGAAGCCTCTTTAATTCCTACAACATTTTTACAGTTTTTAGCGATTTGGATAACTGTTGCCGGTAAAATATTTACTCCTGTCCTTGAAGGAACATTATAAATAATAATCGGAATAGAAACTGACTTTGATATTTCTTTAAAATGCCGGATGAGGCCCGCCTGGGTAGGCTTATTGTAATAAGGAGTTATTACCAAAGCATAATCGGCTCCTATTTTTTGAGCGTATTCAGTTAAATCTAGGGCTTCTTGGGTGGAGTTTGAACCAGCCCCCGCGATAATCGGCACCCTTTTTCTAGATTCATCAACAGCAATACTTACTACCTTTTTATGTTCATCATGGGTAAGAGTAGCGCTTTCTCCGGTAGTACCGCAAACTAAAATACCATCTGTTTTATTTTTGATGTGCCAGTTAATTAAAAATCTCAGCTTTGTTTCGTCTATTGTTCCATTTTTTTTAAACGGCGTAACTAAAGCCACAGTGCTTCCCTTAAGCATATTCATACCCCCTTGCATATTATGTCTATTACTTAGATTCCAAATAACAAATCCCAAATCCCGGATAATGCTGAATTAATTAATCGTCTATCGTTAATCGTCTTTAATTTATTATATTTTTTTTAACGCAACCGAACAACGTTCAACGATTCGAGCTACACAACCCTTCAACGATTAACGAAAACAAAATATCTTACCCCTGTAGACCAAGGAAGCTTTGCCTCCCAGCCAAACATCATTTATTTTCTTCTTGCCGCGGTTAAAATCAACGGTTAAAGTTTCACCGCCTTTAGTTTTAACCTTGACCCCATCCCTATTCTGGGAATTGTTTTCTTCTCTTTTTAAGGAATAAACCAAGGCCGAAGCAACTGACCCGGTGCCGCAAGCTAAAGTTTCAGCCTCAACCCCCCTCTCATAAGTTCTGATAGCAATACTTCCGCGGCCTAACGGCTGAACAAAGTTAACGTTGGCTCCTCGCGGACCAAAAAAACGATGGCTCCTTACAGCCGAACCAATCTTTTCAACGTCAATAGACCCCAATCCATCCACGAAAATAACCGCGTGAGGCACTCCGGTATTTATCAAATTTACCTTGATTTTTCTTTTTAAGATTCCAAGAGAAATGTTTTCCTTAAACCCAAAGGGCGTGGTCATTTTTATCTTAATCATCGCCTCAAAGAACTTTCTGCCGGACTTTGCACTATTTAAACAAGCGGTAATCTCTCCCGCCTTGGTGTCAAAAGTCGTTTCTTTACTTCGGTCTAAAAATTTCCACAAAGCCGCGCAACGAGCACCATTGCCGCACATTTGGGGCTCTGACCCGTCAGAATTAAATATTCTCATCTTAAAATCACTTTTTTTTGAAGATTCAATAAAAAGCACACCATCAGCACCTACCGCCTTTTTTCGCTGACAAACCTTTCTCACGAAAACACTTAAAGCCCTTTTGTTCTTGCTTTTTAAGAATTTCCTTCGATCAATAAGGATAAAATCATTGCCTGAAGCCTGAAGCTTATAAAACTCTATATCTGCCATAATACCTCTGCCTGGTTACTTTGGGCCAGCAATCAAATGATTATTTCGTCTCTAATCAGGTCCTGATAGCTTTCTCTTTTTTTTATAAGGTAAGACTTTTTTCCGCTAACCAAAACTTCGGCAGGACGCCGCCGAGAATTATAATTAGAGCTCATTGAAGCACCGTAGGCCCCGGCTCCAAAAACAGCTAAATACTGGCCTTCCCTTATCTTCAATTTTCTTTTCTTTCCTAAGAAATCCCCGCTTTCACAAACCGGCCCGACAATATCGGCCGGTTTTTTTAAATTCAAGGAACTTTCTTTGTTTTTAACAACCGCCTCTATCCTATGATAAGCGCTGTAAAGGGATGGCCTGATAAAATCATTCATCGCCGCGTCAACAACAATAAAACGGCGGCTTAAGCTTTCCTTATTGTATAATACTCTAGTTACCATAATCCCGGCGTTTCCGATAATAAACCTGCCCGGTTCTAAAATAACTTTCAACCCGATTTCCTTAAGTAAAGGCAGGACATTTTCAGCAAATTGCCCGGCAGTTTGCGGTTTTTCGTTATCATAAACAATGCCTAATCCACCGCCAATATTTAAGAATTCTAAATCAATCCCCTTAGGCAGCCTGCCGATAAGCCCTTTAACTTTTTTCAAAGCTAAAACAAAAGGAGTGCCTTCGGTAATCTGTGAGCCGATATGCAAGTGAATACCGGCAACTATTATATTTCGATATTTACCGGCTCCGGCTATTATCTTTTGAACTGTCTTTTCATCAATCCCAAATTTTGTTTCTTTTTTTCCGGTGGTGATATATTCATGCGTTCCCGGCTCCACATCCGGGTTGAGCCGCAAAGAAACTCTTACTATTTTTTTTAATTTACCGGCAACTTTATCTATTCTTTTGATTTCATTTTCCGATTCAACGTTAAACATAAAAATGGCAGCCTTGATTGCCTTCTCAATTTCTTCGCTGGTTTTACCCACCGAGGCATAAACAATTCTTTGGGAAGGGCACTTTACTTTCTTGGCCCGGTAAAGCTCTCCTCCCGAAACAATGTCTAAACCGGCTCCAGCCTCAACTAAAAGCTTTAAGACAGAAAGATTTGAATTAGCTTTTACCGAATAGCAAATCAGAGGGCTAATTTCCTTGAATGCTTTTTTCAGCTTAAAGAAATGCTCCAGAATGGTTCTGCGGCTATAAATAAAAAGAGGGGTCTGGTATTTTTCGGATAACCTTTGCACACTTAAGCCTTCGCAATACAAAGACTTTCCTCTGTATTGAAAATAATCCATGGTTTGATTAATTAGCGATTAGTTAATTGGTTACCATCAGCGAATGTACGAATCAGTTACGAATGTACGAATTAATTTATTCGTATATTCGTAGAGATTCGTAAATTCGTTGATAACTTCGTAGGGATTCATAAATTCGTTGATGAAATTTCATTCGTTGATTATCCTTTATATTTTAGTTTTTAGTTTTTTTAGAAGAAGTTTGTTTCTTTTTTGGTAAAGATTTTTTTGAGGCAATGGCGTATTCCGGCGTCATTACTTCTTTTATTTCTTCTGATGTTAACCTCGTATCGAATCTAGTTAAATCTTTTGTATTCATTTCTTTAATCTTTATTCCCCTATCCTCAGAATAACGTATAAGTTTACCGACCGCGTCGTGAGCGTCTCTGAAGGCAAGGCCTTTTTTAACTAAAAATTCAACTAACTCAGTCGCGTATAATTCTTCGTCTTCCAAGGCAGAAAGAATTTTTTCCTTTTTCAATCTAACCCCGCTTAAAAAATCAGACATAACTTTCAGCTCATCTTCAATAACTTCTGTAGAAGAAAATAAAGGTTCTTTATCAGTCTGCATGTCCCGGTTATAAGTCAACGGCAACCCTTTCATTGTGGTTAAAACCGACATCAAGTTGCCGTAAATTTTTCCCGAGTTTCCTCTTACCAGTTCAAGAAAATCAGGGTTTTTTTTATGCGGCATCAAGGAAGAGCCGGTACAGAACTGCTCCGGTAAATCAAAGAAATCAAACTCCTTAGTAGAATAAAGAATAAAATCTTCGGCCAAGCGGGATAGATGCATCTGGAGAATAGCTAAAATATTTAAAAACTCTATGACAAAATCACGACTAGCAACATTGTCTAAAGAATTTTTCACCGTCTTAGACCTGCCTGTATTTATATCCGGCTTTATCTTTTTTAAAAACTTTTTTATAGCTTCTGAGTAGGCTGATTTAGGAATCGCGCTGCCGGCTAAAGCTCCCGAACCAATATAAATTGATGACTTTCTAACAAAATCATCAAGCCTTTCAAAATCTCTCTCAAACATGCAAAAAAAAGCTCCTGTATAATCTAGAAAAGAAACAATTTGAGCTCTTTGAGTGTGGGTGTATCCGGGAAGGAAAACATCCTTGTATTTAATTCCCAAATTATTGAGAGATGATAAGACTACGTTTAGCAAGCCAAGTATATACACGCCCTCTTTATAGCAATACCACTTCTGATCAAAAACTACCTGGTCATTACGCGAACGCAAAGTATGCAGCTTATTAGCTAACTCCCCTACCTTTTTTTCCATCCGGTTTTGAATGTCGGTATGAATATCTTCACATTCAAAATCAGGCTCGAAAATACCTTTCCGTACTTCTTTAAAAATATCATTCAATCCGTCCGTTAATATTTTAGCTTCATTTTTATTTATAACGCCGGCCTCTTTTAAGGCCGCGACGTGAATAATGGAATGATATATATCATACTCAGCTAACTTCCAGTCAAAATCAATTGATTTTTGGAAGTGAAAAAAATCTTTATTTATTTTTTTCTTGAATCTACCCCCCCACATTTTTTCAGCCATCTTTCTCACCTCTTATTAAAAATTTTCCGTACAAATAATCAAGAAATCTAAACAACCTTGCTTGCCTACAATCTTATCTTTTAATAGACATTCCCAATATATTAATATAGCCTTCGGCCCAATCACGGCAAAATTCATCTTTTTTCCCGTAGGTTGCTAAGCTTTCTTTATATAAAGAATATTGAGAACTCCTGCTTAGGGTAACAATATTTCCTTTATATAGCTGTAAAATAACCTTGCCGCTAACTAACCGTACCTGCTTTTCTAAAAAAGCATCTAAAGACTCCTTCAGCGGTGAAAACCAAAAACCCCGGTAAGCAAGGTCGGCGTAACGCCTGGCTACAATTTCTTTAAAATCCCGCATCTCCTTGCTAAAGACTAACTCCTCTATTTCCTTAAATGCTTTATGCAAAATCCAGGCTGCCGGCGCCTCGTACACTTCGCGTGATTTTATCCCGGTTGCCCTGTCTTCAACTAAATCTGTCCTGCCAATCGCATGCCTGCCGCCTATAAAATTCAATTTCTCAATTATGCCGGTTAAGCTTAAGCTTTTTTTATTTAATTTGACAGGCTTACCTTCTTTAAGTTCAATTTCAATATTCTCTTTTCTACCGGATGCCTTCTCCAGTGGTTTGGTTAAAATAAAAGCATCTTCGGGAGGGCTATTTTTTAAATCCTCTAATATTCCCGCTTCTATGCTTACCCCCCAAATATTTTTATCTATGCTATAAATTTTCTTTTTTGTCGAACCAACAGCAATATTGTTTCGCTTGGCATATTCAAGCTCATCTTCCCGGGATTTTAATTCCCAGACTCGTAAAGGAGCTATAATTTTTATATCCGGAGCCAGAGATTTAGCTGCCAACTCAAGCCTTATTTGGTCGTTACCCTTTGAGCTGCAACCATGGGCAATATACTTTGCTCTTTCAAGCTTAGCAATCTCAATTAAATACTTAGCGATTAAGGGCCTGCCTAGAGCTGTGCTCAATACATACTTATCCTGATAAATAGCTCCTGCCCTGAGAGCGGGCAAAATATAATCCCGCGAAAACTCCTTACATAAATCCTTAATGTAAATTTTGGCAATACCGGCTTTTTTTGCTTTTTCTTTTAACTCCTTAGGCGAAAACTCACTGCCTAAACCTGCCGAAAAACAAATAACATCAAAGCCTTTATCCTGCAGCCACTTAAGGCAGCAAGATGTATCAAGCCCGCCGGAATAAGCTAAAACTATTTTTTCCTTTTTCATAACAATACTTTCGTCTATCGTTTATCGGTTGCGTAACTCGAATCGGTAATCGTCGAAAGTTGAACGTATAAATTAAAAAAACGCCCGCCTTGACGAAGCCGAAGGCGAGGCAGGCAACCGGTTGACTTTCAACGATTCCAGCTATCCGCCTTCGCTAAAGCTTCGGCGAGACTTCTCCGAAGCTCGAAGAGCGAAGGAGAGCGCAACCCCTCAACGATCACCGAAATCCATGTGTATTCCTGTTTTCAACTAAGCCCTGAGTTCACTTATCACAAGTAAACATCAAAATTGCTTTTGCCGCGTGCAGCCGGTTAGCCGCCTGCAGAAAAACTACGGAATTATCCCCTTCTATAACTTCATCAGCTATCTCCTGCCCGCGATGAGCCGGAAGGCAATGCATAACTATGCAATTACTTTTTGCTTTCTTGAGGATTTTACCATTGATTTGGAAATCTTGAAAAATTTTTTTTCTTTGCTCAGCCTCTTTTTCACTTCCCATAGAAGACCAAACATCAGTATAGAGCACATCAGCACCTTCAGCGGCTTCTTGAGGAGAAACGCCTAAGGTTAAGGAACCATTACTTTGATTAAACTTATTTTTTGCTTCTTGAATTATTTTTTGATCAAAAGCACACTCTTGTGGAGTAGCAATATAAAAATTTCCTCCCAATACAGAAAAGGCGTTAATCAAAGAATTACAAACATTATTACTATCGCCAATATAGGCAACCTTTAACCCTTCTACTTCTTGTTTTAGCTCAATAATGGTCAATATATCCGCTATCGCTTGAGAAGGATGACAGAAATCAGACAATCCGTTTATCACCGGAATTGAAGAAAAACCGGCGAACTCTAAAATATTCCGATGCGAAAAAGTCCGCAGGACTATAGCGTCTAAATACTGCGAAAGGGTCCGGGAAACATCCCGTACCTCTTCTCTCTTACCAAGACGTACCTCTTCTGGATCGTAGTAAATAGAATTTGCCCCCAGCTGCTGAGCCCCGATGAAAAAAGAAGTCTTTGTCCGCAAAGATGGCTTCTCAAACAATAATCCTACATGCTTGCCATACATATAATCTCGCAGGCCCTGACTATCACTTTTTACTTCCTTAGCCAAACTGATTATATCTAAAAGCTGGTATTTACTGAAATCTCTTAAAGAAATAAAATCTTTTTTACTCATTATTTAGAAAATACCTTTTTTTCTAGTTCACTAAATATATCAGCTAAAATACCTACCCCTTTATCAACTTCTGCCCGGGATATATTTAAAGCCGGCATAATTCTTAAAACATTTTCTTGGGTGGTGTTTATAATTAAACCTTTTTCAAGAGCCTTTTCAAAAATAATTGATGTTTTACAACCGCACTCAATCGCCTGCATTAAAGCCGTGCCTCTCACTTCTTTAACCAAAGAAAATTTATTTTTTAAACTCAAAAGAGAATTTCGCAAGTACCGGCCTTGTTTTTGGGCATTTTCAACTAATCTTTCTTCTTTGATTATATCAAAAACTTCACTTACCACTCTAGCTACTAAAGGAGAACCCCCAAAAGTCGAGGCATGCATGCCCGGTTTTATTATATCAGCAATACTTCTTTTAACAACCACCGCCGACACAGGTACCCCCGCGCCCAACCCTTTTGACAAAAGAATAATATCCGGTTTGAGAGAATAATGCTTGTAACAAAAAAGTTTGCCGGTTCTGCCCATACCGGTTTGAACTTCATCGATAATCACCAAAATTTTATTTTTCCGGCAAAAATCCCCTATTTTTTCTATATACTTTTTGCCGGCAACATTGACGCCGCCTTCACCTTGAATCAATTCTAAAATAACAGCTGAAACTTCAGGAGTAGCCGCTTTTTTGAAATCCTGAAAGTCATTAAATTTAACTTCTTTGAAACCCGCTAAAAGCGGCTTAAATTTTTCTTTATGCTTTTTTTGGCCGGTGGCAGAAAGTGCTCCGAAGGTTCTTCCGTGGAAAGAGTTTTTCATAACTATTATCCGGCCGCCTCCGGAATGCCAAAGGCGGGAAAACTTAATTGCCGCCTCAACCGCTTCAGCGCCAGAATTAGCAAAAAACACTTTAGAAGAAAAAGTAAGCCGGCTGATCTTCTCAGCAAGCAAAGCCTGTTCTTCTGAAAATAAATTATTCGGTAAATGAATCAGCCGGGCCGCTTGCTTTCCAATTACTTTTGCCAGCCGCCTATGGCAGTGGCCTAAAATCGAAACTCCCCAGCCGGGGAAAAAATCAAGATACCAACGCCCGTCGCTACTTTTTAACCAACTACCTCTACCCTGGGTAAAAACCGGCCCACAACGGTTATAAGTATTTAAACTGTATTTTTTGTATAAACTCTTAGTATCCATACGCTCTACTATCTTTGGCACACCCTGTTCCAATAAATGAAGGATGACAAAATTCCAACCTCCGAGGTTAACAAAAATAAGCTAATAAAATCAATACTTATTTTGTTAATCTTTCTCATCCTTTCATCCCTCGTCCTTCATCCCTCGGAACCTGCCGTCTCTTTCTTGTGCGACTCGCTACTCTTACTTAACTATCTCAGTACTTATCCCTTGGTCGGTAAATATCTCAAGCAATAAAGCATGTTCTATTTTGGCGTCAACAATGTGAGCTTTGTTTACTCCTAATTTCACCGCGCCGGCAGCAGCCTTAATTTTAGGAATCATCCCTTTCGAAACTATCCCGTGCTTGATAAGGTTTTCTACTTCAGTCAGGTTAATTGTTGAAAGCAGTGAACTCTTATCCGAGGCATCCCGCATAACTCCCAACACATCGGTAAGAAGAACAATTTTTTCGGCTTTAAGCCTGGAGGCTAAAAAATAAGCTACTTCGTCAGCATTGATATTAAACGCCTCTCCTTGCTCGGAAACAGCCATGGGGCAAATTACCGGAATACTCTCCTCAAGAGATTCTATTAAACGTTCCTGGTCAAACCCGGTTACCTGGCCAACATAACCTAAATCAACTTCATATTCTTTCTTAATCGCTTTAAGAAGGCCGTCTTCTCTTTTAAACCCCCTAGCCCTAACTGAATGGGAACTAACTTCCTCAGTTATTAAATCATTTAGTTTGTTCAATTCTTGTTCAACTATCTCTAAGGTCTTAGCGCATGTAGTCCGCATGCCTCCGAAAAATTCACTCACAATCCCAGATTCATTAAGTTTTTTGGTAATTTCCGGGCCGCCACCGTGCACTAAAACTGGCCTTATCCCGGCGAACCTTAAGAAAGCTATATCTTCAAGCACAGACTTGCGCACTCTCTCTTCCCCCAAGATAGAACCACCATACTTAATCACAAAAATCTTTTTATGAAATTTTTTGATATACGGCAAGGCTTCTATTAAAATGCCTGCTTTTTTAATCGCTTCTTCCATTCTTGGA
>PXAH01000099.1 GCA_003565945.1 Candidatus Omnitrophota bacterium
TACCCGGCTCATTTTCTTATTCGGTTGCGGCTGCCGGCTGTAATTTTCGCTGCCGGTTTTGCCAGAATTGGCAAATATCTCAACTAAACGAAAAAGAGCCGGTTATTGCCGGGCAAAATTTAGAACCTGCCGCTATTGCTACTAAAGCTTTAGAGCGGGGCTGTAAAAGTATCTACTATACTTACACAGAGCCAACTGTATTTTTTGAATATGCTTTTGATACGGCTTCACTCGCCAAAGAAAAAGGTTTATATAACTGTTTTGTTACCAACGGCTACATGACCGGGCAGGCACTGGATAAAATTAGCCCTTATCTTGATGCTGCCAACGTTGACTTAAAGAGCTTTAATGATGATTTTTATCAAAAAGCCTGCCGTGGCAGGTTAAAGCCTGTTTTGGATACAATTATCCACATCAAAAAGCTGGGAATTTGGCTTGAAGTAACTACTTTGGTTATCCCCGGCCTTAATGATTCCGAAAAAGAACTCAGCAAGATTGCCGCATTTTTAGCGGGCATTAGCAGGGATATCCCCTGGCATGTAAGCAGGTTTTGCCCCGCTTATCAGCAAATCGATACCTATCCTACTCCGGGCCAAATTTTACGGCTTGCTTACCAGGCGGGCAAGGAAGCAGGCTTAAACTATGTTTACCTGGGAAATGTTGGCCGGGAAACAAGCACTTATTGTCCGTCCTGTCAAAAGAAAGTGATCAAAAGGTTTGCTTTTAGTGTATCTGAAATTAAATTAAAAAAAAGAAAATGCCTTTTTTGCTCGACTCCCATAGCGGGGATTTTTAATTAGCTTGCTATTGATACTTATTGGAGTTTAGGTATAATTAAAATTAGAAATTTTATCGATTACTAACAGAAGAAATTTAAAAATTTTAAGGGAGAAAAAAATGAAAAAGATAGTTTTTAAACTATTTATAAGTTTGCTCAGCTTATTTATTTTTTTGGCTATTCTTGAGGGGGGTTTAAGAGTAGCCGGATATATGTATTCGAGAAGAATAATTTCTCCGGCGATAGAAAAAGGAGATGATTCTATAAAAATACTTGCTGTGGGAGACTCCTATACTGTGGGAGGAGCAGGGTTGGATATTAATTCTTATCCGAGTAAATTGCAGTTAATTTTAAAAGAGAATTCTTTTGGTCAAATTGCTGTAATAAATGCCGGTGTATGCGAGATCAATTCCAGCCAGGCTTTTAAGCAGATTAAGAAAACAACAAAGCGATATACTCCCGAATATGTCATTCTTTTGGCAGGGTCTGCTAACCGCTTTAACTATGCCGGCTATAGCCAATATGCGGGGGGCAGAAAAAGCATTATATCCAATTTAAGAATCTATAAAATGTTTAGAATCTTAACAACTAATTTGAGGGGGCAACTTTTAAGGCTTCGCTCTAGGCGGGTAGATACTTTTTCTGAGCCTTATTCTTCGGACAGGCAGGTAGATTTTAGCGGAATAAGTGATTTTTTAGCTAAAAAATCTGAAAAAAGCCGGAACTTGGCTGAAAACAGAGCCCAAGAAGGAAAAGGCCAGGATATTTTATCTTTTCAGGATTATATTGAAGCTGCTAGGTTAGATGAAAGCCAGAATTCAGCGCGGGCAGAGACTATCTTGAAGGAAGGTATAGAAGAAAATCCTAAAGAGGTATTGTTGTATTTAGAATTAGGAGATTATTATTGCCGGCAAGATAACCGGGAGAAGGCTTTAGCTATCTACGAACAGGCAATAGAAATTAGCCCTCTGAATGAAGGCGTAATCCATGTAAAAAAAGCTAACTGTCTTAGAAGCCATCAAGAGTATGCGGAGGCAGAGAGTTATTATTATCAGGCAATAAAAATTAATCCGCAAGAAAGCTGGGGTTATATTGGTTTAGCTAATTGCTACCGGGAACAAGGAAAGCTTAAGGAGGCAGAGGGTTTGTACAGAAAAGGCATAAGTTTACAGCCCAAAAAAAGCTGGGCTTATGCCGGATTGGCTAGTTTATTGATGAGTGAAGGAGAAATCGCTAAGGCCAAAGAATTTTATCTAAAAGCTATAGATAGGGAACCTGAAAATAGCTTTCTTTATTTAAGTTTAGCCGGCTGTTATCGGGCGCTTGGAGAAGAGAAAAAGGCTGGGAATAGTTATAAGAAAGCTATGGAGTTGGGTCCAGAAAACATTAATGTCTACAGGGTGGTAGTTGGTTATTATTTCGCACGGGGAGATTTTAGGAAAGTTAAAGATATTTATAAGCGAGCCGCTGAATATGGCCATGATTGGGGCTACGCGGGTTTGTTGCGTTTGTTAAGGCAGCAGGGAAGTTTTGAAGAAGTTGAGGCAGCTTATACGAAAGCTATTCAAAAAAATCCTCAAAGCAGCATGCTTTATGTTGGCTTAGCTGAATATTATTTATCATTTGACTATGATAGAGGGCTTTTTGATGTTGAGAAAGCTAAAAAGAAATACAGAAAGGCAATAGAAATAGATCCCGTTAACGCCAGAGCCTACAAGGGCCTGGCTGATTGCTATCTAGAGCAAGGTGATTTTAACACAGCTAAGAAATTTTACAAAAAGGTGATAACTTTAGCACCGGAGAAAAGCTGGGGTTATGCCGGGCTTGGCCGTTTATTTTGGCACACGAAGGAGTTAGAAAAAGCCGAAGATATGTATAGGAAGGCCATAGAAAGAGATCCTAAAAATCAATCGCTTTATTTAGACGCGGTTTACTACTACAAAAAACAGGGTAGAATCGAAGAAGCTATAACCATGGCCAGTAAGGTTATAGAGATAGATCCTCGGAGTTCAGCTGGCTATGCGTTTTTAGGAAGGCTATATATAGAAGCGGGAGATTTTGCTTCCGGCTTAGGTTATTTTTTCAAAGGTATGGAGGTAAATCCTGAAAGTTTTCCTATTTATTATAACATTATGAAATCAGCCTATGAGCTTCAGAATAAATATGACGCTGATTACGTGGTAGGAGTTTTGGATAAAATTATGAAAAAAAATCCTGCCATAGCCAAGGATCCTGATTTTTTAGCTTATGCAATGTTTTACAAGGACCAGCAGGAATGGGCAGCTAAGATAAATAGATGGCTTGAGCATGATTTACAGGCAATAGCTGATTTTTGCCGGGATAATAATATAGAACTAATTATTCAGAATTACCCTTACCCTTACTACAAGGTTAATGAAATATTAGAAGGTATAGCTGAAAAAAACTCTCTTATTTTTATAGATAATTATTCAGTTTTTAAAGAATTAATATCTGAATACGGTAAAGATAAATATATTCTTGATTCTGACCACTGTACTCCCGAGGGCCATAAGGTCATGGCAGAAAATATATATAAAATTTTATTGCAGGAAGGGATAATTGAGAAAAAGTAGCTTAGCTGCCGGCTTTTGGCACCTTTTTATAGAATGAATATTTTGGGTATTTCCGCCCTTTATCATGACAGTGCCGCCTGCTTGGTCCAAAATGGGGAAATAATTTCGGCAGCGCAGGAAGAGCGTTTTAGCCGGAAGAAACATGATTCATCTTTTCCCCGCTCTGCCATAGAATACTGCCTAAAATATAGCGGCCTTAAAATTGATAATTTAGACTATATAGTTTTTTATGACAAGCCGCTTCTTAAGTTGGAGCGTTTACTGGAAACTTATCTTCATTGCGCGCCTGCCGGTTTAAGGTCTTTTAATAAAGCGGTACCTTTATGGTTAAAGGATAAGCTTTGGGTCAAAAGGCATATTCAGGAAGAATTGGGGTTTGGCGGTAAAATCCTATTTGCCCAACATCATCAATCCCATGCTGCTTCAGCATTTTTTGCTTCTCCATATCAAGAAGCAGCTTTTCTGACCATAGACGGAGTAGGTGAATGGGCTACCGCCAGCTTTGGGATTGGGAAAGGAAATAAAATAAAAATACTATCAGAACTTCATTTTCCTCATTCTTTGGGGCTGCTTTATTCAGCCTTTACTTACTACCTTGGCTTTAAGGTTAATTCCGGAGAATATAAAGTGATGGGTTTAGCCCCTTATGGTGAGCCAAAATATAAAGATATAATTTTATCTAAATTGATAGATTTAAAAAAAGACGGTTCTTTTAGAATGAATATGAAATATTTTAATTATTGTATAGGACTGACGATGGTGAACCGGAAGTTTTCAAAGCTTTTTGGCGGCCCTCCCAGAAAGCAGGAAGCGCAATTAACTCAAAGGCATATGGATTTAGCTTCTTCTGTACAAAAAGTAACCGAAGAGATTGTGCTGAGCATGGTAAAAAATATCTGGCAGGTAACCGGCCAGAAGAATCTTTGCCTATCCGGAGGCGTTGCTTTAAATTGCGTTAGTAACGGCAGGATATCAAGAGAGGGCCTTTTTGATGGTGTATGGGTTCAGCCGGCGGCATCTGATGCCGGCAGTGCCCTGGGGGCAGCTTTATTAGTTTGGTATCAATATCTGGGTAACAAAAGAGAGGCCGATAGCAAGCAATTTAGGCAGCAGTCGGCGTATTTAGGCCCTGGATATTCGGATCAATATATTCAGGATTATTTAGATAAAGAAGGGATACTGTATAAAAAATTAAACAGGCAGCTTTTGCTGGAGGAAGTGGCTGACTTGATAGCGAAAGGAAAGGTTATCGGCTGGTTCCAGGGGAGAATGGAGTTTGGGCCAAGAGCTCTGGGAAACCGTTCTATTTTGGCCGACCCTCGATGCCCCCATATGCAGTCAAAAATAAACTCAAAAATAAAGCTTAGAGAGAGTTTCCGCCCTTTTGCTCCTTCGGTTTTGGCCGATAAGGCTTCTGATTACTTTAAGCTCAATGAAAAAAATCCCTATATGCTTTTTACTTATTTTGTTACTGATAGAACCCGGAGAAATGTTTCTGCTCAATTAAGAGAGTTTTCCGGAATAGAAAAAAAATGGATTGTTAATTCAACAATACCGGCGGTTACTCACGTCGATTATTCAGCCAGGGTTCAAGTAGTTGATGAAGACATGAATCCTTTATATTATCAGTTATTGAAGGTGTTTGACCGGAAATATAATTGTTCTTTGCTTGTAAACACTTCTTTTAATTTGAGGGGAGAGCCGATTGTTTGCACTCCCCAAGAAGCATTTTCTTGCTACGTGCGCACTGCTTTAGATTGTTTGGTGATGGGAAGTTTTTTGATAGAGAAAAATAAGCAAAAATAAATAAAATAAATTTTAAACAATTTTTTTTAAAAATAATGAATCTCATCGAAGATATAAAGAGTATAAGCAGCAGTAAGCATGATTTGCGTAAATTTGCCTGGATAATGGCAATAGTCTTTACTGCTTGGGGAGTTATTTTTTTATTCAGAGGGGCCCGCCATGAATACTTCCTGATGATTTCTCTTTTCTTTTTGATTGCAGGATGGATTTATCCTTTTTGGGTATTTCCTTTGTATAAGGTAGCCGCAGTTACTACGGTGTTTTGGAGATGGTTCTTAGCAAAAGTTCTTTTATGGGGAGTATTTTTTTTAGGATTTACTTTGATGAACTTTGGAGCCAGGATTTTCGGTAAGCGGTTTCTTTCGGTAAGCTTCGATAAAAATATTGATAGTTATTGGATTTCCAGAGAAAAAAGCAGTTTGGGCAAAGGAGATTATGAAAGGCAGTTTTGAAAAGACAAGAAAAAAAACAGGCCAGGCAAATGCAATCTTTTTGTTTTTAGAAATCTTAAAGATTATCAAGCAAGACCGAAAACTTATTTGGCGCCAGCGGCCTAATTTAAATTTAAAATTTCAAGGTGCGAAAGTTATTACTAATTCTTGGGGGTTACGCGATAGAGAGGTTGATATCAAGAAAGATAAGAATACTTTTAGGATTGTTTGTTTGGGGGCATCACCTACGTTTGGTTGGGGGGTTGGCCAGGATAAAACTTACCCGTCATGCCTAGAGAAGCTTTTGGGTAGTAGCAATAATATCAAAACGAAGGTTGAGGTAATTAATGCCGCTGAAATTGGGTATTCTTCGCATCAGGGGTTGGTTTTTTTACAAGAGAATATTTTAAAGTTATCACCGGATTTAATTACAGTTTCCTATGTTATAAATGATATCGATAAAGACAGATTTTATCGCAATAACGGTTATAGCGACAAAGAATTGATGCCTATTAGTAAAGTAAAACTTTGGCTTGAAAACTTTATGGCCCGCAGTGATATTTATAACTGGATAAAGCATGTAATTGTTGAAAGCAAAAGAAGGGATATTGGCTGCCTTGCCGGGGGTAAATCCTGGAGGCCAAGCAGGGTTTCTCAAAAAGACTATAGGAATAATTTAAAAAATTTTATTAAGACAGCTACAGAAAATGATATAAAAATGCTCTTTATAGCTATGCCGGTAAATTTGCCGGCGTTGTCATATCCTCCAGAGGAAGATATTGAAAAAGAGACATTAATTTTGAACAATGCTAATAATTTTATTAAAAGTAAAGATTATCAAAAGGCAATTTCTTTAGGAGAAGAAGCTCTTCAATACAATTCTTATTCCAGCCGGGCTTTTTATTATTTGGGTTTTTGTTTTAATTTGGTAAATAGGCCGGAGAAAGCAAAAGATTGTTTTGAGAAGGCAAAAAAAAATGAGTCTATGCATTGTGGGAGGCTCGGTAAAATCTATAATGATATAATGCGGGAAGTAGCCGGAAAATCTAATATAAGAATTATTGACGCGGCTTCAGTTTTTAACACAATAAGCGCGGATAAAGAAACGTATCTTTTTTTAGACCCGCAAGGAGACACTATTCATCCCAACGAGAAAGGCCATGAAATTATTGCTGGGCAACTATTTAAAGTTTTGTTAAGATATGATATGATTGAGTCTTAGGGAGTATTATGCAGAGGTCTACTGTTAGGTCAAATTTTAAGCTGTTAAAAGAGTTATTCACTTTAATTAAGGAACATAGAAAGTGGTGGCTTCTTCCCCTTCTCTTTGTGCTTGCGTTTTTAGGGTTATTCGTGAGCCTTTCAAGCAGTAAGTCTGTCCTGCCGGCGATATACGCTTTATTTTAAAGATGCTGAGAAAAGCTTTGGCTTTTGTTATCTGCGGTTTCGCGCTACTTTTTCCATGGAAAATACGCTGTCTTTACGCGGAGCTGATAGGCTGGTTTTTTCAATTCTTTCATTTTATTTATGCTCTCACCTTAAAATTTATAGTAAAAGAGTTAAGTAAAATTAAGAAAAATGGAAAATAAAGAAATAGCAGTTTTATTTTCGGGGGGAACCGACTCTTTGCTTGCGGCTGCCCTGATGGCTGAGAAGTTTGCCAGAGTCCATCTTATTACTTACCAAAGATTTGGGTTTTTTTCAATTGAAAATTCAAAACTTAATGTGGAAAAATTAAAAGATAAGTTCGGTAAAGATAAATTTACCCATCAGATAATCAATATAGATAAGCTTTCAAAATATATTTTTTATGAGCGTTATTTTAGGAACCTGATAAAATACCGTTTTTTTCTTTTATCCAACTGTGGATTGTGTAAATTGGCTATGCATATCAGAAGTATTTTGTTTTGCCTGGATAATAAAATAGAAAATATTTGTGATGGGGCTAACAAAAATATGGACATTTTTCCTGCTCAGATGAGCTCTGTAGTAGATGAGATAAAGAATATGTATAGAAAGTTTGGCATATTTTACCAGACACCTGTATTTGAATTTGACGAGCCGGGTGGCCTAAGCCTTGCCGATAAGCTTAACTTGGGAAAAATATTTCCGGGGGAAAAAGAGAGCCGGGCTAATAAAGAAGAAATAAAGAAAACAGCCGGTTATGAGTTGTTTCGGTTAGGCTTGATGCCTAAAGTAAACGTAAAGGGAAGTAAATTAGATAAAAAAATGCAGGCGCGTTGTTTCCAGCTGGTTTTGTTTAATATTTTTGTTCGCTGGTATTATATGTATAATCGCAGCTACAAGCAGTATGAATGTGCTACGCTTGAATTTTTTAAAGATAAAATAGCTTTTTTTATAATCTTAATCAGCCGCTATCGAGAAAATAAGGCTGCCTCCCGGCTTTATAAGCTTGCAAAGAACAATTAGGCGGTTTTTAGAAAATGAAAAAGATACTATTAATTAGGACTTTTCGGTCGGTAGGAACCGGTGGCCCGGTTGTGCCGATAGAAGCTTTATATCTTTGTTCCGCTTTGCTGGAAAGGTTTAATAAGGATATAGAGATTAAGATTATTGATATGGGGATAGGGCAATTATCTTTAGAAGATATTCAAAAGGAGATAAGACTTTTTAGGCCTGAAGTTATTTTTCTCAACAGCCTGGCCTGGGAAGCTGATATTGCCCACAGCATAGCTTTTTTAGCTAAAGAATTAGACAAAAATATTATTGTTGTTGCCCAGGGACAGCTTCCTTCTTTAGCTAAGGGATTTTTATTACAGGATAAAAATATAGACTGTCTTATAGCCGGCGAACCGGAATTGACCGCGCCTGAACTTATTATGGCTTTGGAGAGCAATAGCGGCCTTTCTGCGGTTAGAGGAGTTATTTACCGCGATGGACGTAAGATAGTTGAAGGGAAACCAAGGAAATATATTGAAGATTTAGATAATTTTAATATAAGTTATTCAGCTTGGAATTTAATTGATGTTAAACAATACTCGAGATATTCAAATTGGAATGGAAGCCTAAAGGAAAAGTTTTATATGCCGGTACTTACTTCCCGGGGCTGCCCTTTTGATTGTGTATTTTGTTGCAATGGCAAAATTGCCGGAAAGAGTTTTAGAGCTCGTTCGCCAAAAAATGTTTTGTCTGAAATAATCTTTTTGCGGGATAAATTTGGAGCTAAAGAAATTCATATTTTCGACCCTGTATTTAATTGTGATCTTCAGAGGGCAAAAGAAATTTGTCAATTAATAATTGATTCTGGTATAAAAATAAGCCTTGCTTTTCCTCACGGCCTAAGGGCTGACCTGATGACTGATGAGTTAATTGATTTATTGAAAAAAGCGGGGACTTACAAGTTGGTTTATGGCATTGAAACCGGCTCATCCCGTCTTCAGAAAAAAATAGGAAAAAATTTAAACCTCGGCCAGGTTTCAAATTGCATTGACAAAACATCTCAAAAGGGGATAATAGTAGGGGGATATTTTATGCTGGGCTTCCCCGGCGAGAAAGTCCAAGAGATGCTTGAAACTATTGATTTTGCTGCTGGCTCTAAGTTAGATTTGGCAGCTTTTTTTAAGGTGGCTTCTTTTGACGCTGTTATTGAGCTTTACAAAACCGGCAAAAAGAGAGGTAATTTTCTTAAAAAGGGATTTTCCGATTTCCAGGATTTAGGCTATTATTCGGATAAAAGGTCTTTAGCTGGTATACCGGCTTCTCAGTTAAATTCAGTTATTTTATTAGCTCAACAAAAGTTTTACTTAAATTGGCCAAGAATTAAAAGGAGCTTTTGGAAAACCTCCAATAAAATTATTTTTCTTATAAATTTTTTCAAGGCTTTATCCTTAATTTTACAGGGATATATAATAAGAAAATTGACAGATAGCCAAAGAATTATTTCATGAGAAGTATCGCCAATAAAATATTATTTTTATTTTTAATCTTTTCTTTTTCCTTTTTAGCTTTTGGTGTGCCGGATAAGGAGGCAAAGAGAGAAAGTTTAATCCGGGAGGCGCAAGGCCTTTTTTCCGGGGGTGAATCAGAAAGAGCCAAAAATAAGTTAAAAAAGGCTTTAAAATCTTGCGATTCCAAGTGGGAAATCTATATTCGGCTGGGAGATATAGAATTTTTAACAAAAAATTACCCAAGGGCAATTCATTATTATAATCAATCTCTAAGGCATAAACGCAATAATCCCGAAGTTTATCTATTGAAAGGCTTAGTTTACTATGAGCAAAGCAAAATGAACGATGCCGCGAAGGAATTTCAAAAGGCTAAAAGCCTTTTCCAAAGAGATAAAAACGATAAAGGTGTCAAGAGAGTTGAAGGGTATTTAAAGGCAATAGATTGCGCGATAAGCGATAAGGGGTTTAGCATTGGCCGTTAATTTTGGCTAGTCAATTAAAATACGGTTGTTACTTTAAAAACATAAAAAAGTGAGGTAATGATGAAATTAATTATTTTAATAATTGTTTTTTGTTTTTCTTTTTTCTTTTCTTCCTACGCGCAGGAGGAAATAACTCTAACTACATTCTATCCTTCTCCGATAGGTGTTTACCAGCGGCTTGAGGTGATTACAGGTGCTACTGATCAGCACATAGTGCTAATAGGTGGAGACGATAATCATCCCCGTATTGTGCTTAGAAGCACAGATGCTGCCGCTAATCCCCACATTGATTTTAGGCGCGGTGATGAAACTGATTATGACCTGCGTATGTCTTTACAAACTGCTAATCATTTTTGGATTCAGGGGGCGGAAGTTTTTGTAGCTTACAAGGATGATAGTCCCGGCCGGATAAGGACCGGGGAACTTTATCTTTGCGGTAGTTACTAAGTAAGAGGAGGGTTAATGGAGAAAAATGTCAAAAAAGGCAGAGGGTGGGTATGTTTAAGCATCGATACAGCCATTTACTCGCTGCCTACTATTTATTCAGCGGGTTATATTTTTTTAGATAAAGCTTATATCTATCTGGATAAAGATAGTAAAAGCAAAGTAGCGGTGTTTATTTATCCTAAGAAAAAAAATCAAAATCTTGATAAATTAGCGGGAGATTTTCTTAACGAACTTTTAAATTACGCTCATTATTATTCGAGCCTTAAGGTTAACGCTGACGCGCTTAAAACCTTGATGCAGAGGGCTTTGTTTTCGGCAGAACCTTCTTTAGCTAAAGAGGCCGAAGAGCAGGAGATTTCAGACTTAATTAAGGAATTGGAAGAAGAAAGCGGAGAATAGATGAAATATCCTTTTATCAAAAAAGAGCCGGGCTCTTTTGAAGTCAAACTCCATAAGCAGCTTTACGGAAAATCTTTAATTAATAAACTTAAAAATAATTTAGCCGGAGAGGCCACTTTATTTAAAACAAAAGGTGATTATTATTTTTTACGGATAGATGCGGAGAGTGAATCAGATTGTTTAAATTTTTTAAATTATTTAATTTATTTACAGCGTAAACAAGAAAATGAAAACTAAAGAAAAATACGCGGTAATTCCCTTTAATTCCAGTAAAATTAAAGGAAAATATTTAGTTTCTAACTTACTGGGTAAGTGGGATATATTGGATAAAGATGAATTTCGTAAGCTATCTTCCCTGGCCTTGGCGGAAAACGGAAAAGGCCAAGAGTTATTTAAAAGGCTTTATGATCGGGGAATAATAGTTGATCAGGATAATTTTAAAGGCCTAATTAAGGATTTTAAGGAGAAAAATGCCAATCTTTTCCGAGGCACTTCTTTACATATCGCGGTTTTGACTACACGTTGTAACTTAAAATGTAAATATTGCCAAACGAGCTGCCTGAAATCAGAGGATATGAATTATGAGGTAGCGCAGCGAATTATCAAGCATATTTTCGATACACGAGAGCGTGCAGTTACTTTAGAGTTTCAAGGGGGAGAGCCTATTTTAAACTGGGATGTTTTAGTTTTTCTTGTTGAAAATATCCGTAAACTTAATGTAGGAAAAAATTTAAAAATATCTTTGGTAACAAACTTAACTTTATTGAATGATGAGAAAATGAATTTTTTATGCGATAATAAAGTGGATATTTGCTGCTCTTTGGATGGGCCTGATTTTTTGCATAATAAAAATAGGTTTTTTGCAAACGGAAAAGGAACCTACGGCACAATAGCTAAAAACATAAAAAAATTAAATAAAAATTTCGGCAAGAAAATTAATCTTCTGCCGACTATTACCAAAGATTCACTTAATTTTTATAAAGAGATTGTTGATGAATATGTCCGCTGGGGGCAAACAAGCATAGCAATCCGGCCGGTAAACCAAATGGGAGTTGCTTGTAGAAATTGGCTTGATTTGGGCTATTCGTTTCATCAGTTTAATGATTTTTATAAAAAAGCAATGGATTACATTTTAGAGTTGAACAAAAAGGGTATTTACATACGCGAAAGGATTGCCGGGGTGATGGTGGAAAAAATATTAGGCGGTTACGACCCCAGCTACGTTGAATTAATGAATCCTTGTGGAGCCGGCAGAAGCACATTAGCTTATATGCCCAATGGAGATTGCTATCCTTGCGATGAGGCAAGAATGGTTGGAGAGGATATGTTTAAACTGGGGAATGTTTTGGTTGATAAAAACCACGGGGACTTAATGAAGAAGGAAAACCTTATGCATTTGCTTCAGTCATCGGTGATGAACCTTTGGGATTATAACTCGGCTTATTTGCCCTGGATGGGCACTTGCCCGGTAGTTAATTATGCCTTACAGAATAATATAGTTCCTAAAGTTTCATGTTCTACTATTCATAATATCTACAAGTTTCAGTTTAACTATATTTTCGAAAAAATTATTGAAAGTGCAGAAAATGTAAAAGTTTTTAAAAGTTGGTTGAGAACAAAGGGAGGTAAAAATGGCGCAAAAACAAAGTAAGTATAAAAATTTTGAAAAATCGCTTAAAGATTTTATTAAGGATGAGGACGGTTTTGTTTCTAAAAAATCTATTCTAAGGGTTGGTCTGGGAACTATTGCCGCCATGGGGGTCTTAGGGTCAATGAATCCTGCTTTCGGCGATCATTTCAGCCACAATGTGCATGTCAACGATGACGGTTTTATTGGAGTTGAGGATGTTCCCGGCACTCAGTGCAGGAGAGTCACGATGACCGGCCATGTAAACCATGATCTTGATCATATGAGTCACGATTCTTATTGATTGAGTTTTTGGGGTAGTATTCTGCAAGGAAAATAAATGGCCGAAAAAGAATTTAGGGAGGCGTTATTATGAGGAAAATTTGGTTTGTTTTGCCAGTTTTGATATTTTCGGTTTTTATCGCCAGAGCAGAGATAGAAAGAACAGGCGAAGAGGATGTAGAGCGAGAAGAGCAGCTTATTTTACAGAGAAAAGTTAAATCGATGAAAGAAGCGGTAAGACGTAGCCGCTATCTTGACACTTTAAATTATTATCTTGCTTTGCGCCATGAAGATTCAGGTTTTTGCACAACAGAAAGCTGCCGGCAAAAATTTATTAATTTTATACCGCTTAGGTACATAGCCGAAGGGCGTTGCCGGGAATTAACCGGCCTGAGTAAAGAATTGTGCGAAGCTATAAGGAGAAGAAATTGTGATTTAGAACCGGTGCCTATGTTTGGCGATTTTTGCCGGGCTATTCTTGAAGGTGACGCTAACGCTTTGTTGCGAGTTGGAGAAAGTAGTTCGTTCCGCAGGGAAATGGGCGGAAATTTGGAAAAGGATGGAGCGCATAAAGTGTTAGCTCTTTATGAGGGGTTTAGAAGTTATTCTGTTATAGCCTGCGAAAGGCGCCTAAGAGGAGCGGGCATATCTTTGTCTGTTCAACTTATTTGCCCGGTAGTGTTTGCTTACAATCCTCAAGAAGTGGTAGATGGTTTGGTTGAAGACTTAGCTTATTTTGAAATATCTCGCCAAGAAAATAACTTAAATTTGTGTGAATTAATTGATAATGGTTTTGTCAGAGATAATTGTTTAGACCCAGGGGTTAGAGATCTTATTGATGTTTGGTGATTTTTTGCTTCTATTTATTTAAAGTTTTGGAGACTAAAGTAAAATTTAGCGGGCTTTTTTGGCTAGGGGGTCTAGAGAAAAATAGGTGCCTGTTCTTAGCTTTGCTATAGCCCTGCTTCCCCCTCGGCATTGTTGTATGTATTTACAATTTTTGCAAAAGGAAGGCAAGTAGTCCATTGCCCTTATTTTTTGCAAAAAACTACTTTTCCATGCTTTTTTAATATCTTTACCTAAATCTTCATTTATAAAATAACTAGGTTTAAAATATCCTCTTACGTCCCAAACTAACCGTGAATACCCTTCATCAGCGATAGCCCCCAGAAGGACTCCGGCTGAAAAATCCATATTTTTATCAACACAAAACGGGACAGGGTTTGCTATTTTTACTTTCATTCCTTTTTTCTTTAAGAGTGATAGTAGGTTCATTATTTTTAAAAAATCTTTTTTAGTTATTTGAAGATCTTTATTGTTTTTATTTAGCGTTATCGGCCGGAATAACTCCCAGTTTATAATACCTAGTTTTTTTATTAAACTTATGTACTTTTCAGTATTTTTAATTAAATCTCGGCTGATTACCGTTCCAATCCTTACGGTCGGGATTCTTGATTTTAGGGTTAATATATTAGAAATTTTTGTTTTCCAGTTAAGAGGGTAGTTTGCGTATTTTTGTTCAGTTTTCTTATCGTGTCCCTGGAGAGATATTAAAATATTATCTACGGTTTTAGCTAAAAGGCCCGTTATATCTTCATTAAGAATTGTGGCGTTGGTATTTAAAAGGACATAAAACTTCTTTTTTTTAGCTTCGGCAAGGATATTTTTTATATTTTTATGTAAAAGCGGCTCTCCGCCGGTAAAACGTACAGCTTTTATTTTACAATTAAGAGAATCATTCATTATCTTTTTAACCGCCGGAAGCGGGGTATCTTTAGTAAGAGTTTTATCTTTTGTGCAGGCTATACAGTTTAAGTTGCATTTTGAAGTTATTTCTATGACTGTTTCTTTCGGGATTTGTTTTACTTTTCTGGTTAAGTTATGATTGATTATTTTGAATTTTTTCCATCCGGGACAAAGATTTTGAAAGTCGCATGATTTACAAACAGAATCATAAAAAAAACCTTTTTTTTGTTGGTGCAAGCACAAAATATGTTCAGCGGCATCAGGCATTAAGCAGTAAGGCATATCTTTAAAAGTGACGCAATATAAATTTTCATATTTATTTAAAAGTAGATATAAATAAAAGATACCTTTTCGGTTAATTTTTCCCGGGTTAATAGAAATTTCTAGAAGAAGCCCTTTTATAGTTACCTTTCCGGCATTTTTTATTATTTCTTTTATTAACTGTGTAAATTTCATTGTCTTATGAGACTCAGTAAAATTATTACCCGTCTTAAAAAATCGGTGTTTGCCAAAACAGCTCCCAGAAAAAGAAAAGGCGCAAAGGATACGCGGGTAGTTTCCATTTTTTCTATTTCGGTTAAAGTTCTTATGATATAGATAAGAAGCGAAAAACGCAATATATTGATAAAGTATCGATAAATATAGGCAAGTTGAAATGAATCGGGAGATAGCATGTAGCGTAAAGCCAGGCCGGCGCCAAAGATAGCGGCCAAAATTGTTTTTTTGTTTTTTATTTTGTGGATAAAGCAGAATACGGCTATGTATCCTGCATAAAGCAAGCCAAATTCAAGAAAAAAGATATTATCAAAAGGGAGGAGCCGCAAAAGAGGGCTGATTACCCATGAGATGGATATAGTGATTGCCGCTATATTCAGTAAGAATTTCAGAGTTTTCCGGGAAAATATCTCCTTGCCTATCTGCTTCTTGTTGGTTATAATAATTTTTATAAGGTAAGGGAAAAGGTATATAAGGCCCAAGGTAAAGGTGTTAAGAAAAATCACTAAGCAAGAAAGCGGAATTATTGCTGAATATTGGTTTTGATAAATCAGTAGCGCGTAAAGGGCAAATAATTTTGCGTCTCCCGCCTTCCATAAACGAAAGGAATACAGTATAAATCCTGCTATCAGCGCAAAGATTGGGTTTATAACCAGCAATAAAGATGCTTTAATTTCCCCAGTTATTATAAAAAATAAATACAAAAAAATAGCTATTATCGTAATTATAGCGAGATGGTTATTTTTTATTTTTTTTTCGGTTAGATCGGAAGTAATGGTTAAAATGCCTGTTACCCCGATAAGGATATAGAATATAAAAGGCGCCATGCTCAAAATAGTTTTTTATTTTAGCCATTATAACACATTCGGCCATTCGATTAGGGTTTTTTCTTTAGTTCGGGGCCTAAAGGAGTATTTTGGAGAAAGAATAAAGATTTTAGTTTTACAGAGCGGAAAAAGGCAGGATCTTTTGCCATTCGCTAAGTATGCTAAGCTGCACATTGTCCCTCACTCTATGGACAAGAAAGGTTTGTTTATCGAGGAAAGGCAGAGTATTTATAACAGCTTAGTTTTAAGCGGGGGCATGAAAGACAGATTAAAAGAGCGCTTAAAATTTATAAAACAAAGAATAGATGAGTTTAAACCTACGATGTTTGTTACCGAATACTTTCCTTTCGGCCGGGAGCTTTGGTCTTTTCAGCTGCCTTATATTTTAGGTTATATTAAAACGAAATTTCCCTGTCAGGTTGTTTGCAGCAGCGGCTATATTAATTATTCGCAAGGATTATATGAAAATATAGAAAAATATTACGACTATCTGTTTATACATTCTCCCCGGGAATTTGCGCGGGGTTATTCAGATTATCTTCACAAGAAGGCGGCAGAAATTCTTGACGTTGTTTTTAAGGATTTTTCCTCCAAAATCAAATTTACCGGATTTGTTTTCGAGGACCAATGCCGCATTTCGGCAGAAGCCATAAGAGGAAGATATTTAAATAATAAATTTAAGAAACTTATTTTAGTAAGCAGAGGAGGAGGGATTGTCAATAAAAAAATAATTTTATCTTCGCTGGGTGCCGCCAGGAAAAACAAGGATTCATTTTTTTTAATTTCATGCGGCCCGTCTACACCGGGAAAAGAATTAAATCAATACCGAAAAATTTCAAAATCAATTCCCAACTTAAAACTACTAAAAGCAATTAATCCCGTTGAGTTTGATTGCTGCCTTAAAGCGGCTGACCTTTCGGTGAGTATGGCTGGGTATAATACTGTTGCGAGATTATTGTATTACAAAAAAAAGGCGGTGATTATCCCTTACTATACTAGCGAGCAGAGATGGCGGGCAGAAATCGCTGCTCGCAATATAGGGGCGGAAATAATTAATGAAAAAAAATTGTCCCCCGGTTTGTTGGAAGAAAAAATAAGCTTGGCTTTGCAGTGTACAGAAAAAAAAATGAAAGTAGAAAGTTCTTGGTTTGAAGGCGTTTCCTCTACCTTAGAAGGCATTAAATGCTTGATTCAAAAGTAGATTTTAGAAACTTAAAGTTTAAAATTTATAAAGATGTTTGTGAAAATATTCAGAAATTTGATAAAATTTTATAAAAAACAAAAGAGAGTATGATGGTTATTAGGTACGAGGATATGCGCATAGAGAAAGGGTTGGTAAAAGAATACCAAAAAGAGTTAGCTATCGGCCTGAGCCGCCTAAAGGGCCACAATGACATTAACTTAATGCTTAAAGAGTTTGAGATTTTGTTTGCCCGTTATATCGGCACCAAACATGCTTTAGCAGTTAATTCCGGAAGCGATGCTTTGCGCATGAGCTTGCTTGCTTTAGGTATCGGCAAGGGAGACAGCGTGATAGTCCCCAATGTTACTTATCCGGCTGTTGCCTTAAGCGTTATTTACACGGGAGCCACTCCTATTTTTGTTGATATCGAAGAAGAGAGCTTACAAATAGACTTTTCTTTTGTAGAGAAAAAAATACAAAAAAATACAAAAGCAATCATCATGGCTCATATGTTTGCCCGCTCCGGCGATATTGATTCCATAATCAAGGTTGCCCGGGAACATAACTTATTTATAATTGAAGATTGTTGTCAGGCGGAAAGTTCTAGCTATAAGGGGCGAAAACTAGGTGTATTCGGTGATATTTCCTGTTTTTCTTTTTCTTACTACAAACCACTTTCTTCTTGCGGGGGCGGAGGAGGAATGATTTGCTTTGATAAGGAAAAGTATTTCAAAACCTTAAATTACACAAAAGTTTGGAAAGATGACCAGGCTTTACTGGAGGCGGGACAGAAATTCGCGAGGATGAGTTTAATGGATTTGGTTGCTTTAAAAACAAAATTTAGGTATCTTAATAAAATAATGGCATCGAGGATAAAAATAAAAAATATATACCAAGAGGAGTTGGAGAAATTGAATAATATCAGAATATTTAAAGACAATAAAGAAAGCATTTCTGTGCCTCAAAATTTTCTGATTTTTTCCCGGCAGAGAGATAGATTAGGCAATTACTTGAAAGAAAGGGGGGTTGTTTGGCAAAAGCCTTACAAACCTTTGCATTTAATGAGTATTTTTAGTTCCTTTGCCGAAGGCGATTTTCCTTGCAGTTTAAAATATTATCAACGGGCGATTCAACTTCCTCTCTTTTCTTTTATGAAGGCAGAAGAATGCCGGTACATTACAGAAGCTATCAAAGAGTTTTATAGCGATAATGGCTGATTCAAATTTTCATGTGCGCTTATGCTTACGAAACGATTTAAGCCAGTTATTGGCGTTTTCCCGGCGCCTTAGAGATAAAAATATAAAGTTTCTTTCTTTGGAAGAAAAATATTATCTTAGAAGGTACTCTACTAAAAAGAAAAAGGAACTGAGCTTATTTCTTCTTAAGCATGAAAACAAAATAATAGGTTGCGTCGGGCATGTTTTTTTGAAGGGGTTTTTCAAGGATAGGTATATTGATGTTTTAAGTTGTTCGGATTTAGCTATTGATCCGGATTACAGCAAGCGTATCCCGGCTCTCTTTACGCTTTTATATACGAGTTATGAAGAATTTATTTTTCAGGATAAACTTTTTTTAGGTTTTCCCGCGAATAAATTTATTTCAAGTAAGTATAATCTTATAGGATGGGATGAATTTACCGTTTTTTATGAGTTAAAGCATTTTTTCTTCAGCCGTATCTCCCGCAGGCTTAAACCTTCTTTGAAATTGAGGGTAATAACCCGTTTCAACCCGGAAATGGAATCTTTTTTCAAAAAGGTAGCTGGAAAGCACAATGTTTTTATTTACCCCGGTGCGGATTTGTTTAACCAGAGATATTTTTCAAACCTCTCATCCAATTATTTGGTTTTAGCCGGGTATAAAAATAATAAAATTGTAGGATATGTAGCCGCGGAAAAAACAGGCTTAAATATATATATCGATGGCTTAACTGTAGATTTAGACCATCGCGGAAGCATTTTATTTTTACTGTCAGAAGTTTTTAAAAGATTTAAAGGAAATGAAAATACTTCTTTAACTTGTTTCTTAAGCCATATAGAATATATTACTATTCTTAGGAAGTTCGGGTTTTCCTTTGTTCGAAAGAAGCCTTGTTTGTACTTGAAACGTTTTTCTAAAAATAAATTATTTTTCCCCTGTGGCAGTTTGTGCCATCTTGACGGTTTTAAGGAGGAAGTTCTTTAGGATAAATTATGGAACCATTTTTAAGCGCTTTCGGTATTAGCGGGAAAGAAGTGGCCTTTAACCCTGACTCTGTTGCCCGCTTTTTAAAAGAAAGCGTTGTTGCTGAAGGTGTTTTTGAGGTAAATGAAGATAATTGTTTTCATACAGCAATTTTTGTGGGAACTACTTTTGCTACTTTTTTTCGATGGGATGCTTTTTTGCGAGAATATTTGCGGGGGGGCATGCGAAAAGTTAATCCGGGGGAATTCCCCAAGATTTTAATTTCTTATTTATCTAGCTATCTGGCTATTGAATTGGGGATTAAAGGAGTAAATTGCACTTTTTCTTCGGGTATTTCTTCTGGCTGGGATGCTTTTTCTTCCGGCCTCTATTTTTTAAAGAGAAATAAGAAAAACCAGCTTTTAGTTTTGGAGTTAGGTGAAAGGGTTGACAATTACTCAAAAACGATAAAAACCCGAATGGCTTTTTGCATACTGAAAAATTCTCTTTCTTCGGGGCGGGAAAAACATTTCTCTGTTTTGGGTTCAGAATCATTTTTCGAGAGAGCCGGGGAAAACCAAGGGCTTATTAAAGCCATAAGGGCGGTTTTAGCTGTTTCCGGCTTAGGCATTAGGCAGATAGACTATTTTTTTAGCAGCCGGGCGCCGGATACAAGCGGGTATAAATTAGAGCAGGAGGCTTTAGCTTATTTTTTAAAAGGATTTAAGCCTTCCTTAAGCGCCAGTGAATCCGGCTATTATTCTTCAGGCCTTTTTTCTTTGAGCAGGGCATTGAAAAGTAATTGTTTTTTTGGCCGTTGTGCCAAAAAAGAATTGTTTATAATGGTTACTAATTTAGGCTATAATTCAAATAGTAGTTGTTCTATTTTAAGGAGGTAGAATGAAGAAAAGGTATGATGACCTTAAAGAAATAGAGGATGAAATTATAAGAGCAATCAATTCTGTTACAGGTATAACCGCTCAGGAGATTAAGTCTAAAAAAGAACTCAGCGAGATTGGTATAGATTCTTTTTCCCTTTTGGAAATATTGTATGAGCTGGAGAACAGGTTTGATATTAATTTGCGTGAAGAAAACTTGGTTGTCGATACGATAGAAGAATTAACCAAGCTTATAAAAGAATCTTTAGAAAAAGATGGATGAAAGAGTAGTGATTACCGGATTGGGTGTAGCAACCGCTCTGGGGTGTTCTGTTGATCATTTTTGGAGTAATATTGTTAAGGGTAAAACAGGAATAACTAAAATAAAAAAATTTGAAGCAGCCGGGTTAAAAAATTATTATGGCGGCAAGGTCAAAGAGATAGATTTGCCCGAAAAGTATGTCAATTTATCCGGCGGCCATCGATTAGGAGTTGTTGCTGCTTCGGGTGCCCTTGAAGATTCAACTTTTGATAGAATTTCTGAAATTGGCTTGATATTAGGCATTTCCGGCAGTAGTACGGGAGAAGTTTTAGAAGCCAAAATTTTAGAAGGCAAGGATACCGGTTTTAAAGATCATCTTACTGTTGATTTTTTTACTGCTAATTTAGGCAGTGCTTTAGGCCTGGGTGGGCCTTTTTTTACTTTATCCTGTGCTTGCGCTTCCGGCAATTATGCTATGAGCTTTGCCTACGAAAGAATCAAGAGAGGGCAAAATACAGCGATGCTAGCCGGAGGGGTACATTCGCTTTCTTTGAGTGTATTTTTAGGGTTCCGTAGCCTTCTTTCAATAGCACCTTTAGCATGCCAGCCATTTGATAAAAATCGCCGCGGGCTGATTCCGGCAGAGGGAGCCGGATTTCTTGTTTTAGAAAATTTACAGTCAGCTAAAAAAAGAAATGCGCATATTTATGCTGAAATATTAGGTTATGGAATGAGTTCGGATGCCTATCATCCGGTAAGGCCTTCGCGAGATAGTATATTTTTTTGCTTGCAAGATAGCTTAAGAGCCGCTGGTGTAAACGCAGGGGATATTGATTATGTAAATGCTCACGGTACCGGAACGCGCCAGAACGATGCTGCTGAATGTGCAGCTATCAAAAGATTATTTGGCAGGGGCTATAGAAAAATTCCAGTTAGTTCTGTTAAATCGATGCTTGGCCATACTATGGAAGCGGCATCAGCTATTGAATCGGTTGTTTCTGCTTTAATCTTAGAAAAAGGAGTGATTTCACCTACCATCAATTACGAAACTTTTGATCCAGAATGCGATATTGATTGCGTGCCTAATTTTTCCAGAAAACAGAAAGTTAATCTTTTGATGAATAATTCTTTTGGATTTGGAGGCATTAACTGTACTTTGGTGATGAAAAGATACTAAATTCATGTTACAGTTAAAAGCAGCTTAACCTATATTAATTTTTTTTAAATACCCGTGGTAAGAGAGGCATTTTGGGCATTGTCCTTTTTCCGCCTCAGAAATAATTTTTTCCTGAACTTTTTGATTAATTTTAGGCCACCGAGAAAGTGAAGATATTTTTTGTTGGTAAATACAGCTATATATCTGGCAATGGGAATTTACAAAAAGTGATTTGGGGGGGGTTGCGCATTTTTTTATAAAATTCAACTTTCCGGATAATAGATTTTTTCTCAAACAAGTAAGAGAGAAATATTCCATATTTTTTTTGATTCTTTTTTTTCCTTTTAGAATTTGATTTATCGAGCTTATGAGGGCGGGAAAATTTTTTTCTGATAAAAATTCAAAGTTTTTAGTTGGGAACCGATGGTAGTAATTGCTTATTCTTTCCGCCGGTTTAGAGTTAAAAGTTACCCCGAGATGTTGGGATAATTTAAACACCTTGGTAAAATCTTTATAATTTATATCAGTAATTACAAATTTTAAAGTCATAGGGATATTATATTTTTTTATTCTCAAAATATTATTTAATGTACAAGAGAAAGCATTTTCTCTACCTCTTTGTTTATTATGATTCTTCTCCATTCCGTCTAAGCTTACCGATAGAGTTAATGGGTGTAAATAGCGCTTGTTTGTAAATAGGAAATCAATAATTTTATTAGAATAAGCGTTGGTAGAGATATCAATGTTTTTGAGGCGTTTTTGTAAAAATAATTTATAAAGGTATTTATAAATTTTATTAAAATTAGGGTGAAGTAACGGTTCTCCTCCGGTAAGGGATACATTCAAAGGCTGTTTAAAATAAGCTAAAAAATTTTTTATATGTTCGGCGGAAATAATCTTTTCCTTTTTTTCTTTCCAGATACCGCATATTTTGCAGCGTAGGTCGCAGCGGTTTGTAATTTCAAAAGTTACTTCTTTTACTTCATCGATTATTTTTTTCATAGCCGGATTATTTTCAACAACGCGTTCTCACTTATTGGAGAGCAGCCGTTTTAAGGAGATTATTTTAACTGCATTTTTTCTTTCCGCTTTTTTTAAAAAATTAATAAAGACAGCAAAGTGTGTTAATTGCACCTTGTTTTGGATGGCGTGATGGTGAAAAACCATCCCTGACAACATGCCTTTCAAGATAGCGGCTGAAAATTTTTTGATTAATTCTCCGGCTTCAGTTTGGATAGGGTTACCGTCTTTATCGTAATTATTCAAAGGTATCCGAGCCGGCAAATCCAAAAAGTTTTTTTTCTGAAGGTTTACCTTTTTTCCGGCTGAAAAAAGGGGAATTTTTAATTCATTTATTATCCTTAATGTGTTATTGTCGTAGCCGTGGTAAGGAGGGATAAAAGCGGGGGTAAAGTTTTTGCCGAAAAGCCGGTTCATTTTGTTGCGGCCTTTTAAAATATCTGTTTTTTGTTGACGGTAGTTTCTTAAAGAGCCAAATTCGTATTTATTTTTTTTAGCCGTATTGTGATTTCGGTGATTCCAGCCGTGCTGGACAATATCAAATTGATAGCTGCCTTTTTCTTTTTTGGCGTTGAGGAAATCAACCGTTTTTTTATCTACCTTGGCGGGAATAACGCCCAATACCACGGGTATTTCGTTTTTTTCTAACAACTCAAAGACTGAAAGAAAACCATCGCTATATTCCCAGACATCATCATCGCGAATAAAAGTAAAAACCGGCAGGTTCATCTTATAATGATACTATCATATTTTCTTGGCTTAAATCAAGCTAAAATAGTAAACGGCTAAAACAACAAAGTGCTTGACGCAACTGGCCCCCTATGCTAATATTTAGCCTATGTTTGCGGTAGTTGAAATTGGGAAAAAACAATATATTGTCCGAAAGGGTGATGTTTTAGATGTCCAAAAAATGGAAAGTTCATCTGAAAACATTGCTTTCGATAGGGTTATGCTTGTAGCCGGAGAGAAGCAAGCGTTAATAGGTAAGCCTTATCTTGAAGGGGCGCAGATAAAAGTAAAAGTTGAAGGCCAGAAAAAGGGCAAAAAAATTATTGTTTATAAAGTCAAAAAAAGGAAGAAATACCGCAGAAAACAAGGCCATCGTCAGAATTATACTACCATAAAAATCACAGATATTGTATCTACCCTTCCTGAAGTTAGGCAAAATTTAGCAAAGAAGCCCGAGGCTGATAAAATTTCCGCTAAGAAAACAGTCCCTAGAAAGGCCACGCCTAAGAAATCTACCCAAAAAACTAAGCCTGACAAGTCAAAGAAGTAAAGAGCATCGAAAATTTCCATAAAAAGGCTTACCTCTCTGGGGAGAGAAGTTTCTTATAGCGAGGTTTACTTACGGATGAATATTGATAAAATAAAACTATGAAAAAAACTGTTGTAGTAAAAGTGGGCAGCAGTGTGATTGCTCCTTCGGGGGAAATTAACTCCGGAATTGTTCGAAGCCTGGTTAAAGATATTTTTCAGGCAAAAAAGATAGGAGTTGATATTGTTTTGGTAACTTCAGGTGCAATTGCCTCCGGTTTAGGGGCCATGGGCTACAAAAGGAAACCAAACAATATCCAGTCCCTTATGGCTATATCTTCTTTCGGGCAGATACTGCTTATGGATTTGTTTAACAAGTATTTCAGGCAGAATAAAGGAAAATGTGCCCAAGTTCTTCTTACCTGGGATGATTTTAACCATCGCAAAAGGTTTCTAAATATTAAAAAGACATTGGAGAAGTTATTATCTTTGGGGGTTGTTCCGGTTATCAACGAAAATGATGTTGTTTCTCATGAGGAGATTCGCTGGGGGGATAATGATTACCTCTCCGCTCTAGTGGCTGATTCAATCTCTGCTGATCAGCTTATTTTACTTTCAGATGTAGAAGGTTTATTCAGGGGCAATGAGCTCATCAAACAGGTAGAAAAAATAGATAAAAGTATTGAATCTTTAGTAAAAAAACAGAATAAAGCTTATACCAGTGGTGGTATGAAAACTAAATTAGAGGCTGCCACAAAGGCTACTCTTTCCGGGATAAAAACATATATAGTCTCTGGCCACAGGAAGGGAATTATTTTAGATGTAATTAAAGGTAAGAATCCAGGAACTTTTTTTATTCCGGCTGAAGGCAGGGAGAGCTCCCGGAAACGTTGGATATGCAGCAAACAAATAAGGGGCTACATTGTCGTAGACCAAGGGGCTAAAGAGGCGCTGTTGTGTGGAGGCAAAAGTTTATTGAATGTCGGTATTTGCTGTACAAGTAAAGAGTTTAGCAAAGGAGAGGCAGTTGCGATTATTGGCCAGGATGGTGCTGTTGTTGGAACCGGTATAACAAACTATGACTGGTCTATTTTGGGGTCGAAAAAACGTTTAAAAAAAGAGGTGGTTCACAGAGATAATTTTGTGAAAGCAGCTGAAGGATGGTCATGCCATCCTTACCATCGCTTTAAAGATAAAGCAGGAAATTAAAATGAAAAAAGTTTTTTTTCTTTTTTTGCTGGCTGTTTTTAGTTTTCTTAGCTTACAAGAGAAGGTTTATGCCAGGGTGTCTAGCAAAATTATTCAAACAGCGAGGCAAGCTGTAGTTTCGGTATTTACAGCATCTCCTTCGGGGGGTAAAAAATACTTAGGTGATGGGTTTATAGTAAATGAAAAAGGGGTTGTTGCGACCAGCTATAAAGTTGCTTACCAAAGTAGTCGAATAAGCATTGAGTTGCAAGATGGGAGTATTTACCCGGTTAAGGGAGTTACCTACTATAGTCCAAAAAAAGATTTGATACTCTTGAAAACATCGGCTCCGGGTTTATTTAGGTTTGAACTAGACGATTCTTCTTTGAAGGTAGGAGACGTTGTTTATTCTTTTTCTAGTTTACTGGAAGATGGTTTTCAAGCAAACATAGGTGTTGTTTCAGCAATCGAGGAAGAAAAAGGTTTAAAATTATTAAAGTTTACAGCTTCAGGTAAAATACTTTTGCCGGGAGGGCCGTTAATAAACGCCGAAGGTAAAGTTGGAGGTATAATTTTAGAATCAGCCGGCAGCCGCCAAGATTTTAATCTAGCCCTTTCCTCAAAGCATATAAAACCTTACATAAATAATGAGCCTAAATTTAGCTTTTCCGAATTTAAAAAGCGTATGGCAAAAGCCGATAGGTACCTTAAAAAAGCGGCGCATGCCTATTCATCCGGCCAGTACCGCCAGGCGATTGATTTGACTCAAGAGTTTTTAGCAATAAATCCTGATCGGGCAGATGCATATAATCTTTTAGGCTTATCTTTCTATAAAATAAAAAATTACCGCCAGTCTATAAAAAATTACCAAGAAGCTTTGAAGATAAATCCTGCCGATACCTCTACCCATCTTAATTTAGCAATTGTTTATCTAAGCAGAGGCCAGAAAGAAAAAGCTATAGATTCTTATAGGAAAGTTTTAGATTTAGAGCCTAATTCTTTACAGGCTTGGCATGGACTTAGTCGAATTTATGTTGATTTAGAAAAATATGAAGAAGCTTTAGCTTGTTATTTGAGGATTTTAGAGCTTGACCCCGGGAATATAGAAATTTATTCAGATTTAGGCTGGGTTTACGCTGCTATCGGTGATTACCAAAAATCAATCAGTTATTTTAAGAAGTACGGTGATCATCATTCCGATGACCCTGAAGTTTATTTTAAAATAGGCCTTGTTTACTATGAATCAAAAGATATGCCCGCCGCTCGAAAAAAGTTATTCAAGGCTAAAGAATTAGCCCAAGAGCAGGGAAGAATTCAACTTCTTCAAAATATAACAAAAGTGTTGCCTGAAACAGAGGAATAGAAAGATGAGTGTGTATGTAAAAAACATTATTAAAGAAGCAAAAAAGTCTTCTTTTTTGCTTGGGCGTTTAAGCTCCAAGAAAAAAAATATTGTTTTGCGAGTTATGGCTAAAGCTATAAGCCTAAACCGTGGTTATATCATAAGCCAAAATGAACTGGATTTGAAAAAAGCAAGGAAGGAAGGGTTAGATCAAAGCTTTATCGACAGGCTTACTTTAGATGATAAAAGAATAGAAGAGATGAGTATGTCGCTTAAGGCTGTTGCCCGCTTGCCTGACCCGGTAGGAAAAATTATAACCTCAAACTTAAGGCCTAACAAGATGAAGATAGATAAGGTGAGGGTGCCTTTGGGAGTGGTTCTAATTATTTATGAAGCCAGGCCCAACGTTACCAGTGACTGTATAGGCCTGTTGTTTAAAACTTCTAATATCGGGATATTGCGCGGTGGGAGTAAAGCTATGGCAACTAATATTGCTATTGGCACTGTTTTAAAGAAATCTCTGCGAAAAGCTGGGATAGATTTTTCACCTTTTTTTGTAGTGGATAGGCCGCAATATTCTATTACCGAAGAACTTTTAAAGCAAAAAGAGGGGATTGATTTAGTGATTCCTCGTGGAGGAGAAGCCTTAATTAAAAAAGTCACTGAGTCTTCCCAGATACCGGTTATTAAGCACTACAAGGGTGTTTGTCATATTTATGTTGA
>PXAH01000134.1 GCA_003565945.1 Candidatus Omnitrophota bacterium
CTAATTGAGCTTCTTGACCATGAAATTTCCGGTTTTAACCTTGACCGCAAGGGCAGAAAAAAGGTAAATAGAGTTAGAGGAGATATTCAGCTGAAAAAACAAATGTTGCGGCGTAAACAGCGAGTTTTAGAAACTGCCCCACAGAGCATTGACATAGATGTAAGGCAGCTCGAAGATATTGTATCCGGATTGGATGCTTCTTATTTACGTAATCTTGTCGCAAAATTAAGGCAGATAATAGAGGCTTTAAAAGAAGCTGACACAGAAAAAGCTCGTCGGATATGGGAGGAAACCGCAGAAATACTAGTTCCTTTATTTTCCAGGCACAGGTTAACTCGTCAGGAACGGGAAAGAATTCAAGAATATATTGATACCTTAAAAGAAGCCGGCCTTATCGGCCCGCGAATAAGAAACCAAGAATAACATCACACATTGATTTCTTGCCTATCTCTGGTTAAATTACTGGTTTACGGCAGCATCCAGAATCCTTTGTCCTTCATCCTTCATTTCTCTTATTTCGGAATGTGTGCCCCAACGCTCAAGCAGGGTATTTTTAAGTAGACGTCCTATTATAGACGTCCTACTTAAATCGTTCGCCAGGCCTCTTGACACGGGTTTCATTTGACCCAGTCTGCGGAGGTTGGAAAAAGACCCTACCAGCATCTTCATCCTTCGTCCTTCTTCCTTCGAAACTTGCGCACCAACACCCAAGCAGGGTGTCTTTAGGTAGACGCTTGATGGAAGAAAAAATTGTTCTTTTTTGCAAAAATGATATAATTAGGCCATGATTTCAGAAAAAGACAAAAATATAATTTCAAAGTTGGCGGATAAATACGGCGCATCCCAAGTATTGGTGTTTGGTTCGGCTCTTTTGCGGGATAATTTTAATGATATTGATTTGGCAGTAAAAGGGATAAAGCCCGAACTATTCTTTAAATTTTATGGTGAGTTGATTTCGGCGGTTTCCAAGCCCATTGATCTTATCGATTTAGATATTGAAAATCCATTTGTTGAATTAGTGAGACAGGAAGGGGTGAAAATATATGGCTGATTTGCAACGCCGAATCGCGGTAGAAATATACAATATCTCTTTGGCGTTAGATGAAATTAATAAAGTTAAAAATAAAGAAAATAAAGCGAAGATAGAATTAGCCGGAATTGCTACATTTTTACACAATTTTTATACCGGAATAGAGAACATTCTTAAACAAATATTGACGGAAAAGAATATTACTGTTGAGAAAAATGAATTCTGGCATAAAACTCTTCTAGAAATTTCTGCGGAAAATCAGATTATATCTGCAGAACTTAAAAGTTTGTTATTGGATTATCTTGCTTTTCGTCACTTTTTTGTTCATTCCTACGGTTTTATGCTGGATGAAAACAGGCTTATCACTTTAGCTGAGAGAGTAAGTGATGTATTTTCTGAATTTAAAAAAAATATCAAAGCATATTTTATAGAATAAAAAAGCTAAAAATTAATCCTTACTTCTATTAAGATCCAGTACTTCTCATCCTTCATCCTTCATCCTTCGAAACTTGCGTACCAACGCTCAAATAGGGTATCCCCAAGTAGACGTCCTATTATAGACGTCCTACTTTGAGGTAAAACAGAGTAGAAAATTTGGGTTGCTGTGATACAATAAAAAAGAAAACTTAGCTGTTTGTTATCTTAGGAAATTATTTTATTATGCGAAAAATAACCATAGTTGCTTGTTTATTTATTCTTTTCTCTTTTCAGCTTGTTTTGGCCGAGGAGGCAAATTTTTGCCGGGTTCGGCAAGGCGGCAGGTTAGTCTTATCAGCTACTTCCGGCCCTAAATCATTTAATCCCATTGTTGCCAAAGAAACTTCAACTACTGCCATAACCGGCCTGATTTTTGAAGGCCTAACCCGTACAGACGGGGTTACCCAGGAAGTCAAGCCAAACCTGGCTCAGAGCTGGGAAGTTTCTGAAGACGGTAAAACCTGGATTTTTTATTTGAGGCAAGATGCCCGATGGTTTGACGGTAAGCCTTTTACCGCTGATGATGTGGTTTTTACTTTTAATCATTTAATTTTTAATCCGGATATTCCTTCCAGTTCCCGGGATATATTTATAGTTGAAGGAAGGCCAATCGCGGTTGAAAAAATAGATGATTTTACTGTTAGTTTTAGGTTGCCTGTTGTGTTTGCTCCTTTCTTGAGGATGATGGCCCAGAATATTTTGCCTAAGCATCGCCTAAAAGATGTAGTTGAGAGGGGAGAGTTTAACTATCATTGGGGGCTGGGAACAAAACCGGAAGATATTATCGGGACAGGACCATTTAAATTGAGAAGTTTTCGCCCTGAAGAAAGGGTAATTTTAGAGAGAAATGAAAATTATTGGCAGAAAGATGATCATGGTTGCGGCCTTCCTTATTTAGATGAGCTGATGTATGTTATTGTCCGTAATGAAGATGTTGCTTTGCTTAAATTTTTAGAAGGTGAAATTGACCATGTATCTGTGCGCGGCCAGGATTACCCTATCGTAAAACCTCAGGAAGCACGGGGAGGGTTTACAGTTTATGATGTAGGCCCCCAGCTTGGTTCTAATTTTTTGGTTTTTAATCAAAATATGGATATCAATCCCACGACAGGTAAAACCTATATTAGCTCTCAGAAACTAAGTTGGTTTAGAGAGAAAAAATTTCGCCGGGCTGTAGCTTATGCCATAGACCGGCAGTCAATTATCGATATTGTTTATAACGGGTTAGGTTACAGGCAGTTTTCACCGGTACCCGAATCAGCCGGATTTTTTCATAATCCGGATGTGAAAAAATATGAATATAATCCGGAAAAATCTTTAAAGCTGCTTAGAAAAATAGGTATTTACGACCGTAATAATGATGGCATATTAGAAGACAAAGACGGCAATCAGATAAGGTTTAATTTATTTACTAATGCCGAAAATGAGCAGCGGCGCAGCATTGCCGGCATCATCAGAAGGGATCTTGAAAGCCTGGGTTTGAGGGTAAATTTTGTCCCTTTAGCTTTTAACCAAATAGTGGCAAAGCTTGATTCAACTTATGATTGGGACGCGGTTTTGCTGGGGCTGACCGGTGGCCCGGAGCCGCATTTTGGTAGAAATGTTTGGGCTTCAAGCGGCCATCTTCATATGTGGTACCCCCGTCAAAAAGAGCCGGCAACTGAGTGGGAAGCTGAAATTGACTTAATCTTTGATAAAGCGGTTCAGATTTTAGATGAGGACAAACGTAAACTTCTTTATGATCGGTGGCAGGAGATTGTAGCAAAAAAGGTTCCCTTTGTTTATACAATCCAGGCGGCTAACATTTTCGCAATTAGAGATAAATTCGGCAACCTTAAGCCAACCCCTCTGGGTGGTGCTTTTCATAATATAGAGGAGATATATTTGAGGGATCAGTAAGGTCAGATTCAGGGCAAAAGCTATGCTAACTTACATTATCCGCAGATTACTATTTTTAATACCCCTTCTTTTGATTATGGGGTTTATTGGCTTTCTTTGTATTAATCTTGCTCCGGGTAATTATTTTGATTCTTTAAGAATGAATCCGCAGGTTTCAGAAGAGACCTTAAGGATTTATGAAGAAAAGTATCATTTAGATAAAAATGTTTTTATTCAGTATTTTTATTGGATTAGCAATATTTTCAGGTTGGATTTTGGCTATTCTTTTACTTACAACCAGCCGGCGTTTCAGGTTTTATATAGCCGGATGTTTAATACTTTTATTTTGATGCTTTCGGTTTTAATTTTTAGCTGGTTTATAGCTATTCCTTTGGGGATTTATTGCGCGGTGCATCAATACCGTTTTTCCGATAAACTATTTTCTTTGCTTTCATTTGTCGGTTTATCTATCCCTAATTTTTTCTTGGCCCTGCTTCTTTTATACTTTGCCTCAATTACCGGGATTTTGCCTACAGGCGGGATGCATTCAGTAGCTTTTGATGATTTGCCTTTTTGGGCAAGACAACTTGATTTGTTAAGGCATTTGATTATTCCTACGGTAGTCATTGGAACTGCCAGCATTGCCGGCCTGCAGCGGCTTATGCGCGGTAATTTGCTTGATGTTTTACGCAGTCAGTATGTAATTGCGGCAAGAGCTAAGGGCCTTCCGGAAAACAGGGTAATTTACCTTCACGCGGTAAGAAACGCTATTAATCCTATGGTTACAATTTTTGGTGGCTCTCTTCCGGCCCTTTTAAGCGGAGCGGCTTTAACTGAGATAATTTGCAGCTGGCCGGGCCTGGGCTCGCTTATGCTTGAGGCAGTAATGCAGCAGGATTTATTTTTATTTGCCGGAAACCTTTTGATGACCGGTACCTTACTGATTATTGGATATTTAATCGCTGATATTTTGCTTGCTTGGGTTGATCCCAGAATACAGTATTGAGCCTGGATGTATAGCAAAGCGCATAGCGCTAAGCGCAAAGCGAAAAAGAATTAGAAAAAGTGGGTAACCTCAGGTATATATTTGATGATTTACGCTGTGCTCTATGCCGGTCCGCCGAAGCTTGCTATAGCTAACATTGTATGCTTAAAGAGCGCAGGCGGGCGCTGTGCGCTATGCTATACTGGAATTATAATTAAAGATGGAAAGTTCAGAAGGTAGTTTTAAGAAAGGCTTGAGAAAATTACGAAAGCATCGTTTGGCTGTTTTTTCTTTTTGGGTTCTTCTGGTTTTATATTTGTCAGCTCTTTTTGCTCCGGTGATTTCCCCTTATCATTATGAAACAGAAAAGAGAGCTTTTAGCTATGCTCCGCCCTCCCGAATCCGCATTATCGACAGTGAAGGAAACCTTAGCCGTCCTTTTATTTATAAAAGAAATTTTCAGTTTGATCAGTTTTACCGGAGAATTTACCAAGAAGATAAGAGTGAAAAATTTCCGATTAGGTTTTTTACCAGAGGAGATAGGTACCACTTTTTAAATTTATTCGAAACCGATTTTCATCTTTTTGGCGTAGATGAACCGGCCTACCTTAATCTTTTTGGAACTGACGCTCGTGGCCGGGATTTATTTTCCCGGGTTATCTACGGCAGCCAAATATCTTTATCGATTGGATTGGTGGGGGTTTTTATCGCGATGCTTATCGGTTCTTTTGTAGGGGGAATTTCAGGATATTTTGGCGGAAAAACTGATAGCTTTTTAATGCGTTTTGCTGAAATAATTATGGTTATCCCTAGTTTGTATCTTTTACTTTCCTTGCGAAGTATTTTTGCTTACAATTTGACTTCTTTGCAGATGTATTTTGTTATTGTTGTAATTATGTCTTTCATTGGTTGGCCCGGTATAGCCCGCATAGTAAGAGGTATGGCTATATCCTTACAACAAAGGGAGTATGTTTTAGCCGCGCGGTCTCTAGGCTGCGGCCATCTTCAAATTATTAGAAAACACATTATTCCCCATACCTTTTCTTATTTAATAGTTTCCGCTTCAATTTCAATTCCCGGTTATATTTTGGGTGAGTCGGCTTTGAGTTTGCTTGGATTAGGGATTCAAGATCCGTATGCCAGCTGGGGTAATTTACTTTCAGACGCGATGGCTATTGCTCATATCAGGCTTCATCCCTGGATACTTATCCCCGGTGTTTTTATTTTTATTACGGTTATGGCTTTTAATCTTTTTGGTGATGGGTTACGCGACGCTTTTGACCCGCGTTCGGAATTTATTAAAAAGTAACTATGGAAAACATTCTTCAGGTTAGAAACCTTCATACTTATTTTTATTTAGAAAATTCAGTTGTAAAGGCTGTAGAAGGGGTTAGCTTTGATTTAGGAAAGGGCGAAGTTTTGGGCTTGGTAGGTGAATCAGGCTGTGGTAAATCAGTTACCGCCTATTCTTTAATTAAGCTAATTGACAAACCGGGCCGGATTAAAAAGGGCGAGGTTATTTTCAAAGGCAAGGATTTATTAAAAATTAATGAAAAGTTCTTACCTAAAATCAGAGGCAAGGATATATCAATTATTTTTCAAGAGCCACACGCTGCTCTATCCCCTGTTTATACTGTTGGCTATCAAATAGAAGAAACTATCCGGGCTCACAACAGAAACATGGGCGGAAAACAGCTAAAAGAGAAGGTATTAGAATTACTGGTCAAGGTTGAAATTAAAGATCCGTACGCGAAAATTAAGAGCTATCCTCATAATTTAAGCGGAGGCGAAGCTCAAAGGGTAATGATTGCTCAATCTTTATCTTGTCAGCCGCAAATTGTAATTGCTGATGAACCGACTACCGCTTTAGATGTAACAATCCAGGCAAAAGTTATCGGACTTTTTAAAAAATTAAAGGAAGAAGAAAATTTTAGCTTAATTTTTATAACTCATGATCTTGCTTTGTGCGCGCAACTTGCTGATAGAATAGCGGTCATGTATGCTGGCCAGATTGTAGAGATAGCCTCTTTAGATAAAATAATCAAAGAGCCTCTGCATCCTTACACAAAAGCTTTGTTTTTATCTTTGCCGAAAAAAGGAAAAGAAAAAACTAAGCTTCAAGCTATCAAGGGAGATGTTCCTGAAGCGGATAAAAAGCCAAAAGGATGTTTTTTTTACCCTCGTTGTAATCTAGGAAAAAATAGCTGCCGGGAAAACCGGCCTGAACTTAAAGAAATAGAGCCAGGGCATTGGGTTAGGTGCCTGGTGTGTGGGATAGAGGGTAGAAGATAGAAGGTAGAGGGTAGAGGGGAGAAGGTGGAAAGAGGGATGGAAAAAATATTAAAAGTTGAAGAACTAAAAAAGTATTATCCGGTTAAAAAAGGAGTTTTTGGCCGGGCCGCTGAATTTATCAAGGCAGTAGACGGGGTGAGTTTTTCTCTTTTACGCGGCCAAACCCTGGGCCTTGTGGGTGAGTCAGGCTGCGGTAAAAGTACCTTAGCCCGGACAATTTTAAGGCTTATTGATTCGGACTCGGGTAAGATTATTTTTAAAGGTAGAGATATAACTGCTCTTTCTCATCGGGAGATAAAAAGTACTCGCAAAGACATGCAGATAATTTTTCAAGACCCTTTTAATTCACTTGACCCCCGTTTTACGGTTTTTGGTATAGTTTCTGAAGGATTGAGGAATTTTTCCCAAAAGAAAAGTAAAAAGGAAATTTATCAGAAAGTCGCTAAAGCTTTGGAAGATGTAGGCCTGCCGCGGGAGCTTCTTAGCCGCTATCCGCATGAATTCAGTGGCGGCCAGCGTCAGCGGATAAGTATTGCCAGGGCTCTGGTGCTTGAGCCGGAGCTTTTAGTTTTAGACGAGCCGGTTTCTTCTCTGGATGTCTCTATCCAGGCTCAGGTTATTAACTTGTTGGTAGATTTACAAAAAAAGAAGAACTTAAGCTATATATTCATTGCTCATGATTTAGGGATTGTAAGGCATATTTGCGACCAAGTTTGCGTAATGAAGGACGGTAAAATCGTAGAAAGCGGAAAAACTGAGGCTGTTTTCCAGTCCCCTGGCCACCCCTACACCCGGACGCTTCTTGACTCTGCTCCCGCCCTGCCCCTTTAGGCCCCGAAATCACCCCTTCAAAATATGTAATAAAATCAACCCTCATTTTTACCAACCTCCGAGGTTGGTAAATAGGTTGGGTTAATTCGGTTGCGGTTTGGGGTATTCGTGATAAACTAGGATGGCACTCAAAGCTTTGTGGATTTTATAGGAGAGAGTTTTATGCTGAGAAAGACTTCTTTAGAAACAGGTAATGTTTATCATATTTTTAGCAAGAGTATAGCTGGTTTTAAAATATTTACCAGAGAAAGAAATTTTTTGAGAATTTTTGATGCTGTCAAATATTATCAGATTGAAAATCCACCTTTGAGTTTTTCCCACTTCATTCGCGTTGATAAAAGCAGTAAGGGTGTCCATCTTAGGAAGATTAGTAATTATCCAGGAAACAAACAAGATAAAATAGTGGATATTATTGCCTACTGTTTTATGCCTACTCATATTCATTTAGTTTTAAGGCAATTAAAAGATAGCGGTATTTCAATTTTTATGAGTAAAGTTCTTAATAGCTATGCCCGTTATTTCAATACTTTATATAAAAGAAAGGGGCCGTTGTGGGAAGGGCCGTTTCAAAATGTGTTGGTCGAATCTGATGAGCAGCTTTATCATTTAACCAGGTATATACATCTTAATCCGGTAACTGCTTGCTTGGTAGATAAACCAGAGGATTGGATATTTTCTTCCTATAGAGAGTATTTATCTATTTCAAAGGAAAAAATTTGCCAGTATGATGATCTGTTTGAGATTTTTCCAGAAGAATACAAAGAATTTGTCGAAGAAAGGAAAATAGAGCAGAGAGAATTAGCTATGTTAAAAAAGCTAATGCTGGATTAGCTTTTTCTTGTTAACCTCCGAGGTTAACAAGAAGGGGGGGTTGGTTGAAAGGAAAGAGAAAAATCCCGGAAGAAGTAGCCGGGTATATAAATAGGTTAGGGGCTGATGACCGGCAGTATTTTTTTGCTTTATACAAGAAGTATTGGCAGAAAGAAAAACCGTTAAAGATCGGGAAAAATTTTATCCCCTCAGCTTGCCTGGAAGTTTCACAAAGATATAAAGACCTAGGGGCAGTAGATTATTCTTTAATTGAAAAAGAACCCGGCTTAGCTAATTTTGCCGCCAATGTAAATCTTATCTGCAATCCTATGGACGGTGGAATTGGCTCGAGTTTAATTCGTTTTAAGTATTTAAAGAAAATCTGGAAAGAGATTAAGCGAGAAGGAAAGCCTCGTTTAGGCGCAAAGGGGGTTGACCTTTTTTTTGATTTTGCTAATCAAAAAGTAAGCATTACTGAACTGAAATATTTACAAGTGATTAAGGAGTCAAGGTTTTACAATAAAATTATAATCGAAGAGTTAGTAAACAATGAAAGCAAAGATTCGATTAATCATTTTTTAGATAAAACTTTAAATTTTTGGGCAAGATCCGGCAAGAATTCAAAGAAGGCAGGCTTAAGTTATCGGCAATTAATTGAAAAGGAAAAGCGAATTTGTTTTTCGGATGAGATGGTTATTCAGCCTTCTTTGCCCACGATAGATAAGGAAAATAACTGCTTAACTCTTCAGCGAACCGCCCCAGGAGGCCACGGCCAACTAGGGTATATCGCGCTTAAGAGGGCGGCTGAAATGGAGCCGGATTTAGCTAAGAATTCAGTCAGAGCTATTTATAACGGTGACGGGCCCAATAATTTTCCAGATAAAACAATGGTGGGTTTTATGGTTAAAAATAAGATTCCGATAGTCATGATATCATCCACTAAAACTCCTATAGATAAAAAAGGGGGCCAAATCGGCCTTGAGCTTTGCAAAGGCGGCAAAAAACGAGTTCAAATTTTAGAGTCAGCCCAAGCCCAAGAGCAAGGCCAGGGAGATTTATTTGAAAAGATTGGGCTGGAAGGCGCTGATTCTTCTTCTGGTGAACCAAATAAGCAATTTTTTAATACCAACATGGCCTTGCTTAATTGTGAAGTTCTTTCCTCTTTTTTGCGGGATTTATCTGAGGCTATCGGGGAAGAAAAGTTTTCAGAGGTCATCAGCCCAACTTTAATCCGAAATGAGAAAAGGGAAAATGATAAAACTTATGTACAGCTTGAGGGAGCTTTAGCTTCGGCTTTGCTTAATCTATCCGGCTTTTTGAAAACAACAGAAGACAGGCGGGTGAAAAATCTCTTAAAAAAACACAGTATTGTTAATTTTCTTACTATAATCAATATTGATAAAAACCTAAGGACAAATTTTTTCACGCCAGTTAAATTCGCCTGGGATTTTTGGCTTTACGCTTTTTCCGGCCGTTTCCGTTTTAATAGCCGAACTTATAAGCTAAAAAATTTAAAGCCGGGGAAACTGCCCGGATTTGACTTAGGCCCTTTTTACCGGGATTTGGAAAACTGCGTTAATGCGTTTGGACGGGCATCTGCTGTTGAGCTTGATTATTTAGCTATTGAAGGAAAAGTTTTGCTTAAGGACGCGATTCTATCAGGCCGGGTAAAAATAAAAAATGAATTAGAGGGGTTAGTTGACCTTAACCAAGAGGCATTTAGAAGTTATTTTAAGCAAAGAAAAGGCCGCTTATTTTTAAAGGATATAGAAGTAATAATTAAGCCCGGCCGGGTTATTAAGCTAGGGAAGTTAATCTAATATTTATTCTTTAGCTGTTTCTGTTGACACTCCCGCTTATATTTTATATAATCAAGCAACCATGGAAAAAAAAGATTTCGATCTTTTTAAAGAAAAATTCGGCAATCCCTTTGAAGAAACGGATTTTCCTAAACCTTTATTTATCAATGAAATATTGAAGAAATACAAGGAGGGGGAGAAGGCCACATTGGCCGGAAGAGTTGTTTCAAAAAGAGAGCACGGAAAGTCCGGTTTTGCTCATCTAGCTGATTTTAGCGGAAAAATTCAGATTTACGCCCGCTTTGACAGTTTAGGAGAGGATTTTGAGTTATTTAAAAAGCTGGATATTGGAGATATTATTGGTGTTGAAGGTAAACTTTTTATAACCAGGACCGAGGAGATTACGGTAGCAGCCGATAAAATAAAGCCGTTGGCTAAAGCTTGGCGGCCTCTGCCTGAGAAATGGCATGGGTTAAAAGATATTGAAACAAGGTATCGGCAGCGCTACCTTGATTTAATCGCAAACCCTGCCAGCCGCGATGTTTTTTTAAAAAGAGCCAAAATTGTTTCCATAATTAGAGATTTTTTTGAAAAACTTTCTTTTATCGAGACTGAAACCCCGATGCTGCATCATATACCGAGAGGGGCCGCCGGAGAACCTTTTCAAACTTTTCATAACGCCACTTCAAGCAAAGTTTATTTAAGAATCGCGCCTGAACTTTATCTGAAAAAATTATTAATAGGGGGCTTTGACCGGGTTTATGAGATAAACAGAAGTTTTCGTAACGAGGGATTATCCAGAAGGCACAATCCTGAATTTACGATGCTTGAGGCTTACGCTGCTTACCAGGGCTATCAGTTTATGATGGATGCTTGTGAAAAATTATTAACTAATTTAGCTTTGGAAATTCACGGCGGGTTGGATATAGAGTATCAAGGAAAAAAAATAGACCTTCAGCCTCCCTGGCAGAGAATTTCATTCGCGCAGCTTTTTAAGAAAGAGTTTGGAGTTGAGCCGGAGGACAGTCATGAGGAGGTAACTAAAAAAATTAGCAAAAAAATCAAATTAGAAGAAGGGTTATCCCGGACACAAATACTTAAAATTTGCGAAGAATTGATTGAAAGAAATTATCCCGAAGATAAGCCGGCTTTTATCACTGATTTTTTTACCTGGACTTCGCCTTTGGCAAAGCAAAAAAAAGACAATCCTTATTTAGTTGAAAGATTTGAGCTTTTTATCGCCGGAATCGAAATTGCTAACGCTTATTCTGAGTTAAATGATCCGGTTGAACAGGAAGAAAGGTTTAGGCGGCAGGCGGCAAAGGAGCCGGACTCTGAGATTGACCTTGATTTTGTAAAAAGTTTGGAATATGGTATGCCTCCGGCGGCTGGCTTAGGTATTGGCATCGACAGGTTAGTGATGATTTTGCTCAATCAACCTTCCATTCGGGATGTAATTCTTTTTCCCCTCTTAAAATTACAAAGTTAAACAATGCTGACAGAAATTTTTCTTGCTTTTCGTTACCTTTTCAGAGGTAAAGCCCGGCACGTGTCTTTTATCGGGATAATTTCAGCTATTGGTATTGTGTTAGGAGTTGCTACGGTAATTGTAGCTGTTTCTATTGTAAACGGCATAGACGGTGCTTTGTTGGAAAGGATAATGCAGTTTCAGTACCACATTACTTTAGATACCCGAGATAGTGATCAATTGTATCTTATGCAAAAGGAGTTGAGCAAAGAGGAAGGAGTCGAAGATTCTTCTTTGTCGGTACGTACCCAGGTATTTGCTCAAATCGGAGATACAATTGTTCCTTTGGTAGTAAGGGGTTTTCAGCTGGATGATCCCGGGCAAGAGCAGTTTTTTTCCCAATACATAAAAGAGGAATTTAATGATTCAGGTTTTTTCTTAGGGAAGGGGTTATCGCGGCGGTTTTTCTTTAAAGATAAAATTGAGTTTTATCCCTTAGATGAAAGGTTAACTTTGGAGAAAGAACCAATCAGAGGTTATTTTGAAACAGGCCTTTATGATGTAGATAACTACTACTTGATTTCTGACTTGGAGAAGGCAAAGAATCTTTCGCCTCATTATCATCTTTTTTTGGGGCTGCGTCTAAGTGAGCCGTTTGCGGCAGATAGGTTGGCCGATGAGATAGCGCGCAGGTACCCTCAATCAATAATTACGACTTGGACCGAAACCAACCAGCAGCTTTTTGCTACTCTGAGGCTGCAAAAAATAGCTTTGTTTATAATTTTAAGCTTGATTATTATAGTCGCGTCATTTAATATTTTCGCTACCTTAACTATTAAAGTTGTGGAAAAGACTAAAGATATTGGGATTCTAAAATCAATAGGTTTTACCAGCCGGAGAATTTTATCAATATTTACTCTGCAAGGATTAGTTTTAGGGGTGATTGGAACTTTAGGAGGAGTAACTTTAGGTTTAGGGATTTGCTTTTTTTTAGAAAAACATCCGATTATTAGCCTTCCGGAGGAGATATTTTTTACTCCTTATCTTCCGGTAAGTGTAGATTACGGTGAGGTTATTTTAATCGGCGTGGTAGCTATTTTTATTTCTTTTTTATCTAGTATTTGGCCGGCACGAAGGGCTTGCCGCTTTTGCCCTACAGAGGCTTTACGTTATGAATAAACTAATAGAAGCTGTTAATTTAACAAAGCTATACAGGAATCATAATTTTGAAGTTAAGGCTATCGAAGATATTTCTTTTTCGGTGCCCAAGGGTTGCTTTTTGTCTATAGTTGGCCCTTCCGGATCCGGTAAATCTACTCTTCTGCATAGCTTAGGAGGTATTTTACCGCCGGATAAAGGAAACGTTTTGCATAATAATTACGATGTATATAAGCAGAAGGAAGCTAAACTGGCTTTTTGGCGGAACAAAAATATAGGCTTTGTTTTTCAATTTTATTACCTTATTGAAGAATTAAGTGTTTTAGAAAATATAGCTTTAGCCGGTTTTGGGATGAAGAAAAAATATTCTTTCCAAAGAGCCTATCAATTGCTAGAATACTTTGAATTAAAAGATAGAGCTTTGTTTTATCCTTCACAATTAAGCGGAGGCCAGAAGCAAAGAGCCGCGGTAGCCCGGGCTTTGATTAATAAGCCCGAGATTCTTCTTTGTGATGAGCCAACCGGAAATCTTGACCAGGAAGCGCAAGGGAAGATGAAAGTATTACTTGAGAAGATAAACAGAGAGGAAAATACAACGATAATTTTAGTAACTCATAATATGAAATTAGCTCAAACCGCCAATCGTATGATTTTCATTGAAGGCGGACGCCTGAGGAAGTAGCGAGCATGAGGGTAAAATAAAAGTCAGGTTAGGTAGGAAAAGTAACCAGAAACCAGAGTACAGAAACCAGAAGGGCAAGTGGTTGAGTAGAGAGTTTTCGGGACCTAATCGATTCCAAATAATCTGGTTACTCTATTCTGGTTACTATGCTCTGGTTACTGGTTTCTAATCCTAACGACTTAACCAGAATTATAGGCAGTCATATAAAAGGGAGGGGGAATGAAGGTATATGTTAACGGTAAGTTATTAGATAAGCGGGATGCCAAAGTTTCTGTTTTTGACCACGGTTATCTTTATGGCGATGGTGTTTTTGAAGGTATTCGTGCTTACAACAAATTAGTCTTTAAACTGAAAGAGCATATAGACCGTCTTTATGAGTCAGCTCATTCAATAATGCTTGATGTGCCATTGGCTAAAAGTAAAATGCAGGAAGCGATAATAAAGACTATCCAGGCAAATAAGCTTAAGGACGCGTACATAAGGGTTGTTTTATCACGGGGTGAAGGAGATTTAGGCCTTGATCCACGCAAGTGCAAAGGCAGGCAAACTCTGGTTATTATTGCCGATAAAATATCTCTTTATCCGAAAGAGGTTTACCAAAAGGGAATGAAAATAGTTACTGTACCTACAATGAGAAATCTATGCGAAGCGGTCAATCCGCAGATAAAATCTCTTAATTACCTTAATAATATATTAGCAAAAATAGAGGCTATAAATTCAGGCTATCAGGAAGGCTTGATGCTTGATCATCTTGGCTATGTTGCTGAATGTACCGGCGAAAATATTTTTGTTGTTAAAAATGGGCAGCTTTATACCCCTCCTCAGTGTATGGGGACCTTGAGAGGGATAACCCGGGATACGGTTATTGATATAGCTAAAAAATTAAAAATACCTGCTAACGAACATGTTTTAACCCGGCATGAATTTTATATCAGTGATGAATCGTTTTTAACCGGAACTGCCGCTGAGCTTATGCCGGTAGTTGAGGTAGATGGCAGAAAAATCGGAACAGGTAAACCAGGGAAGATAACTCAAAAGATTATGGAGGAGTTTAAAAAAATCACCAAAAAAGAGGGAGTCCGCTATGAGCTGGGGTGAGCTCCTGGATACTGGATGCTGGATTCTGGGTATTGGTTTCATCCAGCAGCTAGTAAAATCTAGAGGTTGGTATGTTGTGTAATATTTGCCATAAAGATACAGCTACGGTTCATCTTACTGAAATTGTCGATGAAAAAGTAGTTGAATTGCATGTTTGTCAGAGGTGCGCCCAGTCAAAAAAAGGATTAATTCAGGAACATTTTGATTTCTCCGGCCTTGTTGGTGCTTTTGCCGATGAAGGCGATGATAAAGGAGGGCCACAGCTTAAGTGTGCTAATTGCGGCCTTGACTATCAGAAATTTAAAAAAATCGGAAGGTTAGGTTGCAAGGATTGTTATTTAGCCTTTAAGGCTCTTATTCTGCCTCTCCTGAAAAGAGTCCATGGTTCAGCCAGGCATCAGGGAAAGTTTCCGGTCAGTGAAAAAAGCAAAATGCCGGTAGAGTCTCGCTTAAACCGGCTGAAAGAAGAGCTTAAAAAATCAGTTGAAGCCGAAGAATATGAGGTAGCTGCCAGTTTACGGGATCAAATCAAGAAACTAGAGGAGGAGTCCGGACCCTAGATACCGGATCCTGGATGCTAGATGCGAGATGTTTGAAGAGTTTTTAGACAATAAAAACAGTTGGATAAATCAGGGGGATTCTTCTCCTGGAGTTGTTTTTTCTTCCCGGCTTAGGTTGGCTAGGAATTTATCAGATTTCTTTTTCCCTTCTTGTTTGGGCCCTGAGGCAGTTGAGAAGCTAATAGACAGGTTTAAGGATCCGAGCTCTTATTTAGGCGGTAACGGTAATTTTGCTTTTATTCGTATGGCTGACTTAAATGTGATAGATAAAGAATTTTTGCTTGAGCGGCATTTAATCAGCCGGAATTTTTTTTCAATGAATAAGGGAGGGTTGGTTTTTTCTCAAGATGAAAGGGTTTCAGTAATGGTAAGTGAAGAAGACCATCTTAGGATTCAGGTAGTCGAGGCGGGTTTTAATTTAGAAAAAGGGTGGCAGAAACTAAATAAAGTAGATGACCAAATAAGCCAATCTTTTGATTACGCTTTTTTACCGGAATTAGGCTACCTTACGTCTTGTCCGACTAATACCGGTACAGCCTTGCGCGCGTCTTGCATGCTGCATTTACCGGGGCTGATTCTAACTCAAAAGATCGAAAAGGTATTTAATTTTTTAAATAAAATATCCTTTACGATTAGAGGGCTTTTTGGCGAAGGCAGCCAGGCTTTAGGTAATTTTTTTCAGATTTCAAACCAAATTAGTTTAGGGCTGAAAGAAGAAGAGGTGATTGATAACTTAACCAGGGTGGTAACCCAGGTTATCCAACATGAATTAGACGCCCGTCAGGCTCTTCAAGCAAAGCATAAAATTAGTCTGGAAGATATTGTTTGGAGGGCGTTAGGTATAGCTAGAAATAGCCGGTTGATTAATTGTAAAGAAGCTTTAGCTCATCTTTCCGCCTTGTTTTTGGGCATTGATTTAGGTATAATCAAAGATATAGAAAAAGAAACGGTAAATAATTTATTTATAGTTATACAATCGGCGCACCTTCAGAAATTGGAGGGCAAACCGTTGAACAGGAATGAAAGGGACTATTTTAGAGCAGAGATGTTGAGGGAGAAGCTGAATTAGAGTAGGGTAAATGAAAATATGATCCTTGACAATTTTCTAAGTGTTGACAAATGAAAATAGTCAAGGATTTAATTCGACTAAACCCTTGACAGGCAAATATATTGCCTGTCAAGGGTAAGTCTCATTAAAGGAGGGTTTGGATGTTTAATCGTTTTACCGAAAGAGCTCGCAAAGTTTTAGTTTTAGCTAAAGAAGAAGCAAGGCGTTTTAGCCATGATTATATCGGCACAGAGCATATTCTTCTGGGTTTGATTCGTGAAGGTGAGGGGGTTGCTTGTGCTGTCTTGCAAAACATAGGTGCTGATTTAGGGCGCTTGAGAACTGAAATTGAAAAGCTGATGTCATCAGGCAGTGTGTCATCGGTTTTAGGAGATATTCCTTTTACCCCCCGGGCCAAGAAAGCTTTAGAGCTGGCTACCGAGGAAGCCCGCGGGCTAGGGCATAACTATATAGGTACAGAGCATATTTTATTAGGACTGCTTAGGGAAGAAGAGGGGATTGCTTCGCAAGTTTTATTTTCTCTTGGAGTTGATATTCAAAAAGCAAGAAGTGAAATTTCCGCTTTACTGGGCGGGTCCTCTGATACCGGACAAGCCCAAACCCGGCGAAGTTCTTCAAGGACTCCGGCTCTTGACTCTTTTGGCAGGGATCTTACCAAACTTCAGCGGGAGGGAAAACTTGATCCGGTCATTGGAAGGACAACGGAGATTGAAAGGGTAATACAGATTTTATCCCGCCGGACTAAAAATAATCCTGTTTTACTGGGGGAGGCCGGTGTTGGCAAAACAGCCATAGTTGAAGGCCTGGCCCAGAGCATAACCGAAGGAAATGCTCCTGAGATTTTACGCGGCAAACGGATAATAGTTTTAGATTTAGCTTTGATGATTGCCGGCACTAAATACAGGGGCCAGTTTGAAGAAAGGGTTAAGGCGGTTATGGAAGAAATTAAACGCTCTAAAGACGTAATAATTTTTATAGACGAGCTTCATACGTTAGTCGGCGCTGGCGCCGCGGAGGGGGCTATCGATGCTTCTAACATATTAAAACCGGCTTTATCTAGAGGAGAAATCCAGTGTATTGGAGCTACTACGCTTGATGAGTATAGAAAGCACATTGAAAAAGACACTGCTTTGGAGAGGCGGTTTCAAATGATTTTTGTTGAGCCCAATACTGTATCTGAAACTATTCAGATTTTAAAGGGCCTGCGGGATAAATATGAAGCCCATCATAGAGTAAAATTTACCGATGAGTCTTTGGATGCGGCGGCAAAACTTTCTGACCGTTATGTCTCAGGTAGATTTCTTCCTGATAAAGCCATTGATTTGATTGATGAGGCGGGAGCCAGGTCAAGGCTTGCGATACTGACCGCGCCTGAAGGCGTAAAAAAAATAGAAGAGAAAATTGTTGATATAGTGCGGGAAAAGGAAGCTTACATTAGACAACAGGATTTTGAGCAGGCGGCTAAACTTCGTGATCAGGAGAAGAAATTGTCCCGTGAACTTGAAGAAGTAAGAAAGGAGTGGAATAAAAAACGCGATAAAATTTCACCTGAAGTAAAAGAAGAAGATATTGCCCAACTTGTTTCTCAAGTAACAGGAGTGCCTGCCTATAGGCTTGAGCAGAAGGAGTCAGAAAAGCTTTTAAAAATGGAGGAAACTCTTTCCAAAAAAGTTATAGGCCAGGAAGAAGCAATTAAAGCGATTTCCCGGGCAGTACGTAGGGCCCGGGCCGGAGTAAAGGAACCGCGCCGGCCAATCGGTTCTTTTATGTTTTTAGGGCCTACTGGTGTGGGAAAAACTCTTTTAGCCAGGGCATTGGCTGAGTTTATGTTTGGTGATGAAGCCGCTTTAATTCAGCTTGATATGAGTGAATATATGGAGAAGTTTAATGTATCCAGGCTAGTGGGAGCTCCTCCCGGCTATGTTGGCTATGAAGAAGGCGGACAATTAACTGAACGTGTCAGGCGCAGGCCCTATTCTGTGGTTTTGTTAGACGAAATAGAAAAAGCTCATGTTGATGTTTATAATATTTTGCTTCAGATTTTAGAGGAAGGGCGCTTAACCGATAGTTATGGCCGGCCTGTAGATTTTCGTAATGTTATTTTGCTTATGACCTCCAACGTTGGAGCTGATATTATTCGTAAGAAAGGTTCTTTAGGTTTTCAAACTACAAAAGAAGATATTGATTATGAGCAGATGAAGGCTTCTTTGCTGGATGAAGTTAAAAAAACTTTTAAACCGGAGTTTTTAAACCGCCTGGAAGATATTACAGTTTTTAAGTCTTTTAACAAAAAAGACCTAGAGAAAATTGTTAAGCTTGAGGTTCAGTATGTAAACGAAAGGTTGAGAGAACAAGGCTTTGAGGTTGAGCTTTCTCCCGGGGCTGAAGAGTTTTTCGTCGAGAAAGGTTTTGATCCTACTTATGGGGCACGTCCTTTAAAAAGGGTTATTCAAAGGTTTCTTGAGGACCCATTAGCTGAAGATATAATCAGGGGTAGTTTTTCTGAGAGAATAAAAAAGGCAAAAGGGGAGTCTGTTGTTATCAAGGCTGATAAAAAAGGGTCTTCCTTGAAATTTGAATGAAAAAAAAGTTATTTACTTTTATTTTCTTTTTGCTTTTGGGGCTTAAGCCCGGGTTTTTGCTTTACGCCAGTTATGCTGAATTCGATCCGGCTGGCAGAAGAATCCGGCTGGCAGAATTTGATATAGGCGGCCACCAAATATCCGGTGACTTTAACTATCAAGTTAAAAAAGAGGGTGGCCACTTACTTTTTTTGCTGGAAGGTAGAGATTTACAAATAGGCGAAAGAAGGTTTGATTCTTTTACGCTAAAAGCAGTGAGAAGAGGCAACATTTTATTTATTGAAAAATTTGAGTCTCTAGGTTTTTCCGGAAAAGGAAATATTGACTTAAAGGAAAAAAGTTTTCTTTTTGAATTGGCAGTCCGTTGGCAGGAAGATGCAGCCCGCCTGAAAGGAGAAGTAGAATTAAAAGCTAAGGCTTGGGGCAGTTTCGATAATTTCTTGGTAAGTGGGAATTTTAATGCTTATGACGGTGCCTATGATGATTTTGTTTTTGAAAGGCTTAGGTGTACTTTTTTCGGTTCACCGCCGGTATTTAATTTAAACGATGTTGAGCTTGTTTTGCCGGGGAAAGGCATCTTTAGCCTGGGAGGAACTTTGGACATACGAGATCCGGATAGTTTTTTCCCGAGTGCTGAACTGATATCCCATAAATTATTGGTTGAAGGCTGGCATTTCTTTGCTGACGAAGGAGAAGTGGGCTTGAGCAAACGCATAGGGGATAAGTTTGATTTTCGGGTAGAGGCCGAAGGTGAAGGCGGGGCGCAGTTGCGCTATAATTTGGAAAATAATAATTTTTTAAAGTTAAGAATGCAGGGGGACGAAACAATTCTCGGAGTTGAAAGGAGAAGGGAGTTTTAACAAAAGTGTTTTTCTTAGAAACAACTGAGAAGTTTTTTTCTTATCTGGGCAGCATTCTTTGTTTTATAAAAGATACATTTTATTGGCTGTTTACTAAAAAAAGAGATTTTAGGATATTAGGCCGTGAGATTATATCTGTAGGGATAAATAGTTTTCCTCTTGTATTTTTAGTTTCTCTTTTTATCGGGATAATTATTGCCTTTCAGACTGCCTACCAGCTTCAACAATTCCAATCAGAAATTCATTTAGCTTCTCTGGTAGCTTTATCCATGGTCAGAGAGTTGGGCCCGGTAATTACAGCTTTAATTGTAGCGGCAAGAAGCGGAGCTTCGATTACTGCCGGAATTGGTTCTATGAAGATTAATGAGCAAGTTGATGCTTTAGAAGCGTTTGGGGTTGAACCTATAGATTATTTAGTTGTTCCTAAATTCCTCGCTATGACTTTATGTTTACCGATTTTAGTTATTTACGCTGACCTTTTAGGGATATTAGGAGGGTACTTAGTGGGGATGTCTAAATTTTCAATGTCATTTGGCCTTTATATGCGTATGACAATAGATGCTTTAGGGCCAATAGATTTGGTAAGCGGAATGGTAAAAAGTTTATTTTTCGGAAGTGTTATCGCTTTCATCTGCTGCTTTGAAGGTTTTAAGCCCTTTTCTTCTATAGAAGTTTCTAGCTCTGTAACCAAGGCTATAGTGCGTTCTTTTGTTATGGTTATTGTTATTGACTGTATACTAACAGCCTTTTTTTATTTTATATGAGCCAGGAAATGATAAAATTAGTTAACGTAAAGAGGTCTTTTAAAGACAAAGGAATTCTAAAAGGCGTAAATTTAAGCGTAGGCAAAGGGGAAAGTTTTTTGCTTATCGGAAGAAGTGGAGCAGGTAAAACAGTTTTGCTTAAAACTATCTTAGGTTTACTTCGGCCAGATTCGGGGACTGTTCATATTGAGGGCCAGGAAATTACTCAGTTAACTAAGTCAAAGCTGGAAAAAGTGAGGCTTAATTTTGGCTTAGTTTTCCAAAACAGCGCCCTTTTTGATTTTCTTACTGTCTGGGAAAATGTAAGTTTTTTCCTAAAACAGCATACCGCCCTAACTAAGGGGCAGATGCGCCGGAAAGCTTCTGAAACACTTGCTCTGGTAGGCCTGAAAGGTATAGAAGATATGTATCCTTATGAATTAAGCGGAGGCATGCGCAAGAGAGTAGCTATTGCCCGGGCGATTGTCTATAATCCTAAAATTGTTATCTATGATGAACCGACAACCGGAATAGACCCTATCGCTGTAGATAAAATTGTTTCCTTGATCAAGGATTTGCATAGCCGGCTTTTTATTACTTCAATGATTGTAACCCATGATTTAGATACCGGATTAGAAATTGCCGACCGGATAGCTTTTCTTCTTGGGGGGAGAATAATTTTTGAAGGTAACAGAGAGCAAATAAAGGAATCCAAAGATAAACGTTTAATTCAATTTATGAGTGGGGCTTCAGGCGGCCCAATTAAAGAGATGGAAGTATAAATTATCCATAATAAAGGTATTCGCTAAATATATTCATTTTTAATGGGAGGATAAGGTGGCTAAAAATTTATGGGATATCAAACAAAGGTTTTCCCACATAAAAATTGGGATATTTTTTCTCTCGGGCTTAGTGATTTTACTTGTCACCCTTGCTTTTATCAAGGATTTTACTTTTTTTAGGCCAAGCTATGAAGTAAAGGTTTTTTTTGACTTTGCCGAAGGGATTAAAAGGGCTTCTCCGGTACGTTTTTGCGGTGTAGACGTAGGACAAGTCAGGGAGGTTATTGTAGTTTCAAGTGCGGGCGGGCCAAAAGTAAAGGTTATTGCAAATATCGATAGAGGTATCAAAATACCTAAGGGTTCTTATTTTTTTATAAATAGCTTAAGTTTATTCGGTGAAAAATACCTAGAGATAACTCCACCTTTTCAGTACTCAGAATATATCAAAAAAGGGGGTACTGTTGAAGGGATATCTCCTGTCCCGCTTTTTCAGGTATTTGCCGGGTTTACTCAAACTATGGAAGAGCTGAAGAGTTTTATAGAGGAGGGTGAAATTAAGTCATCACTGGAGAATGCCCTTAAAAATTTAGAAGATATTACTTTGAGTGTAAAAGGGGTAGTAGAGGACATACAGGCTGAAAAAGGAACAGTTGGAAGATTTCTTTATGATGATTCTTTATATAGAAAAACCGAAGAGTTTATTAGCGATATCAAAGAAAACCCCTGGAAACTTTTACATAAACCAAGAGAGCGGAGGTGAAGCCATTCTTTGTTTGGCAGGTTCCGAAGGAAGAAGGACGAGAGGATGAAGGAAGAAATCGTCTTTCGTCTTAGCGAACGAAGTCCTGAGCAAAGCCGAAGGGCGAAGCCCTGAGCTTGTCGAAGGACGCAGTGAGCGGTCATCCATCATCCATCGAACGAGGCTATTATTTAAACAGGATGTTTTAATATGTATAGTTGTAAAGAGTGTGGTTATCAATCAATAAGGTGGCTGGGAAGGTGCCCTACTTGCCAGGGTTGGGAAACTTTTCAGCAAAAGGTTGCTTCCGGTTCGAATAAGCCGCGGGCAACCAGCTGTGCTGAGCCGCGTTTGCTTAAAAATATTAACAGCTTTAAACAAAGCAGGTATAAAACTAATTTTAAAGAATTCGACCGCCTTCTTGGTGGAGGTTTGGTTCCAGGGCAGGTAATTTTGGTTGGTGGTGAGCCAGGGGTTGGCAAGTCTACACTTTTGCTTGAAATAGCGTCTAAGCTGTCAGCAGAAGGTAAAACTTTATATGTAAGCGCTGAAGAGTCTCCCCGCCAAGTTGGAATTAGGGCCGAGCGCTTAAAGGGTGTCGCGATAGATAAGCTTTATGTTGCTGATGAGGAAAAAGTAGAAAATATTCATAAGATAATTGAAAAAGAAGGTTTTAGTTTTGTGGTGATTGATTCTATCCAGGTTATGACAAGCGCTGACGCTGAAGGCGCTAAAGGGAGTGTGCTTTCAGTAAGAAGCTGCGCTGATTACCTTACTCAGGCGGCCAAGGCATCGGGCGCGGTTATGTTTATAGTTGGTCATGTTACCAAATCCGGGGCAATTGCCGGGCCTAAGCTGCTTGAGCACATAGTCGATAGCGTACTTTATTTTGAAGGAGAGACACTTTCTAATTATCGGATTTTACGTTCGATTAAAAATAGGTTTGGCCCGACAGGAGATATTGCTGTTTTTGATATGACTTCAGATGGGCTAGTAGAAGTAAAAAAGATTAGCGATATTTTCTTGCCGCAAGCAAAAGAACGCTCTTACGGTAGTTGTGTTATTTGCCCGGTTGAAGGGCTTCGGCCAATTTTAGTTGAGCTGCAGTCTTTGGTAAGCAGAGCTACTTTTGGCACAGTTAGAAGAAGGAGCCTGGGTTTTGATTTTAACCGGTTTTCTTTGCTGGTGGCGATCATTGAAAAGAGGCTAAAGGTTTCAATAGCCGCTGAAGATATTTTTCTTAATGTTGCGGGAGGTTTACGTATAGATGACCCGGCCGCTGATTTAGGAGCGGCTGTTGCTATTTTATCAAGTTTTTTAGAAAAAGAGGCCGCGGCTGATACTGTTTTTATAGGGGAAGTTGGCTTGGGTGGAGAGCTGAGGCGGGTTCGGGATATAAATTCAAGGCTTCGGGAAATGGATAGAGCCGGCTTTAAATATTGTTTTATGCCCGAAGCTAACCGGGGTGAAGTGGATAAAAATTTTGCGGCTAAAGTGGTTGGATTTTCGACATTAAAAGAAGTTTATAATAAGCTTTTTAAAGGTCAAAAATAAAAGGTACTCGCTAAATATATTCATTTTTAATGGGAGGTTTTTATGTGGGCTCTGTTTCTTTTGAGGATTTTTTTTATTTTTATTTTTGCTGTTACCGGGTTTTCATTAGGCGGTGAGAATCCTTTTCTTTGGGCTTTGATTGGTGCTGGAATAGGTGTTGCTATAGTGTTAGTTGAGGCCTTAGGTAGAAAGGTTTCTTTAAAAGGATTAAGCAGCGCGGTGTTTGGCATTTTGCTTGGCCTTTTTCTTTCGGCGATATTTGGATTAGCCTTAGACCAATTTCCCATGCCGGAAGATGTTTCGCCTGAAATTATAGATAACATAAAGCTATTTGTTACTTTTGTTTTTGTTTATTTAGGCCTGACTCTTGGAATTAAAGGCCGGGATGAGTTTAATGTCATTATTCCGTATATAAAATTTAAAAGAGGGGAGTTAAGAGAAGAGGAGATAATTGTAGATACAAGCAGCATAATTGATGGAAGGATATTGGACATTGTAAAAACTGCTTTTATCGAGGCAAGGTTTATTGTTCCGCGTTTTGTTTTAAACGAGATGCATGCTTTGGCTGATTCTACTGACCACATGAAACGGCAAAAAGGAAAAAGGGCAATTGAAATACTACATGAGTTAAAAAAGCAGCAGAGCATTGAAGTTGAAGTAGTTGATGAAGAAGTGGTTGTTGTAAAGACAGTTGATGAAAAAATAATCAAATTAGCCGAAAAATACAATGCTAAAATATTGACAACTGATTACAATTTAAACCGTTTGGCTCAACTCCAGGGGGTAAAAGTTTTAAACATAAATGACTTAGCCAATGCCTTGAAACCTTCATTAATCGCCGGAAGTAAAATTAGCTTAAAACTAATAAAGGAGGGAAAAGAACGGAATCAGGCAGTTGGTTATCTTGAAGATGGAACTATGGTTGTTGTTGAAGGTGGAAAGAACTTAATCGGCAAAACCGTTGAAGTTGAAGTTTCATCGGTACTTCAGAATCCCAGCGGGAGAATCATTTTCACCAAGCTATGAGAGCCGCGGCGGTAATTGTTTGCGCGGGAGAAGGTAGGCGCCTGGGCCGGCCTAAAGCGGATTTTCTTTTAAAAGGGAACCCCCTTTTTTATTACAGCCTTCAAGTTTTTCTGGCAATTGATAGTATAGAGCAGGTAGTCTTAGTTTTGCAGGAAAAACATTTTGATTTTTCCCGCAAGTTTATAAACAGTGAAAAAGTTTCTTTGGCGCCGGGAGCTTCATCAAGAAGCTGTTCAGTGGCTAATGGCTTGTCTAAAGTTAAAAAAGGCTTAGATTATGTTTTGATTCATGACTGTGCCCGTCCCTTTGTAACTAAAAAAATAACATTGAATATTATTAAGAATTTGGAAAAGTATTCGGCGGTAATTTGCGGCCTGCCGACAGCCGACACCTTAAAGAAGGTAGAATCTGGGCTGGCGAAAAATACTTTGAAGCGGGAAGATATTTTTTCGATTCAAACCCCGCAGGGTTTTAAAAAAGACTTGCTTGAGAAAGCCTATAAAAATAAGCAAGTTGCTGAGTCAACTGATTCGGCTCAGTTAATAGAAAAAATGGGACACAAAGTCAAAGTGATTGAAGGAAGCCGTTTAAATTTCAAAATAACTTATCCGGAAGACATTTATTTAGCCGGGAAAATAGTGGATGGTTATGAGTGGTTTTAGAGTAGGCTTGGGGTTTGATTTACACAAGATTACTAAAAGAAAAAAAATTTTAGTGTTAGGCGGCTACAAAATAAATTGCGGTTTCGGCCTTGAGGCTGTTTCTGATGGTGACGTTCTTCTGCACGCGGTAACTGACGCGATTTGCGGGGCGGCTGGATTGGGGGATATTGGAGATTATTTCAGGCCGGAGGCTAAAAAAAGCAAAAATATAAATAGTAAAAAGATTGCCGCTTATGTATTAAATAAAATATCCGGCAAATATAGATTAGTAAATATTGATATTACCTTAGTTGCCGAGCGGCCGAAACTTTTCGCTCATAAAAAAAGTATAGTCTCTGCCTTAGGCCGGGTTTTTAAAGAGGTTGATATCAATTTAAAAGTTAAATCGAAAGAACAAACGCAAGCTTTAGGGGGAGTAGATACCATAAGTTGCCTGGCGGTTGCTTTGCTTTCGAAAAGATAAGGAATGAAAGTTTATAATTCTTTAACTAAAAAAATAGAAGAGTTTAAGCCTGTGGATAAAAATAGGGTTAAGATGTATACCTGCGGGGTGACCACTTATGATGATTGCCATATTGGGCACGGACGTTCTTTGTATATTTTTGATGTTATCCGCCGTTACCTTGAGCATAAAGGATTTCAGGTTGATTTTGTCCGCAATATAACTGACATTGACGATAAAATTATCAATAGAGCCAGAGAAATAGGTATTGGTTGGAAAGAGCTATCTGATAGGTATATAGCGGGTTATAAAAATGATTTGAAAAATTTAGAATTAATGCCGGCGGTTTTTGAGCCAAGAGCTACCGAAAATATTCAGGAAATGATTGAGAGTGTGGAAAAGCTTATTGAAAAAGGTTATGCTTACCAGACAGAAACCGGGGTGTATTTTCAAGTAAGAAAGATGAAAGGTTACGGCTCCTTAAGCGGGCAAAAAATAGATGATATGAAAGACGCGGTACGGATTAATCCCGATGAAAAAAAGAAAGACCCTCTTGATTTCGCTCTCTGGAAAAAATCAAGTGACGATGAACCTGGCTGGATGAGCCCTTGGGGAAGGGGAAGGCCCGGTTGGCATATAGAATGTTCAGTTATGAGCCAAAAATATCTCAAAAGAGATACTTTAGATATCCACGGCGGCGGCAGGGATTTAATTTTTCCTCATCATGAGAATGAGTGTGCCCAATCTATAGGGTTATCCGGGAAAAAATTAGCAAACTACTGGCTGCATCATGGCCTCTTGACTATTGAAGGCAGAAAGATGTCTAAATCTTTAGGTAATTTTGTTACTCTATCTGAGATTTTTAAAAAGTATCAGGCTAATGTCTTGAAAATTTTTTATCTTCAAGCTCATTATTCTTCTTCTATTGATTTTTCCTGGGAAAAAATGGAAGAAGCTAAAAAGGCTTATGGCCACATTGCTATTTTAAAAGATAAATTAGACAATTACCTTAAAGATCAAGGTGCTTGCGCGGGGAAAAAGTTAAAGGCTGAGGTAAAATTATACCTGCAAGAGTTTAATCAGGCTATGGATGATGATTTTAATACTTCCAGAGGCCTGGCTGCTCTATTTGAACTCATAAGCCAAGCTAATCGAAAGTTAGCTGGAGATGATAAAAATAAAAAAGATTTTTTGCTTTCCTGCCGGCAAGTTTTAGGCACAATTTCAGCTATCTTTGGATTTACTTTCAGCCAAAATAAAATATCCGGAATAACCGAAAAAGAAATAAACAGCCTTATAGCTCAGAGAAATCAATGCAGAAAAAATAAGCAATTTCAGGAAGCGGATAAAATCCGCGGCCAATTACTGGATAAAGGTATTATTTTAGAAGATTCTAAAGAAGGAACTATATGGCGAAGAAAGTAAAACCGAAAGCAATTTTTATTAC